>CAZYLP010000217.1:0-11058 GCA_964648345.1 uncultured Planctomycetota bacterium
GCGCGGTGCCGCTGCGGCGCGGGGGGCGGTCCCCCCGCACCCCCCTCATTAGACATCACTCCCACTCGATGGTGCCAGGCGGCTTCGAGGTGATGTCGTAGGCCACGCGGTTGATCCCGCGGACCTCGTTCACGATCCGCGTCGCGATGACCTGGAGGAGCTCGTAGGGGACGCGCACCCAGTCCGCCGTCATGCCGTCCTGCGAGTCGACCGCGCGGAGCGCGCAGACCTCCTCGTAGGTGCGCGCGTCGCCCATCACCCCGACGCTCTTCACGGGGAGGAGGACCGCGAAGGACTGCCACACCTTCTCGGTGAGGCCGGCCTTCGAGAACTCCTCCTGGACGATCGCGTCGGCGCGCCGGAGCACCGAGAGCCGGCGCGCGGTCACCTCGCCGAGGCACCGGACGGCGAGCCCGGGGCCGGGGAACGGCTGGCGCCGGACGATCTCGCGCGGGAGCCCGAGCTCGCGGGCGATCTCGCGGACCTCGTCCTTGAAGAGGAGCCGGAGCGGCTCCACCAGCGCGAAGCCGAGCTCCTTCGGGAGCCCGCCCACGTTGTGGTGCGTCTTGATCGTCGCCGTGGGGCCGCCGTGCGCCGCCTGAGACTCGATCACGTCGGGGTAGAGCGTCCCCTGCGCGAGGAACCGCGCGTTCGCGACGCCCTTCGCCGCGTCCTTGAAGACGGCGACGAACTCGTGGCCGATGATCTTCCGCTTCTGCTCGGGGTCCGTGACGCCGCGGAGCTTCTCGAGGAACCGCTCGGCCGCGCGCACGACCTTGAGGCGTTCGCCGAAGCGCGGCTTGAACGCCGCCTCGACCGACTCGACCTCTCCCTGACGGAGGAGGCCGTTGTCCACGAAGATGCACGTGAGCCGCGGCCCGATCGCGCGGTCGATGAGGAGCGCGACGACCGCGGAGTCGATCCCGCCCGAGAGGCCGCAGATGACCTGGCCGGTCTCCCCTACCTGGGAGCGCACGTCGCGGGTCGACTCGTCGATGAAGTTGGTGAGGTTCCAGTCGCCCTTGCAGCCGCAGATCTTCTTCAGGAAGTTCCCGAGGATCCACGAGCCCTGCTCGGTGTGGGCGACCTCGGGGTGGAACTGGACGCCCCAGAACTTGCCGCTCTTGTGCGCGACGGCCGCCTGGGCCGTCGAGCCGGTCCGGGCGATCGCCTTGAACTCGCCGGGGGCGTTCTCGACGCGGTCGCCGTGGCTCATCCAGACGACGCTCGATGCGGGGAGGCCCTCGAAGAGCGCGCAGGACGTGTCGAACTCGCAGGTCGTGCGTCCGAACTCGCGCTCGGGGGCGGCCTGGACCTTCCCGCCGAGGAGCTCGGCGCCGAGCTGGAGCCCGTAGCAGATCCCGAGGACGGGCACTCCGAGCGAGAAGATCTCCTTGTCGATCGTCGGCGCGTCGTGCTCGTGCACCGAGGCCGGGCCGCCCGAGAGGATGATCCCCTTCACGCCCTTCACGTCGCGGGCTTTCGTCGAGAAGGGGACGATCTCCGAGTAGACCTTCTGCTCGCGCACGCGCCGCGCGATGAGCTGCGTGTACTGCGAACCCAGGTCGAAGATGAGGATCTTCTCGTTCATGGGGACTCGATCTTCTTCTTCCTGTTGAAGTGCTCGAGGAGGAAGGCCCGCGTACCCTCGTCCGTCGTGTCGTTGATCGCGGCCTCGATGCGCGCGCGCGCGGCGTCGTCGGCCGTGGCGCCCGCCTGCTCGAGGAGCGCGGCGAGCTTCGACGCGAACACGCGGCGGCGCGCGTAGTGGCGGCGCATGAGCCCCGCGAAGACGCCCCAGCCGAGGAACGCGGCGACGCACGCGAAGCCGGCCCAGTAGTGCCAGGGCACGAGCTCGAAGCGCGGCTGGTAGCGGAGCACGAAGTACAGCCCGACCGCTCCGGCCCACCCGAAGACCGCTCCGATCACGCCGCTCGTGGTCACCGAGGCGCGTTCGATCGCGGCCCAGTCGGGCGGGACGGGCGCGGGCTCGGACGCCGGCTCGGTCACGGCCCGCGGAACCCGATGGACGGCTCCTTGTACGAGTGGAGCCCGTGGACGCCGCCCTCGATCTGGGCCGCCATCGAGCGCCGCTCGAACCGGAGCGACTCGTCGACGAGGGAGCGCTGGAGGACCTGGACGCTCTTCATCCCCATGTCCTGGAGCGACTGGCGCAGCGCCTGGACGAGGTAGGGGACGAGGTCCTGCATCGAGCCCTTGTCCACGACCGTGCCGGCGACGCCCTGGGCGACCTTGATCTTCCGGTCGTCGGCCTGGGTCATGTAGCGCTTCTCGCCGCCCGCCTGCATGGCCTCGATCGACGCCATGCCGCGGTAGCGCTTCACCCGGAGCCCGTTGTCGTAGAAGTAGTCCCCGGGCGCCTCGTCGGTCCCCGCGAACATGAAGCCCATCATGACGCAGCCCGCGCCGAGCGCGAGCGCCTTCCCGATGTGACCGATCGACGAGATCCCGCCGTCGGCGATGACCGGGATGTCGCGCTCGCGGGCCGCGCGCGCCGTGTGGTAGACCGCGGTCGCCTGCGCGCGTCCGACGGCCATGGTCCCCTGGGTCGTGCAGATCGAGCCGGGGCCCATGCCGATCCTGAGGGCATCGGCGCCGGCCGCGATGAGGCGCGCGCTCTGCGCGCTCGTGACGACGTTGCCCGCGACGACGTCGACGTGCGGGTGCTCCTTCTTGATGAACTCGAGCATCTTGAGCTCGTAGATGGAGTCCCCCTGCGCGGAGTCGATGACGATCGCGTCCACGCCCGCCTCGACGAGAGCCGTCACGCGCTCGCGGTCTTCGTCCCGCGTGGAGACGGCCGCGGCCACGCGGAGCTGCTTCCGGTCGTCCTTGCTCGCGTCCGGGTAGTCGCGGTTCTTGAGGAGGTCGCGCCGCGAGACGAGCGAGACGAGCCGGCCGTCCTTGTCGATGAGGGGGAGCTTCCCCTTCTTCGACGTGCGGAGGATCCGGTTCGCCTCGGTGAGCGGGATCCCGGCCGGCGCCGTCGTGATCTCGGTCGTCATGACCTCGCGGAGCTTCCGCCGCCGGTCCGGCTCGAAGTCGATGTCGCGGTTGGTGACGATCCCGATGACGCGCGTCCTGAGCGACCCGTCCTCGGTGATCGGGATCCCCGAGAAGCCCATGCGCTGCTTGATGGAGTCCACGTCCGCGATCGTGTGGTCGGCCGAGAGGACGACGGGCGAGGTGATGAAGCCGTTCTCGAAACGCTTGACCTTCTTGACCTCTTCCGCCTGCTTCGCGACCGCGTTGTTGTAGTGGACGACGCCGATCCCGCCCTGGAGGGCGAGCGCGATGGCCATCCGGTGCTCGGTCACCGTGTCCATCGGCGACGAGACGAACGGGAGCTTGACGGGGACCCGGCGCGAGAAGCGCGACGAGAGGTCGACGACGGAGTGATGGAAGTCGATGTGCCCCGGCAAGATGATGAAGTCGTCGTACGAGATCCCCTCCCCGGGCTGGAAGAGACCTTGAGCGGAGACGCCGTCCTGCGGTGCCATAGAGCGCGCACTTTACCACACGCCTAGGACGACCCCTTGAAACGCTTCTCCGACATAGGTTCTGCTACCGCCATGCGCGCCGTCCTCATCGCCACGCTCGTCCTCATCTCAGGCTGCGTCGCCTACTCGCCGAAGCCGAACGAGGCGAACCCGGCTCCCTTCGAGTTCCGCCTCGGAGCCGGCGACCGGATCGGGATCTCCGTCTGGAAGGAGGACCTCGCGCTCGAGACCGAGATCGGGCCCGACGGCGCCATAAGCTTCCCGCTCATCGGCCGCATCGAGCTCTCGGGTCTCACGCTCGACGAGGCGCGCGTCCAGCTCGCCTCGCGGCTCATGACCCACATCAAGTCGCCGACGGTGACGATCACGCTCAAGGAGATGCGGAGCAAGGTCATCCACGTCATGGGCGAGGTCTCGCGGCCGGGCTCGGTCCCCTTCGTGCGCGGAGCGAACGTCGTCTCCGCGATCCAGGCCGCGGGGAGCTACATCCCCGCGACCGCGAACACGAGTGAGATACGAGTCATCCGCGACCGCGTGACGACGCCGCGCGTCTTCCGCGTGGACATAGACAAGATCGCCGCCGCCGAGGACACCGACATGTACCTCGAGCCCGGTGACCTCGTGTACGTCCCGCCGCGCGGGATCACGTCGTGGGACAGGGTGATCCGCCAGTTCTTCGGGGGCGATCCGAGCGAACGGTTCCGTCAGTGAGTTTGGCTTGGAGCCCGCCGATTCCTGAAGAGCGTGCCACGGTGAGTGCGGAGTTGACGCGCGCAACTCGTTGCGCGGAGGCCTCCTCTTCCACGCGCCGCTCTTTGCTCTCAGGGAGCGGCAGGAGACGTTCCGTGGGTCCTGGGGGTCGTCGGTTCCTGCCCTTCGCTCTGCTCCTCATCGCCTGCGGTTGCACGCGCGGCGGCTCGGGCGGCGGTTCGTTCTCCACGATCGCGCCGACCACCTCGGGTGTCGCGACCGCGACCAGCGCGACGGCGACTCCGCCGCCGCCGCCTCCTCCGCGCGTCGTCCTCACCCAGCGCGGGCTCGCGATCGACGGGAAGGTCCGCGCGATCCTCGGCGGCGAGATCCAGTACTACCGCTGCCGCGACGCCAACTGGGACGTCGCGAAGACGCACCAGCTCTGGGAGCGCGCGCTCGACGAGCTCCAGCAGGCGGGCGGCACCATGGTCACGACGTACGTGCCGTGGGACTACCACGAGGAGGTCGAGGGCCAGCTCGACTTCACCGGCGTGCGCGACCTCGACCTCTTCCTGGAGATGTGCTGGAAGCGCGGGCTCCTCGTCGCGATCAAGCCGGGGCCGTTCATCAACTCCGAGTGGCCGAACGGCGTCGGGAGCTTCGGCGCGATCCCGCAGTGGTGGAAGGACAAGAACCCGTCGTCGCTCGCGCTCGGACCGGACGGCAAGTTCTTCTCGTTCGACCTCCTCGGCCGCAAGGAGGGACGGCAGCCGAGCTTCTTCGCGCCCGACTTCCGCGCGGCGACCGCGCGCTGGTTCTCGATCGTGGCGCCGATCGTGAAGCGCTACATCGTCGATCGCCCGTCGATCGTCCTCCTCCAGCTCGACAACGAGACGAACTTCTACTTCAAGTCGCGCTTCGCGTCCGACTACTCGGACCACGGGAAGAAGCAGTACCGCGACTGGCTCTCGAAGAAGTACGGCGCGGGCCACGGCCGGAACCCCGACCCGCCCACGAAGGCCGGCGACAACGCCGCCGTGCAGGACTGGTTCGACGCGGGCCAGGACGGGATCGCCGAGTTCCACGCGTTCCTCCGCCAGACGTGGGAAGGCCTCGGGATCCGCCAGCCGGACGTCCTCTTCGTCACGAACGACTCGCCGCACCCGATGCCGACCATGGACCTCCTCCTCTGGGATGGGGAGGCGAAGAACCGCTCGGGCGTCGCGTCGCTCGACGCGTACCCGAAGCAGTTCCCGTGGAGCTTCGACCGGCCGCTCGACTACCCGTTCCTCACGTCCTTCTTCACGAAGCGCTTCATGGCCGAGAGCGGCACGAAGGGCGCGCTCGGCGCCGAGCTCGAGGGCGGGCTCTTCGACCTGCCGCTCGGGATCCCGCTCAACGTGCCGGTGGCGACGACCGACCACATCCTGCTCGAGTTCTTCGGCCACGGCGGCGTCGCGGGCATCATCTACACCTTCCGCGGCGGCCTCAACCGGGATGGCTCGCGCTACTTCGGCATGGCGCCGCTCGACGAGAACGGCGTCCGCACGCCGCGCTTCGACGCGGTCGCGCGCTGGGGCGTGAACGCCGTGAACGACGACCTCCTCCGCTCGCGCGAGGTCGAGTCGCGGGTCGCGCTCGTCGTCGGCGCCGGCTTCATGGGCCCCGCGGACGGCGTCGCCGGCCACCCGGGCTGGATCCAGGCCAAGGAGGCGCCCGCGATCCTCGGCTGGCTCGAGGACGCCGGGATCCAGCCGGCGGTCCTGGACGGCGGCAAGCTCAAGAAGGGCGACCTCGACGCGTTCGACCTCGTCGTCCACGTGAACCCGGATGCGACCGAGGGGGACCTCGTGCCCGCCCTCGAGTCGTTCGTCGCGAAGGGCGGCACCCTCCTCAACCTCCTCCACACGGGGCGGCACGATGCCTCGTGGCAGCCGACCGCCGCGCTCGCGGGCGGGCTCCTCTCGGACGGGACGCTCACGGGGACGTACGAGGAGAAGCTCGGCTTCGTCCTCCCGCCCCACGTCAACTTCACGCTCCCGAACGGAGGGGTCGGCTCGATCGCGACGAGCCCCTTCCTCGGCTTCTTCAAGGTCGCCCCTGGCGCCGAGGTCATCGCGTTCGACCGCACCGCCCCGTTCGGCCTGAACGGCGCGGCGTCGGGCTGGCGCGTCCACCGCGGCCTCGGCCAGGTGATCCACTTCGGGACGAGCCCCGCGCGCGCGTTCCGCGACCACACGTACTACGACGCGCCGGCGGCGGAGATCCTGACCGCCCGCGCCTTCGCGCGCTGGGTCGCGGGCGAGGCGGGCGTCGCCCCTCTCCTCGAGGTCGAGGACGGGAAGGCGCGGGCCTTCGCGCGCCGCGACCCGTCGCTCATCTTCATCGCCTCGCGTCTCGACCGCGCGGACGACGCGGTCGTCAAGCTCCGCGACCTCGGCGCGCTCGGGCTCGATCCGGCGACGACGTACCAGCTCGTGGACGTGCTCTCGAGCCGTTCGCTCGGCTCGGCGACGGGCGCCGAGCTCGCCTCGAAGGGCATGAAGGTCCCGCTCGCCGCCTACGGCGCGGCGGTCGTCGCGGTCCGGTGATCAGACCGGCGGGTTGATCTCGACGCGCCCCTCGCTCTTCGCGAACAGGAAGCGCAGGAGCTCGCCCAGCTCGGGGCTCGTCTTCGTCTCGACCTGGCCCGCGCGGATGCGCGTCGCGCGCCAGCCGGTCTTCTCCTCGAGGACGCGGGCGACCTCGTGGCGGTCGAGGTCGTAGACGAAGACCGTGCGCTCGAGCTCGGCCGTCCCCCGCGCGACGTAGCCGACGTGGCCGTGCCCCGCGATCGTCACGTTGCTCCCGAGCTCGAGGGAGAGGACGCGGTCGAGCTGGCGCTTGCGCTTCTCGTCGAGGTCGACGAACTCGACGCCCGCGGAGCAGCGGTCGCTCCCGGCGGGCTCGGAGCGCGACCACCGGACGAGTCCGTCGAGCTGGACGGCGCCGCGGAAGGTCGGATGCACGAGCTCGATCGTGAGCTTCTCGCCCTTCTCGAAGGGCGCGCCGCGCACGATCATCTTGATCCCGGTGAGCGAGAGGTCGAGCACGGTCTCGACCGGCCGCGCGGCCGAGCGCTTGGATGCGACGCCCGCCTTCGTCTGGCGGGTGCGAACGCGCGGCGTCGCGCGCTTCGTGTAACGGATCTCGACGGCCATGAGCCGGCCCCCCAAGTCGGTCAGTTGTAACAGACCGGTTCAGCGCGGCGCAGGCCCCGCGAGCTCCTCGAGCCTCCGGAAGCGGTCGCGCTGCTCGTCGTTGGTCACGAGGCGGCGGGCGGCCGCGATCGCGCGGTCCCGCGTCCCGGTGTCTCCGATGGCGTGGGCCGCGCGAGCGCGGATCATGTTCGGCTCGAAGGCGATCGGGAGATCCTCCGGGACCGAGGCCACCTCGGCGATGGCGTCCCTCGGCCGGCCGAGCGCGAGGAGAGCGTTCGCCCGGAGCCAGCGGATGGTCACATCGTTGACCGAGCCCGGCTCGAAGCGGGCCGCCAACCCCTCCGAGTCGGCGAGCCCTTCCTCGCGGCGGCCCGCGGAGATCTTGAGGTGAGCGCGGAGCAGGTCGAGGTCGCAAGGCCTCCCGAGGGCCAGCGCGCCCTCGTCGACGAGGGCGGCCGCCTCGTCGTACCGGCCGTGGTTCATGCCGAAGACGCCGACCGCGCCGTACATCTTGAGCCGGCTCTCCGCCGGGGCCCGCTCGTCCCGCGCGATCCTCAGCGCCTCCTGGACGAGGTACTCCGTGAGCGGCCACGGCCACGTCTTCTTCGTGAAGTACTCGACGGCCTTGGCCCGGTCGAGGAGGAAGTCTCTCGTCCGCGGAGAGTCGAGGAACGCAGCGTAGAGCGGTGCCACGTCGTCGCGCCGGTCCGTCATCACGTTGAACGATCCGCACACGTACATCGCCGCGATGAGCGCGTCCTCGTCAGCGCCGAGGTCGAGCCCGGTCTCCCGCGCGCCCCGCAGCGCCGAGAGGATCTCGTGGCCTAAGGCGAGCGACGTGCGCACGCTCTCGGGCGACTGCTCGATGCGTTCCAGGACCGACCGGATCCTCTTCGCCGCGGCGGCGGATGTGATGGCGGCCACCGGATGCCCGGGGCGTCCGGGAGGAGCGACGGCCGTGGACGAGGAAGTGGACGGCGTCGGGGAGGTCGAGGAGGCCGTGGCCGGCTCGGCGACGGCGGGACGTGTCGCCAGGGAGGAGCGCCAGGCGAGCGCGGCGGCGAGCGCGGCGACGACCGCGACCGCCGAGAGCGCGACGGTCGCGCTCGCGCGGCGATCGCTCCGCCCGTGGTCGCCTTTCGCGAGGAGGGCATCGAGGTCGCGCGCGAGCGCCCCTCCGTGGGCCGGGCGCCGCGCGGGGTCCGGGTCGAGCGCCGCGTCGAGCAGCTCGTCGAGCGCGCGCGGCGTGTCCCCCGATTCGCACGGCGGGCGCCGCCGCGCGCGGATCGCGCCCTCGAGCTCGACGAGGTTCTTCCCCGCGAACGGCCGCGCCCCGGTCACGAGCTCGTGGAGGACGACGCCGAGCGCGAACACGTCGGCCGGCGGCCCGACGGTCTCGCCGCGGAGCTGCTCCGGGGGCATGTACTCCGGCGTGCCGACGAGGTGGCCCGTCGCCGTGAGCCGGCTGGCGCCGAGGTCGCGCACGCACCCGAAGTCCGCGAGGCGCGGGCGGTCCTCCTCGTCGAAGAGCACGTTGTCCGGCTTCACGTCCCGGTGGACGAGCCCCGCCGCGTGGCACTGCCCGAGGACGCGCGCGAGGGACGCCACGATCGTCGCCGCGTCCCGCCACGGGAGCCGCCCGCCGCGCTCCCGGAGCCGCGACCGCAGCGACCCGCGCGGCATGAGGTCCATCGCGTACCAGAACGTCCGCCCCTCGGTGCCGGAGTCGTGCACCGAGACGACGCCCTCCCCCGCGACGCGCGCGAGGGACTCGGCCTCGCGGCGGAAACGCTCGATCGTCTGAGCGTCGAGCGAGCCGTCGAGGACCTTCAAGGCGCGGTCGACGCCGGTCGGGAGATGCCGCGCGCGGTGGACGCTCCCCATGCCGCCGCGTCCGAGGGTGGCCACGACCTCGTAAGGGCCGATCCTCACCGGGGTAGTGTGGCTGCGTCCTCGCGGCGAAGCGAGCGACACGGTCTTGATCGGACGCGGCGCGGCGTGCGATCTTGGGCGCTTCACCAAAGGGCGAAGATGCCGATCATCCGCGTCAAGAACGGGCCCCACAAGGGCAACGAGCACGACATCAAGGGCGAGACCCTCGTCATCGGCCGCGACGAGAACCCGGACGGGATCCAGATCCTCGACCAGGGGATCTCGCGACGCCACGCGGAGATCTTCCGGATCGGCGAGATGTACTTCATCCGCGATCTCGGTTCGCGCAACGGCACCTTCGTGAACGAGGAGAAGATCTCGGAGGAGCTGCTCCGGGTCGGCGACGAGATCAAGATCGGCTCGACCGTCCTGCTCTTCGAGGATCGGCGCGCGAAGAAGAAGACGAACAGCGAGCGCGTCATCGAGCAGCACAAGCCGTTCGATGCCGTCGCCGCGACGACGACGATCAAGATCGACCTGAACGCCGCGCAGGACCAGGACCTCGCGCTCGAGCCCGGCCAGGAGACGCACGAGTCGCGCGACCTCCAGGTCCTCTACAAGGTCGCGAAGACGATCGCATCGGAGCGCGACCTGAAGGGTCTCGCGAAGAAGGTCGTCCGCCTCGCGGGCGCCGCGGTGAACGCGGACCACGGTTACATCTTCATCAAGCACCCCGAGAAGGGCGAGCTCACCCTCGGCGGCAGCTACGAGAAGGGCCAGAACGAGGAGTCCGACTCGGGCTCGACCGAGGAGGCGGCCAACCCGCCGCCCGCGGATGGCCCGATGATCTCGCGCACGATCGTGAAGCGCGTCCTCCGCTTCGGCCGCGCGATCATGTCGTCCGACGCGAGCATGGACGACCGCTTCCGCGACCGCGGCTCGGTCGTCATGAAGCAGATCCGCTCGGTGATCTGCGCGCCGCTCGTCGCCATGGACCAGCTCTGCGGCGTCATCTACCTCTCGACGTCCAAGATCGCCGAGGTCTTCTCCACGGAGGACCTCGAGCTCGTGACCGCGATCGGCGTCCAGGCGGGCATGGCGATCCAGGGCATCACGCTCGCCCTCGCGCAGGAGAAGAACTACCTCGAGCTCGTCGGCTCGCTCGTCGCCGCGATCGAGATGCGCGACCCGCTCTCGCGCGGCCACTCCGAGCGCGTCGCGACCTACGCGTCCGGCGTCGCGCAGGCCATGGGCCTCTCGCGGTCGCGCAACCGCCGGGTCCAGCTCGCCGCCCTCCTCCACAACATCGGCTCGATCTTCCTCACGCCCGACGAGCTCGCGAAGGAGAACGACGAGGCCGTCGACAAGAAGCGCATCGACCTCGCGTCGAAGCTCCTCGAGAAGATGCAGGGCATGAGCTTCCTCCTCCCCGCGGTCCGCCACCACCGCGAGCGCTGGGACGGGAAGGGCTACCCGGATGCGCTGAACGGCGAGGACATCCCGCTCGAGGCGCGCATCATCTCGGTCGCCAACGACTTCGACAAGTACATCGAGTCGCCGCCGTGCGGGGCGAAGAGATCACCACCAAGGACGCGATCGCCCGGCTCACGGCGATCGGGGTCTCGATGTACGACCCGAAGGTCCTCGATGCGCTCATGACGGCCCACACCGAGGGCTGGCTCTACCAGCCCCCCGAGCGGGTCAAGGTCGGCTGACCTCCTCTCGGGGGCTTCGCCCCCGAACCCCGAGACCGGTCCTCGCGGCACCGCAAA
>CAZYLP010000218.1:0-11048 GCA_964648345.1 uncultured Planctomycetota bacterium
GCCTTCGAGGTCATCGACGAGACGGCGAAGGTCCCGCTCGCTGGACGCGCGGCCGTCGTCGAGCCGCTCGGCGACCAGGTCGTCGTGACGATCGACCTCGAGGGCGAGGGCGGCTCGGTCGTCGCGAAGACCTCGCCGACTCGAACTCCACGAACGGGCTCGCGCGTCCGGCTCGAGCCCGACATGACGCGCGCCCACGTCTTCGACCGCTCGGAGGAGGGGAAGAACCTCTCGCTCCCGAAGCCCGCCGTCGCCGGGGCATCCGCATGAAGGGCGCGCTCGCCGCGGCGGCCTCCGCGATCGCGTTCGTCGTCGCGATCTTCATCGCGAAGGACGTCCTCGTCCGGCCCGCGGCCGAGGCCGAGCTCAAGCTCATGATCTGGGGCACGCCGGACGAGGTGCAGACGGTCCGGAGCTACGTGAAGTCGTTCCGCGCGAAGTTCCCCAAGATCGCGGTCAAGATCCAGCACGTCGCCGACATGGGCTACCGCCAGAAGCTCAACACGCGCTTCCGCGGCGGCGAGCCGCCCGACGTGTTCTACCTCGCCTACGAGGACTTCGCGGGCGTCGCGAACCGGGGCTGGCTCCTCCCGATCGACGAGCTCGTCGCGAAGGACCCCGAGTTCAAGGCGAGCGACTTCTTCCCCGAGGTCTTCGAGAAGTTCCGCTACGAGGACGGTCACCTCTACGGCGTCGTGAAGGACTTCGCGACGCTCGTCATGTACTACAACAAGGACCTCTTCGATAAGTACGACGTCCCCTACCCGAAGCGCGGCTGGACCTGGGACGACTTCCTCGACAAGGCGAAGAAGCTCACCCACGCGGAGGCCCGCGAGTACGGCTGCGTCCTCGAGACGTGGCCGGGCCAGTGGTTCCCGTGGCTCTGGACATCGGGCGGCAAGCTCATCGAGCGCGACGAGAGCGGGACTCCGCGCTGGGTCCTCGGCGACCCGAAGTACCTCGACAAGAGCGCGCGCGCGTTCCAGTTCCTCGCCGACCTGATCTGGAAGCACCAGGTCGAGCCCTCGCCGTCCGTCACGCGCGATCAGGGCGTGGGCGACATGTTCGTCACGGGCCGCATCGGCATGTGCACCTACGGCCGATGGAAGTGCATGGACTTCCGCCATATTCGCGACTTCGACTGGGACGTGGTCGAGATGCCGAAGTGCGAGCGCGAGGCGACGACGCTGTTCCCCGTCTGCTACGCGATCGCCAAGGACACGCGGCAGAAGGAAGCCTCCTGGCAGCTCGTGAAGTACCTCACGGGCAAGGCGGCCCAGGAAGACATGGCGAACAGCGGCCAGGCGATCCCCTCCATGAAATCGGTCGCGGAGAGCCAGGCGTTCTTCAAGCCGGAAGCGCTCAAGGGCATGTCCGTGGACCCCATGCCGAACATCACGTCGGTCGCGTTCGCGGACCCGGGCCCGAACCTCCTCACGTGGCAGGACGTCCGCGAGACGATGCGCGTGGGGCTCGAGGGCCTCTGGAACGGGACGCGGCGCGACGCGCGAGAGTTGATCCAGGAGCTGCAGAAACCGCTCTCGGACGTGATCGCGACGGAGAACCAGGTGCGCGCGGAGGCGCGCGGGAGAAAAGACCGTGAGTGAGCAGACCCGAAAGGTCGTGATCATCGGCTCCGGACCCGCCGGCCTCACGGCCGCGATCTACGCGGCGCGTGCGCGGCTCGCGCCGCTGGTCGTCGAGGGCGACCCGTCGAGCAAGACCGAGCCCCCGGGCGGCCAGCTCATGCTGACGACCGAGGTCGAGAACTACCCCGGCTTCCCCGAGGGGATCCACGGCCCCGAGCTCATGGAGCGCTTCAAGAAGCAGGCGGCGCGCTTCGGCGCGGAGTTCGTCTCGGGCAAGGTCTCGAGGGTAGACGTGACGAAGCGTCCCTTCACGATCCACTACACGAACTACGACACCGGCGAGGAACTGACGGCCACGACCCACGCCGTGATCGTCGCGACGGGCGCTTCGGCCAAGTGGCTCGGGATCGGCAAGGACATCGCTCTCTCCGGGAAGGGCGTCACGACCTGCGCGACGTGCGACGGAGCCTTCTTCAAGGGCCGCAAGGTCGTCGTCGTGGGCGGCGGCGACACCGCCATGGAGGAGGCCAACTTCCTCACGCGCTACGCCGACAAGGTCTACGTCGTCCACCGCCGGGAAGAGTTCCGCGCCTCCAAGATCATGCTCAAGCGCGCGCAGGACAACCCGAAGGTCGAGTTCAAGGTCAACCGCACGGTCGTCGACATCATCCCCGAGAAGCGCTTCCTCTCGAAGCTCGTCCTCGCCGGCACGAACAAGGACGAGGGCAAGAAGGAAGACCTCGAGATCGGGCCCTCGGGAGGCCTCTTCGTCGCGATCGGCCACTCGCCGAACGTGGACCTCTTCAAGGGGCAGCTCGAGCTCGAGGAGACGGGCTACCTCAAGGTGAAGGGCTGGAGCTCCCTCACCTCCGTCGAGGGCGTCTTCGCCGCGGGCGACGTACACGACCACCACTACCGCCAGGCCGTCACCGCCGCCGGCGCCGGCTGCAAGGCCGCGATCGACGCCGAGCGCTGGCTCGAGTCGAAGGGTCTCTGACGGACAAGCGACCGCGGCCCGACATCTCACTCCCCTGAGACGTCTGGGTTAGCGACTGGCCCCGCTCATGCTCTCTCCCCGTCGGGAAGAGAGTAGGAGAATGCGCCGGTTCCTGGGCGCGGCACTCGTTGCCGCCGCCGTCGTAGCTGTACCGACGTACGGTCAGAACGCTCCCGAGGCCGTGAGGACCTACAAGGCCGGCAAGGAGCTCGTCCGCTGGATCGACCTCGAGGGCCACGAGGAGACGATCTGGCGCGTCGCGACCGGCGGTCTTCAAGCGGGCGACGAGGTTCGCGTCCGCGCCGAGCTCGGCCTCACGAACGACGTCGCGACGAAGAAGGCCCAATCGGGCTCGTTCGTGTTCCGGAACATGAACCGTTACGTCCTCCGCGTCCACGGCCACGCGTCGCTCGGGAAGGGTCTCGCCTTCGCAAAGGAGACGACGACGATCACCCCCGAGAACCACCACGGGCTCCTCGTCGTCTCGGGCAGCGAGACGCTCCAGCAAGCGAACGCGGGCGACGTGACCCTCGTCGCGACCTCCGAGGCGCGCGGAGCGAACAAGCCGCCCACGGGCGCCGTGAAGTTGAAGTATCCGGGCGCGATCGCTCCTCCGGGCGGCAAGTGCCTCACGCGCGTCGATCAGGGGAAGGGCGAGATGACCGTGCTCGTCCTCTCGAGCGGGTGGAGCTCCACGTGGTCGAGCGCAAAGCTCTCGACGAACCAGAAGGACGTGAAGATCAACCAGCTCAAGCCCCAGCAGCGGAAGGTCGCCATCTCCCTCGCTCTCGGCCCCGTGAAGCAGGGAGAAGTGTTCGACGTGAAGGCGAAGCTCTTCCTCGAGGCCGCGAAGAACATGCGGCCCCAGCTCGTGTCGGGGCAGTTCCTCCTCTGCGAGAACGCCGGGGACACGAAGGGCGTGAAGGTCTCCGGTCACCACGGCTTCAACGTCGCTCCGGGGAAGAAGGACGTCTTCGTGAAGGCGACGGCCTTCACGGCCGCGAAGGACTATCCGAACGGCGCGTTCCTGAACCTCGTCGTCAACTCGAACGGGAAGATCGCCGGGACGCCGCGGCGTCTCACGGTCGACGACAAGAAGAGCGCCGTCGAGGGCACCCGCTACACTAAGAAATGAGTGCCGTTCACCTTCCTCGCGCACCAGGCGGTCGTCCTCCCCGTGAAGCTCGCGCGCCCGCGCTGGGTGAGCGGGACCGCGCTCGTCCTCGGGAGCATGGCGCCCGACTTCGAGTACTTCCTCCGCGGCGACTCCTACGGCACCGTCGGTCACACGCTCCTCGGTCAACTGACGTTCTGCTTGCCGCTCACGATCTTCGCGGTCTTCGTCGTCCGCTCGCTGGCGCTGACCGTCGGCCGCGAGCTCCCCGACCTCGGCGCGTTCCACCTCCGCGATGTGGCCTTCCTGCGGAGCGCGCCGATCCGGATCGTGCCGCTCTTGCTCGGAGCCATCCTCGGCTCCCTGTCCCACGTGGCCTGGGACGGCTTCACGCACGCGGACGGATGGGCCGTGGAGCGGCTGCCGGCGCTCGGGTGGCCGGTCTACAAGGTGCTCCAGCACGGGAGCACGCTCGTCGGCGCGACGATCACGCTCGTGCTGCTCCGTGCGATCGGCAAGCGTCGGTTGCTCGTGAAGTGGGCCGGGCTCGATCCCGAGGCGCTGCCCGTCCTCCCTGGTCCTTCATGGATGCGTCGAGCAATCCTCGGCTGCTCCGTCCTCGTGGGCGCCCTCGCGGGGGCGCTCACAGGGGTCGCATTGGACGGCGAGCCGCTCCGTGTGGCGGTGTGTGCCGCGCTGAGAGCGGCCCTCGGCGGCGCGGTCGGGCTCGTCGTCGGCTCGGTCCTCAGTCGCCGAACTTCAGGCGGGCGTTGATCCCTTCGACCTTGGACGGCTCTTGGAGCGGCGTCGCGGCCTTCACGGCCTCGGGGTAGTAGAAGCTCCGGACCTGGTTGACCGCGAGTCGCAGCGCGTTCCGATCGCTCATCTGCTCATCCGCGAAGCGGACGAGGTTCGCGACGGCGAGCTCGACCGCGAAGTTCTTCCAGGCGAGCGGCCAGTCCTTCGGCTCTTCGCCGAGCTTCGGCCCGTCCACGATCGGACGGCGCGGGCTCTCCGGCGCGAGCGTGACGCCGAGCTCCTTCGCGAGCCGCTCGCGGAGCGCGAACGACGCGCGCACGGCCGCGCGGGCCTCGGCGTCGCTCGACCCCTCGCTCATGAGGAGCACGTACTCGTGGCGGTAGGCGAGCGGCCAGCGGGCCGGCTCGCCGGAGAGGTCCGCATCCTCCGCGGCTCCGTCCAGGCCCGCCGCGGCCAGGCTCTGGACGAGACGGCGGTGCTGGGCCCGGAGCGTCTCCTCGAGGCCGTCGGTGTTCCCCTTCGCGTCCGCGCGCAGCCTCAGGTACTGGGACTGGAGCCGGAGCGGCCATTGCGCGACGTTCGCCGGGAGCTCCTGCTGCAGCTTCGCCGGAGCCCGGACGACATCGAGCGGCAAACCGTCCTCCGCGAGCGCGCTCCCCGCGCCCGCGACGAGGATGCCGGCGAGTACTCCCGCGAGCGGGAGGAGAATCCTTCGCGTGCCCATACGATCGTTTCCCTTCGCCCGTCGTCTCGAGCACGTCCGGGGCCACGAGGCGATCGGCGCGTAAGCGCCCTCGAGCCGCGCTGATCGCCCAGGACGCGCGACCGGTCGGAGACTCATGTGAGGCGAAGTGGCAAGTAGCTAGACGCCTCCTTCCGCGTGCCTCAACGGCCTGACATGGTCATCTACGGTCGCCTTCGCGAAGCGGCCTCTCGCGACGACGCCTTGGATGAGCATCGAGAGCGCTTCGTCACTCCCCTACCGGAAGCGAGAAGCGGTGGAGCCGCCCGTCGGTCGTGCCGATCAGGATCCACTCGTCCCGCGGTCCGAAAGCGATCGCCGAGGGCACTCCGACTTTCTTGATCTGGGCTGACGCTATCGCCCAGGGCTGCGTCAGCGACCAGACGCGCAGCTCCCCGTCCTCGTGAACCGCGACCCCCTTCGTCCCGTCGGTCGAGACGCCGACGGCGCCCACGACCGACGGAGTGTTCTCGTACGCCCAGACGCGCCGGAGCGGCTCCGTCTCCCAGAGCTCGAGCGTCCCCGCATCGACGAACGCGCGCTTGCCGTCCGGCGTGAAGCTCGCGGACAGGACTCGCCTCGAGTCGAGGATCGCCACCGCGCCGGGCACCCCACGGAGACCGCGCGGCGCCGCATCACCCGCGCCCGTGATCCTGCCCGTGACGAGATCGACGGACACGGAGCCATCCTCCGTGAGGACGTGCGCCGTCTTCCCGTCCGCGGGAGCGGCGAGGTCCAGGGCCGGTTTGCACCCGACGAGCCGAAGGTGGTCCGACATCTCAACGTCCCAGAGATGAACCAGGCGGTCGGCGCCGACGCTGAGAGCACGACGGCCGTCTGCGGAGAGAACGAGCCCGCGAATGGCGCCGGTGTGGCTCGCGACCCCCTCGTCGTCCCGACCGAAGAAGAGGAGCCGCCGCGACTCGTCCGTCGCGCACACGGTGCGGCCATCGGCCGAGATCGCGAGCGCGGTCGGATAGCGGAACAGGGCGCGGCTCCACTCGACGTCGCCGCTCACGAGAGCACGCACCTCGAGTCGGATTCGATGGCCGGACCTCACGACCGCGAGATGACGCCCATCGGCCGAGAGTGCGACTCCGCCCTCCACCACGTCGAGCGCGTGGCTCGCAATGACCTTCCGACCCTGGGCCTCCAGCACGTCGACCCGGCCCTTCGAAGGGACCTCGATCACGTAGGGGCCGGACTCGATGAAGCCCCCGCCGAGGTAGCGCGCCGAGACGGTCTCCTCGAAGAAGACCCGGCTCTCCGAGGCCAGCGAGGCGACGGTCACGAGGCCGCCGCTCGACGCCGCCAGG
Source organism: uncultured Planctomycetota bacterium (assembly GCA_964648345.1). GTDB lineage: Bacteria > Planctomycetota > J058 > J058 > JACQDU01 > CAZYLP01. The sequence continues at coordinate 6,518 of CAZYLP010000218.1, forward strand.
ATCCGATCGCCCGCGGGCGACCAGGCCAGAAAGCGCGCCCTGTCGACGCCCGGAACGCCGGCGATCCGGCGGCCGCTCCTCACTTCGATCACCGACACCGTCGTCGTCGAAACGTGCACGACCGCGAGGAGCTTCCCATCGGGGGAGAACGCGACACCCCATGGCGCCTCGCCGAGACGTAGCACCGTCGTCGCGTCGTCGAACCGGGTCCCGGAGCGGACGCTCGCGCGGCACACGAAGCCGACCGTCGCGCTCGAGCCGACGAAGCCGAGCGACCAGACGGAGTCGGGCTCGAGGGTCGGCGAGCGCGGCCGCCGCGGCCAGCTCGCGATGGGCTCGACGACGTCTTCACACAGCCCGACGAGCGGGGCGAGGACGAGGAGCGCGAGGAGAAGCCGCCGGGCCACGCTCACTCTCCCTTTGGCAGAGAGAAGCGGTGGAGCCGCCCGTCCGTGGTGCCGATGAGGACCCACTCGTCCCGCGGCCCGAAGGCGATCGCGGACGGCACACCGAGCCAACCGACATCGAGCGACGCAATGGCCCAGGGCTTCGTGAGCGACCAGAGCCTGAGGACGCGGTCCTTGTGCAACGCGATCCCGCGGGTCCCGTCGCCCGACACGCCGACGGTGCCGACGACCTCGCCCGCGTTCTCGTAGGTCCAGAGACGTTCCTTCTTCACGACGTCCCAGAGCTCGAGCTCGGGCGCCGCGAAGAGTGCGCGCTTGCCGTCGGCCGTGAAGCTCGACGCCACGACTCGGCGCGACTCGACGATCGCGATCGCGTCGCGTGACAAGGCGGGCGCGCTCGGAGGTGTCGCGACCGCCGTCGAGATCGCTCCGGTGTCGAGGCCCACGACGACCGTGCCCTCGTCCGTCTCGACGCTGACGGCGTCGGGCGCCACGGCGAGCCCGAGCCTCTTCGCCGGCGGGCACGACACGCGGCGGATGTGCGACGCCTCCTTCACGTCCCAGAAGTGAACGGCGCGATCCTGCCCCACGGTCAACGCGAAGTCGCCGCCGCGAGAGAGCGCGATCCCGCGGATCGCCCCGACGTGCCGGAGCGGGTGGTCCGTGCGCGGCGTCGAGTCGTCCTCGCGTCCGTAGAACGCGAGGCGGCGCGTCGAGTCGGCGACGCAAACGGTAGAACCATCGGTCGAGATCGAGACCTGCGTGACGCGCCCGCGAAGGACCCGATGCCAGGTCCACTCGCGCGTGCGGACGCTGAGCTCCCCCGCTACCAGGGCGAGCGCCGAGCCGTCCGCCGACAGAGCAATGCACCCCTTCTCGACCTCGCCGTCGAGTTCCTTCAGGACCTCGCGTGTCTGCGCGTCGCGAATCTCGAGGCGCCTGGCCGTCGGGACCTCGACGACGTACGGGTGCCCCCTCGTCCACCCTGCCCCGACGATCGCCGGAGAGATCATTCGCTGGGAGATCACCCCCCGACTCGCCACGGCCGCGACGCAGGCCTCCCCGATGTAGTTGGCGGCGAGGAGGCGATCCCCCTCGGGCGACCACGCTAGGTACCGAGCCGCACCGACCCCCGGCATGTCGGGCAATCGTCGCCCCGTAGCGACGTCGTAGATCGCAACAGCGGATGTCGCCTGTCCCACGGCGAGGAGGCTCCCGTCCGGGGAGCACGCGACGGCCCACGGCAGCGTCTCGAGCCGCCGAATGTCGGTGGCCTCGCAGCCGCGCGACATCGAGCGGACCCGCTTCCCCACCGAGTAGACGACGGTGAGGCTCGACCCGATGAAGCTCACCGAGCCGATCGGCTCGCTCTCCTCGTCCGCCGGACGCCACTTCTTCGGCCATGTCGAGATGGGCTGTATCCCGTCCTCCGCGACGCTCACGATCGGCGCGGCGGAGAGGAGGGCGACGAGCAAGAGCCTTCGGAGGAGTCGCACCGTGTGAGCGTGGCCGCTTTCAAGTTTGAAAGCCAGAGCCTCCGTCGCGCGCGACGAGGCCTCCAGCTTTCAAATCTGAAAGCAGAAACGGTCGTTCCTTAGCTCGACGCGCTAGCCGTTCGTTTCAGGGTCCACGGGACCACGAACAGGGTCAAGGAGACATCGCTCCTGGGCGACGACGTGGCGCTCCCGAACCACGGCATCCATCGTTCCGAGGACCGACGTCATCGGCACTAGACGGCGACAACCAAGGCTGAACTGGCCGTTCATTGGTCCTCGACGAGCGACAATGGACCACGAGACGCGACCCGACTCGTCCATGACCGGCGCTCCCTGTTCTCAGACCCTCGGTCTCCGTCGAACGAGAACACCGGTCTTACGACGCGGAGCGCCACTCCCTTGTCGCTTTGCGTCAGGAACGGTCTCGATGCGTGAGCTCCTCGTCGCAGATCACGCTCGGCTCGAGTCGATGTTGGCCTCAACCGGACCCGACTCCGACTCCCCTGAGTCGATGTCTGCCCTCCCGTCGTCCGATCCACGCTCGAGCGTCCGAGAACCCGGCCGGCATGAAACGAACGCCGACAGACATCTACTCTCGTCCTCGTGACCTCGAGGTTCGGATCGAGATGCCCGACGGATGAGCTTGCCGACTGACAGCCGGACCTGCTCACTCTCCTCGCGGCAGCGAGAAGCGATGGAGCCGACCGTCGGTGGTCCCGATCAGGACCCACTCGTCCCGCGGCCCGAAGGCCATCGCCGAGGGGACTCCCATGTCCTTCACGTTGCGGAGCGTGTAAGCCCACGGCTTCGCGAGCCACCACACCCGGAGCTGCCGGTCGTGGTGCATGGCCACGCCCCGCGTCCCGTCCGCCGTGACTCCGACGGCTCCGAAGGCTTGAGGCGTGTTCTCGTAGCGCCAGACTCTCTGGTTCTTCTCCACGTCCCACAGCTCGAGATCGGGCGTCGCGATGAGCGCCCGCTTGCCGTCGGGCGTGAAGCTCGACGCGAGCACGCGCCGCGAGTCGAGGATCGCGACCGCGCCCGGGAGAGCGCGGAGACCCTTCGGCGCGGCATCGCCGGCTCCCGTGATCTTCCCCGCCTCGAGGTCCACCGAGATCGAGCCCGTGTCGGTCGTGACGAACGCGGTCTTCCCGTCCGGCGAGCGGATGACGTCGCGCGCGGAGTCGCACGGGATCCGGCGCACGTGCTCGGCGCGCTCCACGTCCCAGAGCTGCACCCACCGATCGGAGCCGATCGTCAGCGCCCGCCGTCCGTCGGCCGTGAGCGCGATGCCGCGGATGGACCCCGCGTGGCGCGTCCTCGGCGAGTCCTCCCAGGTCGCTTCCTCGTCGCCTGGCTCGACGAAGAAGAGGCGCTTCGACTCCGTCGCGACGCAGAGACGCTCACCGCGAGCCGAGAGCGCGACCGCCGTCGGCGGTTCGAGGAGTCGTTGAGACGAGATGCGCCGTCCCGTCGCGCGATCGCACACCTCAATGCCTCGCGCGTCGCCGAACGCGATCCACTCCCCGTCGGCCGAGAGGGCCGCGCGGTCGAACGCGGAGTGCGAGCGCAGGAACTTCCTGGTGACGGTCCCCGTCCGGGCATCCCGGATCTCGAACGACACGTTGTCCGGTGCGACGATGAGGTACGGGTCGTCCGCCACGTACCCCGCCCAGACGGTCTGCTTCGACTCCCCCTTCCGCTCGAAGACGAGTCCGCGCGACACGATCGACGAGATGCAGACCTGGCCGCCCCACTTGCTCGTCGAGAGGACGTGCTCGCCGCTCGGAGACCACGCGACGTACGTCCCTCCCTCCGCGCCCGGGAGGCTGTAGCGCGGGTTGCCCGTCTTCATCGCGTAGACGGTGATCGTCGATGTCGTCCCCACTGCAACCGCGACCAACTTCCCGTCGGGCGAGCAAGCGAAGGCGAACGCATTGCCGAGGAAGTCGCCGATCTTCACGGCGTCGTCGCCCCGCGACGCCGAGCGAAGCTCACCGACAGTGCCGAAGACGACGCTCCGGCTCGAGCCGACGAAGGCGAGCGAGTAGATCTCGCCGGGCTGGACCACCGGAGGGCGCGCTCGACGCGGGAAGCTCGAGAGCCACTCGATGCGCTCCTCCGCGACCGCGACGAGCGGCGCGAGGAGGAGTCCCAGGAGCACGAACCTCGGGCCGACCCTCATGAGCTCACCCCCTGAAGCCTACAACACCGTCCCTGAACGGACGTTCCGTGAGCATTTCACTCGCAACGCATTTCAGCCCATGGGTTGCGGGCTGAAAGCGAGCAGCTGCGTCAAGTGCCCTTCGCGACACGGCTTCTCGTTTCGGTATGCCGTGCGCTCCCATCGCGCGATGAAGAAGAGGGGCAGTCAGAGAATGCGACGCATCGCAATCGCCATCGCCGCGGCGATGGTCGGAGTCCTTTGTAGTCACTACTCCGTCAGGGCCGACCTCGCGGGTGGGATCGTCCTCCGTGGCAAGGTCGTCACCATGAACGCCTCGCGCACCGTCATCGACAAAACGTCGAAAATGCTGCGATCGCGGTGCTTGATCTGCAGGATCTCCCGCAAGTACCGCTTTCCCTGGCATTGCGGGCAGACCATCGTCAGGTCGGGCAGGAACTGCA
>CAZYLP010000219.1:0-11020 GCA_964648345.1 uncultured Planctomycetota bacterium
TGCGTGTGGCGGGATTGTGCGAGCGTCATTGCAGGCCGAGTTCGCCCAGCAAGTGACGGGCGACGGCCTCGAGACGCTCACCGCGCTCTGCGCGCGGACGGGGTCGCTCGTCGTCATCCGCACGGCGGGTGCGAAGGCCGCCGACCTCCGCGCCGCGCGGGGGCGCGTCGAGCAGGAGTTCGACGCCGCTCGCGCGGACCCGGCTCCGCTCCGCGCGCCGCTCCTCCGCTTCCGCGCGCTCGCGATCGAGCCCGAGCGGGCGCGGGCCATGGCCCCCGAGCTCCGCCGCGACGAGGCGTACGCCGTCTACGCGTGGGGCGAGCCCTCGCCCGTGCCGGTCCTCGCGAGGCCGCTCGCCGTCGCGCGGTTCGACGCGCGGCGCGAGGGCGACCGGGTCCGCTTCGAGCTCGACCCGGGCGCGGCGACGCGCGTCGTGGTCGTGAGCGCGACCGGCTCGAAGCAGCTCCTCGCCCCCGAGGACGGCGTCCGCGTCGCCGAGCTCGAGGGCGCCGCCCTCCGCGCGCCGTTCGACGGCCCGCTCGCCGCGCGCTGGGCCGCCTTCCCGCTCTCGGAGCACGAGGCGGGCGTGCCCGCCTTCGCGTCGCTCGACCCGGTCGTCGAGGAGCTCGCCCGGTTCGAGGGCGAGCCGGGCGTCGGGAAGGTCGCGTTCGCGTGGGCGGCCCCCGCGAAGGGCGCGGCCGCCGTGGTCCGCATCTCGAAGGACCGCGCGCCGCGCACGCCCCTCGAGGGGACGCTCGCCTACTGGGGACGCAAGCTCTCGCGCATCGAGGTCCCCGCCGCCGCGGGCGAGACCGTGTTCGCGAGAGCGTTCCTCTGGCGCGAGGACGGCAGCTTCTCCGTGGGCAGCGATGCTCGCGCCGAGTCGTGGCCGCCGCCCGAGCCCGTCGCGGCCCTCGCGGCCGACTCGACCGCCGAGCGCTCCGTGAAGCTCACGTGGCAGTGGCCGCGCGAGCGCGCGCGCATCCAGGCCGCTCTCCTCCGTCGCGAGCCGCCGTTCGCCGCTCCGGTGACGATCGACCCGCAGGGGCCGCCCGCGTTCGCGGACCGCGAGCCGCCCCTCGGAGCGATCGTGAAGTACGAGCTCGCGGTCACATCGGGCGGCGCTTCGGCGTCGGCCGAGGCGACGGCCCTCCCCTGGGCCGAGCTCGCGGCCTTCAAGGCCGAGGGCGCGGGCGAGGCCGTCCTCCTCTCGTGGTCGCTCCCCCGGGGCGCCGGCGCCGACGTGCAGCCGCGGATCGTGCGCCGGACCGACCGGCCGCCGGCCGACCTCGACGACGGCGACCTCGTCCCGGTCTTCGGCGGCACCGAGCAGCTCGACGCGGGCCTGACCGCGGGCGCCCAGGTCCACTACCGCGCGGGCCTCGTCTTCGCGAGCGGCCTCCAGCGCTCGTCCGGCCTCGCCGCGAGCGCGACCGTCCTCGAGAAGGCGGGCGCCCTCACCGACCTCGTCGTCACGCCGCGCAAGAAGGCGCTCGACGTCCGCTGGACCGAGCCCACGGAGCGCGTGGACTCCGTCGTCCTCTACGCCGGCCCCGAGGGGAAGGACCGCCGCGAGTACGACCGCGCCGCGTACCTCGCGGGGAAGCCCGTGCGCCTCGAGGCCGCCCCCGGCGTCCCGCAGCGCGTCCGCGTGGTGCCCGTGCTCCGCGGCCGCGAGGACGCATCGGGCGCGCTCCTCTGCGCGGGGAGCGCGTGGGACGAGATCGAGAACGTCGGCGCGCGGCCGGGCCCCGGCTCCGTCGAGCTCACGTGGAGCACGCCGCCTCCGGGCTGCGAGGTCGTCGTCAAGCGCCGTCTCGACGTGAAGGATGCGCCCTGGGAGGAGCTCAAGGTCCTCGAGGGGACCGCGACCTCCCACCGCGACGAGCCGCCGAAGGGCAAGGGCTGCGTCTACAAGGTCGCCCTGCGGTTCCGGACGGGCGATCAGGTGATCGAGTCGGACGGCATCGAGAAGAAGGAGCAGTCGCGCGAGCTCCCGCCCGAGCTCGGCTCGCCCGCGCCGCGCGTCCGCCAGGCGCCGGGCCAGCTCGTCCTCGTCTACTTCGAGCCGAAGGCGAAGATCAACTACGGCGGCGTCGTCGTCTACGAGTCGCCGCGGCCGCCCGCCGAGATCGAGGCCGCCTTCAAGAAGCTCGGGCGCGAGCACCACGTCTCCGAGGACCTCCCGCTCGGAGTCGAGCTCGCCGAGGTCGCGACGAAGGACAAGAGCCCGACGCCCAAGGTCGAGGTCGCCCTCGATGTCCGCGATGCCTCCGCGCGGGCAACGACGCTCGCGCTCGCGACGCGGAACGGGCCGATCCGCCGGCTCATCGCCGTGCTCCGCGCCCTGCGGATCCCCGCGGGCGTCCTCGCGCTCCGCGCCTCGACGGACGAGAAGTCGGGCAAGCCGCGCCTCGACTGGACGCTCCCGGGCAACACGGGCGCGCGGCTCGCGCGGCTCGAGCTCCGCCGCGCCCTCAACGATCCGGACCAGGACCTCCCCGCCAAGGAGCGCGAGCGCCTCGAGGCGCCCGCCGTGCAGCCGCTCGCCGAGGGGACGACCTCGCACGTGGACGCGACGGCCGACGACGGCGTCACGTTCGCGTACACGCTCGCCGCGAGCTTCGAGGACGGCCCCGAGCGCTTCGAGGTGACGTCGGCGCCCGCGAGCGTCCGCGGCGGCAGGCCGGGCGGCAAGCTCGTCGTCGCGGGCGCGCAGGCCCGCGGCGTCTTCGGCTTCAAGAAGCCGCCCTCGATCGAGCTCACCGTCCGGCGCGAGGGCGGACAGGGCGCGTGGCCGGCCTTCCAGATCGTGCGCACTCTCGAGGGCGCGAAGGGCGAGGTCGCCGTCGCGAGCTTCGATGGCGGCGAGACGGCCCCGGGCCCCTTCAAGGACGACGGGCTCGAGGCGTTCTCCTCGGGCATGACGCTCGGCTACGCGCTCCGGCTCTCGCGCTACCTCGACGCCCGCCGCGTCGAGCTCGGCGCGCCCGCGCGCGTGAAGCTCGGCTGAGCCGCGGTCACTTCTCCTCGTAGAGCCGGACCTGCCCGCGCAGCGTACCGACGAGGAACCGCTTGCCGTCCTTGAAGGGGCGGATGCACATCGCGACGTCGGGCATCGCGTCGTCGCGGAGAGGAAGCCGCGAGCACTCGACGAGCTCCGTCCCCTCGCGACGGAAGACGAGCAGGTGGCCGCCCTTGGTCGCGACGACGGCGAGGTCGCGGCCGGGGAGCCACCGCGCGGCGAGGATGGACGCTCCGAGCGAGCACTTGAAGGGCTGCCGGCGCCCGGCCGAGGTGACGAAGAGACGGAGGACGCCGCCCATCGTCCCGGTGAGGAGGTGGGAACCGTCCGGCGACAGGGCCACGGTCGAGACGACCGAGCCGTGGTCCTCCTCGAGCAGGTCCTCCGCGCTCCCATCGATCCGGTAGAGCCTCGCGAACCCACCCGCGCCGTCGCCGCCGCCGCCCACGGCGGCGATACGACCGTCCGCGCTCGCGTCGATCGCCCACGGCCGCCCGGGGAGCCGGGCGATCCTCTCCTCGTCCTCCCAGCCGCCGGCCGGGCGCGCCTTCACGAGCGCGAAGGGACCCCACTTGTTTCCGTCGAACTTGCGGCCGTGGAGGAGCGTCCCGTCCCGGAGCCGCGCGATCACGCGGCTCTCCCTCGGCGTCTGGACGACCGTCACCGGGGGCTTCACCTTGTAGGTCTTCCCGAGCTCGCCCGAGGTGATGATGGTCCCGTCGGGCGCGGCGGCGATCGAGCGCGTGGCGGAACGCGCGATCCGAGCGTTGGGCGAGAGGCTCTCGGCATCCCAGCGGAGCACGATCTGGTCGCGGCTCGCCGTGAAGAAGGTGCGCTCGTCGGCCGAGAGCGCGATGTCGAAGATCTCCGTGGGGTCGAGGTCGGCATCGCGTCCGCCGAGCGGCCTGTCGTTGTTCGCGAGGTCCCACACGTACTGACCTCGCCCGTGGCGGTGAGGCGATCGGGGCCGCGCGGGAGCGCCTCCACGGTCACGAGACCGAAGTCGCCGATCCGCGGCCGCCCCTCCGCGTCGATGAGGATGTTCGACGGCTTCACGTCCCGGTGGACGAGGCCCGCGTCGTGGATCACCGCGAGCCCGTCGGCGACCCCCGCCGCGAGCGCGCAGGCCCGGCGCCACGGCATGGGTCCTTCGCGCTTCACGATGTCGTGGAGCGATCCGCCCGCGTGGAGATCGAAGGCGAGGTGCGGGGTGTCGGTGTCGAACCGCGCCTCGAGGAGGGACACGATCGCGGGGTGGCGGACCGAGAGCGCCGCGCGGGCCTCGCGGAGGAGGCGCTCACGGCCCGCGGGGTCCGCGAGGAGCCGCGGGTCCAGCACCTTGAGCGCCACGGGAGTTCCGGTGCTCTCGTGGTGGGCCTCGTAGACGACGGCCATGCCGCCCTTTCCGAGGACGCGCACGATCACGTAGCTGCCGATGCGCGAGCCGGGCGCGAGCACCCGGGGAGGTTATCTCGGCCGGCGCGAGGGCGCCGTTTCTCCTTGACTCGAGGGCACTCATCGCATGAAATGTCGCCCTTACTCGTTCGCCGCCCGCCCGTTCGGCACCGTCCGAGCGGGCCACAGCCCAGGGGTGGACGAGAGGAAGCCAGTGCTCGCACGCGAGCCGGCTTCCTCTCTCCGTTTCTGCGCGACCGGCGAAGCGCGTGGAAACAGGACTCGATGAGCGAGAGAGCCGCGATCGTGCTGGCCGCCGGGAAGAGCAAGCGGATGAACTCCGCGCTCCCCAAGGTGCTCCATCCGGTCCTCGGCGTCCCGCTCTTCGTCTACGTGCTCGAGGCGGCGGTCGCGGCGGGTGTGCGCCGGATCGTCCTCGTCGCGAATCCGGACAACAAGGACGCGCTCCGCAAGGCGACGGAGGAGTGGGCGGCCGAACGGAAGCTCCGCTCGGGCGCCGACGTGCGCTGGGACGTCGCGGTCCAGGAGACCCCGAAGGGTACGGCCGACGCCGTCCTCTCCGCGCGGAGCGCGCTCGAGGGCTTCACGGGCACCGGAATCGTCCTCTGCGGCGACGCTCCGTGTGTGAGCCCGAGCTCGCTCGAGGCGCTCCTGAAGCAGCACCGCGAGCGCTCCGCCGACCTCTCCGTGCTCTCGGGCGATGTCGCCGATCCTTTGGGCTACGGCCGGATCGTCCGCGGCCCCGACGGAGACCTCTCCTCGATCGTCGAGGAGAAGGACGCGACGCCCGAGCGGAAGGCGATCAAGGAGATCAACTCCGGAATCATCGCCCTCGAGCTCCCGCGCCTCTGGCACACGCTCCAGGCGGTCCAGCCGTCGAAGGCGTCGGGCGAGCTCTACCTGACCGAGGCGGTCACGGTCGCCCGGAACGAGAAGAAGCGCACGGTCGCGGTGCGCGCCGGCGTCTTCGAGGACGTGCTCGGCGTCAACGACCGGGTCCAGCTCGCGCAGGTGACGGCGATCATCAAGCGCCGGGTCAACGAGGCGGTCATGCGCTCGGGCGTCACGCTCGTGGACCCCGAGAGCACCTGGATCGACCCGCGCGCGCGGATCGGGCGCGACACGACGATCCTCCCGGGCGTCGTCATCGACGGCCCCTGCGTCATCGGCGAGGGCGTGCGGATCGGCCCCTTCGCGCACGTGCGCGGCGGCTCGACGCTCGGCGACGGCGGGGCCGTGGGCAACTTCGTCGAGGTCGTCCGCTCGCAGTGGGGCGACAAGTCGCGCGCGCTCCACCTCGCGTACGTCGGCGACGCGACCGTCGGCGAGGACACCAACATCGGCGCGGGCGCGATCACCGCGAACTACGACGGGAAGAACCGGCAGACGTCGAAGATCGGCTCGCGCGTGTCGCTCGGCTCGGGCACGGTCCTCGTCGCTCCGGTCGGCGTCGGCGACGGCGCGCGCACGGGCGCCGGCGCGGTCGTGACGAAGGACGTCCCCCCCGGCGAGACGTGGGCCGGCGTGCCCGCAAGGAGGCTCGATGGGTCCCGGTAGCCCCCTCCTCGTCTTCTCCGGCAACTCGAACAAGTCGCTCGCCGAGCGCATCTGCGCCTACCTCGGCATCCCGATGGGGGACGCCCAGGTCGGCCGGTTCCCCGACGGCGAGACGAGCGTCAAGATCCAGTCCGACGTCCGCGGCGCGGACGTCTTCATCGTCCAGTCCACCTGCGCGCCCGTGAACGACCACCTCATGGAGGTGCTCATCATGAGCGACGCGCTCAAGCGCGCGTCGGCGGCGCGGATCACGGCGGTCATCCCGTACTTCGGCTACGCGCGCCAGGACCGCAAGGACGAGGGCCGCGTCCCGATCTCGGCCAAGCTCACGGCGAACCTGATCCAGGCCGCGGGCGTGAACCGCGTCCTCACGATCGACCTCCACGCGGCCCAGATCCAGGGCTTCTTCGACATCCCGCTCGACCACCTCTACGCGATGCGCGTCTTCGCGAAATACATCCGCAAGCTCGAGCTCGGCGAGCTCGTCGTCGCCTCGCCCGACGTGGGCGGCATGAAGACGGCCTGGAGCTACGCCAAGCGCTTCGGCGCGCGGCTCGCGGTCGTCGAGAAGCGGCGCACCTCGGCCGAGAACGTCGAGGTCGGCTTCGTGATCGGCGAGGTCGAGGGCAAGAACGTCATCCTCGTGGACGACCTGATCGCCACGGGCGGCACGATCGCCAAGGCGGCGAAGCTGCTCCGCGAGAAGGGGGCCCGCGAGGTCTACATCATGGCGACTCACGCGGTCTTCTGCGGTCGTGCGATCGAGAAGCTGCGCGAGGCGCCCGTCAAGGAGATCATCGTCACGGACACCATCCCGGTGACCGCGCCCATCGAGCGCTTGAACGTGCTCTCGGTCGCGGAGCTTCTCGGCGAGGCGGTTCACCGGATCCACACGAACAAGTCTGTCTCTCTACTCTTCAAGAGGTTCTAGTCTCGAGTGAGAACGACTTCGTCGTTCTCCACTCGAGACTGCCAGCTTGATTTGCGGATGGATGGCGAAGAAGAAACTCAAATAACGGAGACGACAATGCAGAAGACGCTCGAGCTCAAGGCGCAGACGCGGACGGAGAAGAACACCCGCCGCGCGCGCGCGTTCCGCGCCCAGGGCCGCGTGCCCGCGGTCCTCTACGGCGGGGTCAAGGAAGGCAAGGCGAACAGCGAGGTCGTGCACATCACGATCGACGCGGAGGAGTTCGACATCCTCCTCGGCAAGCACGCCCTCCTCATCGACATGGCGCTCGATGGGAAGAAGAAGGAAGTCTGCCGCGTGAAGGAGCTCCAGCGCGACGCGCTCCAGGAGTTCGTCATGCACGTGGACTTCGAGCGGATCGACCTCCACACGGCGATCGAGGTCGCGGTGCCGGTCGTCTACAAGGGCGTTCCGAAGGGCTTCTCGCAGGGCGGTCTCCTCCGCATCGAGAGCTACACCCTCCTCCTCAAGGCTCTGCCGCTCGAGATCCCGGAGGAGATCGTGGTCAAGACGGACGACCTCGAGCTCAACCAGGTCCTCCGCCTCAAGGACATCGTCAACACGCTCCCGAAGGGCGTCACCGCGGTCGCGGATCCGGAGCACGCGCTCTGCGCGATCCGTCCGCCGATCGAGGAGAAGGAGCCCGAGCCGGCCGTCGCCGGCGCCGAGGGCGTCGCGGCCGAGCCCGAGGTCATCGGCCTCCAGTCCAAGAAGGAAGAGGAGGAGGGCGCCGAGGGCGCTGCCCCGCCCGCCGAGAAGGAGAAGAAGGAGAAGAAGAAGGAATAGTCCGATGCCGGTTCGCCCCGGGCGCAGACCCTTCGCATGGCGTACTCGTTGCTTCACTCCGTGCGGCGAAGCCGCACGGAGTGACGCGACGAGTCGCGCGCGAAGGGTCGAGCAGGGGGGGACCACGGGGGGGCGCAGCCCCCCCGTGCATCAATGAAGGTGATCGCGGGCCTCGGAAACCCCGGGCGCGCCTACGAGGGGACGCGGCACAACGTCGGGTTCGACGTGGTGCTGCTCCTGGCGAAGGTGGGACCGGTCGAGGCCCGCGGCGGCGAGAGCGACCTCGCCTGGGTCCGGGTGCGGCTTCCGGTGCGCAAGAGCGTGCCGGTTCCGCCGAAGCCCGAGCCCGGAGACGAGGTGGCCCTCGAGGCCTGGCGCGCGGCGAAGAAGGCCGCGCGCGACGCGACGGAGGAGGAGCCGGTGCTCCTCGCGACGCCGCTCGCCTTCATGAACCGGAGCGGCCCGCCGATCCGTCGCCTCCTCGAGGAGAACGGGTCGAACGCCGCGGAGGACCTGCTCGTCGTCGTGGACGATGTGGACCTCGCGGTGGGACGGCTCCGGTTGCGGCGCGAAGGGTCGTCGGGTGGACATCGCGGCCTCGAGTCGATCGAGGACGCGCTCGGGACGCAGCGGTGGTCGCGGCTGCGTCTCGGGGTCGGGCGGAACCCGCCCGGCGTGCCCTCCGAGGACTGGGTGCTCGCCCGACCGTCGGGCGAAGAAGCCCGCGACCTGGCCCGTGGCGTCGAGCGGGCCGCAAACGGAACGAAAATCTGGCTCGCCCGCGGATCGGAGCGAGCCATGGACGAGATCAACAGGAACACAGAGACGAAGAAAGACGAGACACAGGAGTAACGATGGCTGACGAGACTGCTGCTGCTGCTGCCCCGGCCGACGCCGCGGCGGTGCCCGGGCAGACGACCGAGCACGGAGTGACCTACGTCAAGGTCGACCTCCCGCCGGTCCCGCCCGAGATGCTCAAGACCACGCGGGTCTACGAGGTGCTCATGCTCTTCGACCCGACCGAGGGTCAGAAGGCGTGGGACCGCCTCCTCGAGTTCACGAAGGGCCTGATCGAGCAGCGCCACGGCGGGCTCGTGCTCAAGGTCGAGAACTGGGCCGAGAGCCGCAAGCTCAGCTACGAGGTGAAGGGCCTCCGCCGCGGGAGCTACATGCTCATCTACTTCCGCGCGAAGCCCTCGACGATCAACGCGTTCGACGGCGAGCTCAAGCTCGACGAGAAGGTGGTCCGCCACCTGATCGCCGTGCACGAGAAGATGCCCGACGCCCTCACCGGCCGTGTCCGGCAGCGGATCGTGGACGACTACGAGGAAGACGACTTCCGCCGTGGCCGTGACGACGAGTGGGGCGAGGACGACTACGGGTACGACGACGAGTAACGACTCCGGTCGCTGCGCTGCGCGCAGCATTTCGGCCACGCGGGGCCAGGTCCCCGCGGCCATTTGAGGAGACAGGAAGATGTCCGAAGAATTCGAAGATCGTGGCGGTGGTGGCGGCGGCGGTGGCGGCGGTGGCCGTCGCTTCGGCGGCGGCGGCGGTGGCGGCGGCGGCTTCTCGGGGCTCGCTCCGGACCGCGGCCGCAAGAAGGGGCAGCGTTGCCGCTTCTGCCGCGAGAAGGCCGACTACGTGGACTACAAGGACCTCCAGGCGCTGGCGAAGCAGGTCAACGCCCAGGGCAAGCTGTTCTCGCGCAAGCGGAGCGGCAACTGCGCGAAGCACCAGCGCATGGTTCAGGTCGCGGTGAAGCGCGCGCGCTTCATGGCGATCCTGGGCTACGTGGGTTGAGGAGCAGCACACCATGAAGCTTCTTCTGCGCCGCAACATCGAGAACGTCGGCAAGATCGGCGAGATCGTCGACGTCTCGTCCGGCTACGGCCGGAACTACCTCATGCCGCAGCGGCTCGCGGTGCCGGTGACCCCGGACAACCGCCGGCAGATCGAGGTCGAGAAGGTCGAGTACGCGAAGCAGGAGGCCGAGCGCAAGACGGCCGCCGAGCGCATGCTCAAGTCGATCGAGTCGACAGACGTCGAGATCGTCGCCAAGTCGCAGGACGACGGCTCGCTCTACGGCTCGATCCACCCGAAGGAGATCGCCGAGCGCCTCCGCCTCATGCGGGAGCTCGAGATCGACTGGAAGACGATCAAGATCCACGAGCCGATCCGCAAGGTCGGCGACTTCGAGGTGGATGTGAAGCTCCACCCCGAGGTCATCGCGACCCTCAAGGTCAAGGTCACGCGCGAGGCCGAGGAGGAGTAATCCTCCTCCTCCTCAGCGCGGTCCCTTGCCGAGCGCGCCCACCAGCCCCGAAGAGGGCGAGGGCGCGTCTCGCGGCGCCGCCGGTCCGGGCTCATCGCCCGTCGCCGGCGGCGCTTCCTCTCCGGACTCCGCGCGCGCCGTCGCGGCCGGCGCGACGCGCTCCTCGCGCCTCTCGCGCACGTCCGCGATGACGGCGCCGCCCTCGAGCGCGACGGAGCCGCCCGTGAGGACCGAGGCGGTGACCGGCGCGAAGGCCCACGCCTCGCCCGCGAGAGCGAGCCCGAGCGCGAACGCCGCGCCGGCGCCGACGGCGCCTCCGATGCGCGCCCCCCGGTCGAGCTGTCTCCAGCTCGGACGCCGCCACGTGAGAGCGTCGTAGGCGAGGACGCCCGCGTCGGCGACGAGAGCGCCCGCGAGCGGAAACGCCGCGAGGACGAGCCCGGCCGTGAGCGCGGCCGGGCCCGCGGCGATGAAGAGCGCCCCTCCGAGGGCCGCGAGGCCGAGGAGGCTCATCACCTTGTGCCGGCCGATGAAGTCGAAGACCGAGTCGTACGCGCCCGCGATGTTGCGGGCGAGATCACCGAAGAAGCCCAACGAAGCACCCCAATCCTGCGAGAAGTCGAACGAGCGGGTGCCTGCGCAACGCGCGGACCGTACGCAAGTCCAGGCAATCGCCGTCTCGTCGTGACGGCGCGCGCTCCATCCGCGCCGGCGGGGTCTCGGATGAGGCTCGCCTGTTCAGGGGCGGACGGTCACGCGTTGGGGAGGTCGTGGTTCCAGGCGAGCGACTCGCGGCGGTCCGCGTCGCCCGCGAGCTCGTCCTTCACCAGCTCGACGAGGCGCTCGGTGCAGATCTCGAGGAACTCCTCCTGCGAGATCGAGGTCGGCACGTGGAAGGCCTGCATGACCTCGCGGACCGGGTCGAAGCCGGGCGTCTGCTCGCCGGCCATGTCGCCCACGGCCCGCCGCGCGGGTGCGCTCGGAGCGGCCG
>CAZYLP010000220.1:0-10983 GCA_964648345.1 uncultured Planctomycetota bacterium
GAAGCGCAGTCGCACCTCGATGACCTTGAAGATCAACTTCGCGCGCGCGAAGTGAGAGCCCGTTGAAGACATGATGCATCTCCGCCAGTGAGAGTGAGAGTCGTCGAAGTCCTACGTACGCAGTGCTCCCTGTCGGGGAGCGCTACGCGCGGAAGACGGACTGGCGGAGGTGGAGCCGCTCCTCGGCGGGAGAGGCGACGGACGCGACGGAGAGCGGCGCGTCCGCGGGCTTCGAGACCGCGAACGGCGCGAGCCGCGCCGTCTGCTCGAAGATTCGAGGTTGCTGGACCGGCGCGACGCGCTTGGCCTCGGACTCCGGCGCGCGGCGATCGCCTTCCTTCACGCAGCACGCGGAACGCGGACCGCAGCACGCGGACGGACCGCAGCAGCAGGAGGGCTTGCCCTTCGCGGCGACGAGGACGGGCGCAGCCGGAGCCGCGAGCGCGGGGAGTCCGAGCGCGAGCGCGAGGAGGGCGCAGAGGACGCGGACGATGGCTCGCGTGCGCTCGGACATGGAGCGTGATTGTAGCCTCGTGACCGACCACGTGCCGACGGTTTTCCCGGGTCTGGGAGACCACCGGCCGACGTGACCTCGACGTGACACCCAAGTCCCGATGCGAGAGGTTTGGCGCGGACGGTGCTGATCCAGGGTCATGAAGAAGCTCATCGCCCTGTTGCTCGCCGGCGTCAGCTCCGCCGGGCTCACGTGGTTCTTCGTCCCGCTCGCGCCGAAGCCGAAGTCCACGGCACCCGCTCCCTCGACGCCCTCGACGCCTCCGACGGCGCCTTCCATTCCACCGGCCCCGCCGGCCTCTCCGCCGCCTCCGGCCGCGCCGGCTCCTCCTCCTCCGCCGCCCGTGGCTCCGCCGCCGACCGCGCCGGTGACACCGCCTCCCTTCAGCGGCCTCAGGAGAGTCCGCACGGAGCGGCTCGGCCGTCTCGTGGACACTCCGGTCACGCCTCAGCTCCCCGCGGGGATCGGGGGCACGGACCTCGGCGTGAGCTTCGAGCGCGACGGGAAGCTCTGGTTCCTCTTCGGCGACACGTGGACGAAGGACCCCGCCGATCAGGCGAGCGTGGACGACGACTCGGTCGCGTGGACCGACGCGGCCTCGGTCGCGCCGGGCATGCCCGCGCTCCACTTCGTCACGAAGGCGAGCGGCCACTTCGAGCCGCTCAAGCTCGCGGGTCTGAACCTCGAGGGCATGAACGTCCCGCTCGACGCGGTCCCGTTCGGCGCGGTGACGTACCTGTTCTTCAACACGGGCTGGTCGGGCGCGACGGGCCGCCACACCCACTCCGTGCTCGCCCACGCCCAGGGGACGGACTTCGCTCACCTCGTGATCGATCACGTCGTGAAGTCGGACCGCTTCCTCAACGTCAGCACGGTCGTCGTCGGCTCGACCGTCTGGATCTTCGGGAGCGGTCATTACCGCGCGAGCCCCGTCTACCTCGCGAAGGTCGATGCGAGCGCGCTCCGCGACCGTGCAGCCTGGCGGTACTGGAACGGCGCGTCGTTCGTCGCGGGCGAGGGCTCCGCGGTCCCGGTCGTGAACGAGAGCTCGGTCGGCGAGCTCTCGGTGCGGCGCCACGAGAAGCTCGGGATCTGGCTCATGACCTACAACTGCGCGACGCCGCGCGGGATCGTGCTGCGGTGGAGCCGCACGCCCGAGGGCCCGTGGAGCGACGCGATCCTGATCATGGAGGCGGGCGAGGCGTACGGCCGCTTCCAGCACATGCGCGTGGCCGACGTGGGCTTCGACGACGGCCTCGCCGAGCGCGGCCGCGAGGACGAGTGGGGCGGCGAGTACGGCCCCTACCTCGTCCCGCGCTGGTTCACCGAGGACGCGCCCGGCGTCCACTCGATCGTGTGGGTGCTCTCGACCTGGAACCCCTACACCGTCCACCTCATGAAGACCGTCCTCGCCGAGCCGTGGGCGCCCGACCCGCCGGCTCCTCGTCCGGGCGCCGGTCTCCCGAAGGCCGCGCTCGTGAACGGCGACCTCGGCCGGTGGGACTTCTCCGGGTGGCAGTCGAGCGGCTCGCCCTTCGGCCTCTTCGCGGGCGGCGACGGCCGGCCGCGCCTCACGACGTTCCTCACGGGCGACTCGGACACGGGCACGCTCTCGCAGGACTTCACGATCGACGAGACGACGAGCGAGCTCGTCTTCTCGATCCACGGCGGCGACGCGCTCGTCCGGCTCGTCCGCGCGGACGGCGAGGTCGTGCGCACCACCTGGGGGCGTCGCGTGAACGACAAGGAGACTTCAGTGAAGTGGAACCTCGTCGATCTCCGGGGCGAGAAGGTGCGGCTCGAGGTCGTCGATCACGAAACAGGGCCCTGGGGGTTCGTGGGGAGCAGCGGCTTCGAGCTCAGGTGATCCCCTTCTTCAGGATCGCCGTGAAGCGGTAGGGATACAGAGTCCCCGCGAACGTCGAGCACTCGAGCCCGAGCGGCTTCGCGAAGCGCTCGATCTCGTCCGGCGTGTACCAGTAGCCGATCCGATCGTGCCGGTTCACGGCGACGAAGAGGACGGCGTACACGCTCCTCACCAGATGTTCGAAACCCACCGGTGGTGACGGCTGGTAGGTGCCGCGGTAGTACGCGACGCGGTGCGAGCGGTGAGGGATGTTCCCGAGGAAGATCTTCCCCCCCGGAGCGAGCGCGTCGGCGCAGGTCTGGATGCAGGCGAGCGTCATCCAGGGCGCGCAGTACTGGATCACGTTGTTGACGATGACCAGGTCGAACTTCTCGCGCGTCGTGAAGGTCGTCGCCTCGCCCTGCTCGAGCCGGACGCCCGGATGCTTCGCGGCGAACGCGTCGAGCATCGAGCGCGAGAAGTCCACGCCGAGGTACCCCGCGCGGTCGAGCCGGAGGTGCTCGAAGACCTCGCCCGCGCCGCAGCCGAGGTCGAGGACGGTCTTCGCGCCCTCGAGGAACGGCTGGATCTCCGAGGCGGCGATGCGGAAGACGTCCACGCCCTCGCGGAGGACGTGGTCCGAGTCGGTCTTCCCGCTCCGCGTCCAGTAGTCCCGGAACTCGGCCTCGTTCACTTCACCGGGACGTGAGCATACAACCGGGCGCGCAGCGCGGAGAGCGGCTCCGTGAGCGTGTCCATCACGTGCTGGAACAGGTCGAGCGTCGGGAAGGACTCTCCCTCGGGGAGCATCCGCGTGATGTAGCCCGACCGCGACGCGACCCGCTGGTGGAGCGCGATCCCCGTGCACTCGACGTTGTCCACGTCGATCGGGCCGCCGAGGCTCGGGCAGATCGTCCAGCCGTAGCACTGGCCTCGCGTCGGGACGATGCCCCGCGCGCGGAGGACGGCCACCTCGTCGGCGAGGAGCCATTGCGACCGCCGCTTCGGATCGCGGAGGGAGATCCCGAGAGAGACGCGGGAGAGCGCGACCTTCTCGAGCATCGCGAGCCCGGTGTGGAGGAAGTAGACCTCGCCCGTGTCCACGTCCTCGAGGAACCAGTCGCCCCAGACGGTCAGCCGGACCATGCGCACCGGCAGGCCTTCGAGGAGCCAGCTCCACTCGACCTCGAGCAGGTCCCGCGCGTCGTAGACGTCGATCGGGAGGAAGAGGTCGGCGCTCACGACGTCACGCTCAGGACGCCGAGGACGCCCGCCAGGAGCGCCGCGACGACGCCCGCGACGCGCACCCAGCTCGTGCCGGTCAGGCTCCGCGACTTCTCGCCGAAGAAGCGCTCGTGGAGGACCGCGATGGGATCGTCGAGCGTGTCCATGACGGTCTCGAACATCTCGCCCGTGAAGCGGGTCCCCTCGGGGAGCTTCGAGGCGACGTAGCCGATGCGCGAGGCGAGGTGCTGGTGGAGCGCCACGTCCGTGCAGTCGACGTTGTCCACGTCCACCTGCCCGCCGACGCTCGGGAGGACGCGCCAGCTGTAGCACTCGCCCCACTTCAAGCGGATCCCCATCGCGTGGAGCGCGGCGACGTGCTTCTCGAGGAGCCACTGCCGCCGCTTCTTCGGGTCGCGGAGCGCCTCGGTCAGCGCCGCGCGCGACGGCGCGGCCTTCTCGAGGCGAGCGAAGCCGGCGTCGAGGAAGAAGACCTCGCCCGTCTTCTTGTCCTCGACGAACCAGTCGCCCCAGATCGTCATCCGGACCGGCCGAACGGAGCGCTCGCCGAGGAGCCAGCGCCACTCCTCCTCGATCACCGCGCGAGCATCACCGCCGTGTACCGGCAGGAACAGATTGCAGTCCTTCATCTCTTGGCCTTCCCACTTGCGATGGGGGAGCGCACGGGTCGTGCCAGGCGTAACCCCAGGCCGCCCAGGGAGCGCGATGGAAAGGCCGATTCCAGATGAGACGCGACCGGCGAGTCAGGTCGAGGCGGGAGCGGAGGCCGCCGCGGGGGTCAGGGGGCGGAGCCCCCGCCGCAGCGGCCCGCGGCCGTTTGCGGGCCGCGAGGACTCTCGGGGGGCACTGGGGGGCGAAGCCCCTCAGACGTCGTCGCGCGGCCGAGCGCGTCCACGACCTGGAGCGCGACCTCGACCTTGCCGAGCGGAGCCGAGACCTGGAGGCCCGCGATCCGGTCCTTGATCCTCGAGACCGCGTCGCGGGCGATCGCGACGCCCTCGGCGATCGCGGCGTCCGAGCCCTTCTCCTGCGCCTTGGCCATGCGCGCGACGACCTCGTCGGGGACGACGACGCCCGGGACCTCGTGCTTCATGAACTCGGCGTTGCGGAGCGAGATGAGCGGCCAGATCCCCGCGATGACCGGGATGTTGCAGCCGCGCGCGCGGACGAGGTCGAGGAAGCGGTTGAGCGCATCCACGTCGTAGACGGGCTGGGTCACCGCGTACTCGGCGCCGGCCTCGCACTTCCACGCGAAGCGGTCGATCTCGCGCTTCTCGTCGAGAGCGCCCGGGTTCGCGCCGACGCCGACGTTGAAGCCCGTCGGCTTGCCGAAGGGCTGGCCGCCGAGGTCGAGGCCCTTGTTGAGGCGCGTGACCATGTTCGTCAGGCCGATCGCGTCGACGTCGAAGACCGCGGTCGCGTCCGGGTAGTCGCCGAGCTTGGGCGGATCGCCCGTGATGAGGATCAGGTTCCTCACCCCGAGCGCGTACGCGCCCATGAGGTCGGCCTGCATGCCCAGGAGGTTCCGGTCCCGGCAGCAGTAGTGGAGGATCGTCTCGATCCCGACCTCCTGCTGGATGAGGACCGCGGTCGCGAGCGCGGACATGCGCGCCGTGGCGCGCGGTCCGTCCGGGATGTTGACCGCG
Organism: uncultured Planctomycetota bacterium; assembly: GCA_964648345.1. Classification (GTDB taxonomy): domain Bacteria; phylum Planctomycetota; class J058; order J058; family JACQDU01; genus CAZYLP01. The sequence goes on from CAZYLP010000220.1 coordinate 5,252, forward strand.
TCCGAGCCGCCGTCCTTCGCCTGCTTGGCGCGCTTGAGCGTCGCCTTGAGGTCGGTCCCCTTGGGCGGGTTGAGCTCGATCGAGACGACCTTCTCGCCGCGCGCGAGCTTGGCCGCGAGGCGGGAGCGCTCGACGTAGGGGATCGGCTCGGCGGGCGGCTTCTTCGTCTCGACGGGGCCCGTCGGCTCGGCGTGGAGGAGACGCTGGGCCTCGGCGCGGTCGCGCGGCGAGAGCATGCGCGCGGCGCCGACCATGGCCTTGAGATGGCGCGGAGTGGTCCCGCAGCAGCCGCCGACCACGCGCGCGCCCGTCTGCAGGAAGCGGCGCGCGTAGCTCGCCATGTACTCGGGGGAGCACTCGTAGATCGTGCGGCCGTCGAGGAGGCGCGGCTGCCCGGCGTTCGGCTGCGCGGAGAGCGGCTTCTTCGTGACCTTCATCATGCGCTCGAGCGCGTGGAGCATGGTCGCGGGGCCGACCGAGCAGTTGACCCCGATCACGTCCGCGCCCCACTCGTCGAGGCGCCGCGTGAAGACCTCGGGCGGCGTCCCGTAGAGCGAGTTCGCCTCGTCGTCGATCGTCATCTGCGCGACGATCGGGAGGCCGGGCGCCACTTCCTTCGCGGCGCGGATCGCCTGGCCGAGCTCGTTCACGTCGGCGAACGTCTCGAGGCAGATGAGGTCCACGCCGCCCGAGACGAGCGCCGCGATCTGCTCCTTGAAGAGCTCGCGCGCCTCGTCGATCGAGGTCGGGCCCCAGGGCTCGATCTTCACGCCGAGCGGCCCGACGGCCCCCGCGACGAGCGCACCGCCGGCGACTTCCTTGGCGATGCGGGCGCCGGCCTCGTTGATCTCCTTCACCTTGTCGCCGAAGCCGTGCGGCGTGAGCTTCAGGCGGTTCGCGCCGAAGGTGTTCGTCTCGATCACGTCCGCGCCCGCGCGGACGTACTCCGCGTGCACTTCCTGGACGATCCCCGGCTGCGAGAGGTCGAGCTCGTCGAAGCTCTTGTTGATGAAGATCCCCTTCTCGTAGAGACGGGTCCCCATCGCGCCGTCGAACACGACGACGCCGCGCGCCAGGGCCTCGAGGAACGGATGAGCCGCCAAGTGTGCTCCTTGAAGGCCTGGACGTTAGCACGCGACCACCGGTGGTGGAAGCGACGGGGTCCGGTCTGTTAGAACGGACGTCATGAGGAAGTGCGCGAAGTGCGGCGCGCGTAACGACGCCCAGGCCGTCATGTGCTCGCTCTGCAACGAGCGGCTCGGCGGCGCCCACGATGCGACCAGCTACGAGCCGCGCCTCTGGAACCAGGGGAAGCAGACGTTCCGCGGCAAGACCGCGGACGACCCGGGAGCTTCGCCTCGCATCGAGCGCGAGATCTCCCTCGGCCGGCCGCTCTCGGGGACGCACGACGCGTCCAAGCACGCGAGCTTCCTCGCCGCCGACAACAGCACGACCCGCCACTACCTCGTGCCCCAGCTCGGCGAGCCCCAGCTCCTCGACAGCGCCAAGGGGACGGCGGTCTTCGGGCGCGACGAGGGCTGCGAGTTCCGCCTCGCCTCGACGAAGGTCTCGCGCCGTCACGCCGAGCTCCTCTTCTCGAAGGCGGACAAGGCGTACATCCGCGACCTCAGCTCGCAGAACGGCACCTTCGTCAACGACGAGAAGATCGGCGGCGAGCGCGCCCTCGAGGACGGGGACTCGCTCCGCATGGGCGACTTCTGCGTCACCTACCGCAAGCTCGGCCCCGGCGAGGACGCGGCGAAGCTCACGCTCAAGGCGAACGAGACCGCCGTCATGGAGACGATCAAGCTCGAGGCGGGCGACGACGGCGCGCTCACGGGCGACGTCTCGATCCTCCCGATCGGCGAGGTCCTCCGCCGCCTCGGCTCGATCCGCGCCCACGGCGCGCTCAACATCGACATGAACGGGACGCGGGGCTTCATCCTCCTCGCGGACGGCAAGCCGGTGAACGGCAGCTACGCCGGCCTCGAGGGCCCGCCCGCCGTCCAGGCGATGGCCTCGCTCACGAAGGGCCACTTCAGCTTCGTGCCGGACCCGAACGCGCCGAAGCCCGTGATCCCGCCTCCCGCGCCGCCCCGGCCCGCGGGCCCGCCTCCCGGCCCGAGGCCCGCGCCGACGCCCGGTCCGGCGGGCGCGCGGCCCGGACCTCCGGGGGCGCCCGGCAGCGGTCCGGGTGGCCCGCCGCGCCGTCCGGCCGCTCCGCCGCCGGGCTGAGCCCGCCGCGGCCGCTCACTTCTCCTGGATCGTGCGCTTCCGCTCGAAGTCGTAGGCGACGCGGAAGCCCTGGTCGTCGAGGCACGCCTCGGTGGCGTTGTGGTTCCGCTGCCACGCCCGCGCCTCGTGGATGTGACGCCTGAAGCTCCCGCCTCGAGTCGAGTGCGGGAACTTGCCACGGTCCTCGGGCAACTTCGGCCCTCCTACGTCGGGGTCCACCCCGGGGATGACGAGGTACTTCGCGTAGTAGTCGTAGCACCACTCGAAGACGTTCCCCGACATGTCGATCGCGCCGCACCATGACCTGGCGCGGATCGAGGTCTCCGAGCCGACGCTCCAGACCGGGCCGCAGGGCCCCTCGTCGGCCGGCCAGACGTTGGCGCGGCTCTCGTCCGCCTCCGAGCCCCAGGTGTAGTCCTTGCCGCCATCGCCCGCGGCGAGCTCCCACTCGGCCTCCGTCGGCAGGACGAGGCCCGCCCACTTGCAGTACGCCATGGCCTCGTCCCACGTGACCATCGTGACCGGCTCGTCCGGCGAAGCCTCCTTCGCCTCCGGGCCCCGGGGGTACTTCCAGTACGAGCCCGCGATCTTGTTCGGGACGTTCTCCCGCCCTCCTCCTTCGTGGACGGGCTCGAGCTTGGTGAACGAGCCGCCTCCCAGGCGGTGCGCCTCCAGCTCCATCGGCTTCGCGGCCATGAACCGCTCGAACTGCGCGACGGTCACTTCGTATTTTCCGATGAAGAACTCGCCCACCTTCACCTGGTGCTGTTTGTATTCGACCCCGTGTCCGTTGCGTCCCATCGAGAAGGTTCGACCGGGGACGAAGACGAGGATGCTCCCGTCCTTCCCGTTCACGTACTCGCCGGAGGTCGTGCAGCAAGCGATGCCGTCGGGGAGCCTGCTCGGGCGTTTCGCCTTCTCGAGGTCCCGGAACCAGGCTGGAGTTCCGGAGAGCACAGGGTCGATCTCGGGCGTCGTGACCGGCGGAGGAGCGGGCGGCGGGGGCGGCGGCGGAGCCTCCTTCTTCGGCGCGAGGTAGAACGCGCTGCCTCCGAGCGCCGCGACGAGGAGGAACCCGCCCGCGACGAGCGCGCCCGCGCGGCGGGCGGGCGCGGTCATCTTCGCGATCGCGTCGAGCTCGCGCGCGACCTCCGATGCGCTCCCGCCGCGCTCGGCAGGCTGCTTCGCGAGGAGCCGGAGCACGAGCGCGTCGAGCTCGCGCGGGACTCCGGGCACGAGCGACGAGAGCGCCGCGGGCACCTCCGTCAGGTGCTTCGTCACGAGCTCCATGCCCTGCCCCTCGAAGGGAGGCCGTCCGGAGACGAGCGCGTGGAGCGTCGCGCCGAGCGCGTAGAGGTCCGCGGGCGGGCCGACGGTCTTCGCCGAGTCCGCCTGCTCGGGCGCCATGTACTCGAACGTCCCGAGCATCTCGGAGGACCGCGTGAGCGCCTGTGACTGGGCGCCCGCACCCGTGCGCCGCGCGAGGCCGAGGTCCGCGATCTTCGGCCTCCCGTCGGCGCCGAGGAGGACGTTCTCGGGCTTCAGGTCCCGGTGGACGAGACCCGCGCCGTGGATCGCCGCGAGCCCGCGCGCGATCCCGGCGCCGACGGCCGCGGCCTCGCGCCAGGGGAGCGGCTCCTTCGCGAGCCGGTCCTTGAGCGACCCGGCCGCCGCCACCTCGAACGCGAGGTAGAGGACGCCGTTCGCCTCCCCCGCCTCGAGGAGCGCGACGACGTTCGCGTGCCGGACGGCCTGGCCGAGGCGCCCCTCGCGGCGGAAGCGCTCGAGGAACGTCCCCTCGCGGGCGAGCTCCGGGTGGACGACCTTGAGCGCGACCTGGGCGCCGTTCCGCGAGTCGATGGCCTTGTAGACGGCGCCCATGCCGCCGCGGCCCAGGAGCTGCTCCACGCGGTAAGGCCCTATGCTCGAGGGGTTGGGGGCTGCCATCCCGATCGTTGTAGCACCGCCGCTCTCCCCCGGCCTTGAGTCGAAACGTCTCCTCGCGGAGACTCTCCCGCATGAAGCGAGCCCTCGCCGTCCTCACCTTCACGACCCTCGCCGCCTCCCTGTCCTTCGCGCTCGACAGCAACGCCGCGAAGGAGGCCGCGGCCACGATCGACGCGAAGAGGATCGGGGCGACGATCGACGCCCTCTGCGCGCCCGAGATGCAGGGGCGCCGCGCCGGGACGACCGGCGGCAAGAAGACGACCGCGTTCCTCGCGAAGGCGTTCGAGGACGCCGGGCTCCAGAAGCTCGAGGGCGAGAGCAGCTACCTGTTCGCGCTCCCGGACGGCGACGAGAACGTCGCCGGGCGCGTGCCGGGGACCGACCTCGCCGCGGAGGCGATCGTGATCTCCGCGCACTGGGACGGCGCGGGCGAGGACGAGGCCGGCAAGCTCGTCCCGGGCGCCGACGAGAACGGCTCGGGCCTCGCCGCGCTCCTCGAGACGGCGCGCGCGCTCTCGAAGACGAAGCCGCGCCGGACGCTCGTCTTCGCGGCCTTCGGCGGCTGGTGGGACCCGAAGGACGACACGCGGCGCTTCAGGGGCGCGAAGGTGTTCGCGAAGAAGCCCGGCAAGGCGAAGCCCGTCTTCCAGATCGGGCTCTACATGCTCGGCGCGGCGCTCCTCCCCTCGGAGCCCGAGCGCTTCTTCGCGCTCGGCGCCGAGTCGAGCGCGGAGGTGATCGAGGTCGTGAAGGCGGCGACGCCCGGCTGCACCGACCTCAAGATGGCGCGGCCCTCGATCGACATCGTCGAGAAGCGCGGCCCGCGCGACGACTACGACGCCTTCCGCGCCGTGAGCGTGCCCTTCGTCCTCCTCATGAGCGGCGTCTCGAAGCACTACCACAAGGCGACGGACGTCCCGGCGCACGTGGACACGAAGCGGATCGCGGCCGCGGCGCGCTTCGCGATCGACGTCGTCGCGCGCGTGGATGCCGCGGACGCGGCTCCCACGTTCGCGAAGGAGCCGCTCGTCGACGACAAGCTCGACGCGGCCGAGGTGCTCGGTCTCATCGAGGCGGCGCTCGACCCGAAGTCGGGGATCACCATGAAGCCGGCCGAGACGAAGGCCCTCACGCTCAAGCGCGACAGGATCAGGGGCCTCATCGAGGAGGCGGGCGAGGGCACCAAGCTCGATGCGCGCGAGCGCGCGGTCCTCAAGGACGCGCTCGAGCTGCTCCTCCTCTGCCTGCAGCGTTGAGCCCGGACTCCCCGCTCAGCGCACGCGGTCGCGCGAGCGGACGAGGCGGTCGCGGAGGACACCGTCGAAGCCCGTCGTGTCCGACGCGCGGTCGAAGCCGCGGCGCGCGGACCACCCGGCGAGCTCGGCGCGCACGAGCGGCGAGCGGAGCCTGAGCTCGAAGCCCTTGCCGTAGTTGAAGCCGCCGTTGTCCACGCGCCGGTCGCGGTTCAGCTCGTCCACGAAGTACAGCTCGATGCGGGCCCCCCCCCAATCCCCCCCCCGCTCCGCGGGGGGGGGTTGGGGGGGGGCCCG
>CAZYLP010000221.1:0-10976 GCA_964648345.1 uncultured Planctomycetota bacterium
ATCCCGTACCGCATGGGCCTCATCCGCAACCACTACGTCGGCCGGACGTTCATCCAGCCGGACAAGACCGCGCGCGCGACGGCGGCCGACATGAAGCTGAACGTCGTCAAGGCGGCCGTCCGCGGCAAGCGCGTCGTCGTCGTCGACGACTCGGTCGTGCGCGGGACGACGGCGCGCCGGCGCTGCCGCTATCTCCGCGACGCGGGCGCGACGGAGGTCCATCTCCGCGTCTCGTGTCCGCCGCTCAAGAACCCCTGCTTCTACGGGATCGACTTCCAGAGCAAGGGCGAGCTGATCGCGGCGGAGAAGACGATCGACGAGCTCGCGAAGATCATCGAGGTCGACTCGCTCGGCTACCTCTCCGTGGAGGGGATGCTCGGCACCCTCTCCCAGTCGAAGACGAGCTACTGCACCGCGTGCTGGACGGGCGACTATCCCGTGCCGATCCCGGCCGGTCTCTCCAAGGAGGCCCTGGAGAACAAGTGCGGCTGACGGGCGCGCTCCTCATCTTCGCCCTCGCGCTCGGCGCGGGGTGCACGAACTTCAAGCACGAGGTCCGCGACGAGACCGCGCTCTCCGGCCCGGCGAAGGGAGACCTCGGCCGCGAGCTCGAGGTCCGGATCGACGGCGCCGACGACGCGCTCGTGTCCCAGTTCATGGAGGCCATGAAGGCCGACCTCGAGCTCGGCGACCTCTTCGACGAGGTCGAGCCGGCGCGGAGCACGGCCCCGGTCGGGAGCCACTCGCGCGCGGCCCGCCACGTCCCCGCGCTCCACGGCTCGCGCGCCGCGGTCGTCCCCTACTTCGGGCGCCAGCGCGACGGCTACGTCGCGCGCTACGAGCTCACGTGCTCGCTCACCGACCGCGCCGGGACCGAGGTCGTCGCGGGCAGCGTGACGGGGATCGGCTTCGACGACGCGACCGACCCGGACCGCCTGAAGGAGTCCAAGAAGGGCGAGATCCGCGCCGCGGCCCGCCGCGACGCGGCGCTCAAGATCGGCCGCTTCCTGCGCCGCGCCGCCGAGGAGAAGGCGAACGAGGCCTTGAAGGCGATCGAGAAGGTGCGGCTCCCGCCGGGCGTCGGCCCGATCCGCGTCGCCGTGATCGGCTTCGACGACGACCCGGCCGCGCGGCGCCGGCGCGGCCCGCAGATGACCCGCGCGCTCGCGCTCGCGCTCCAGCGCCTCGGTCCCGACTTCGACATCGTCTCCCCGGAGGAGGTCGAGCAGGAGCTCGGCTCCGACCCCATGTCGCGCCCGCCGAGCTACGAGAAGATCCGCGAGGAGCACCTCGGCCGCATGATCCCTCGGCTCGGGATGCGCCTCTACGTCGCGGGGCGGGTGAGCGCGGACGGGAACCGGATCGAGGCGTCGTCGTCGATCCGGCCGACGCGCGCCGAGGCCGAGGCGATCGGGAGCGCGAGCGGAGCGGCCGAGGGACCGGGGGCGCTCTCGCTCGTCGCGATCGAGATGGCGAAGCAGCTCGGCGCGGCCGTCAAGGCGAAGCCGCCGCTGCCGCTGCCGAAGAAGGACGAGAACGACTGAGCCTGACCGAGCGCGTTCTCCTCCGAGGAGTGAGCTGGACGACTTACGAGAGGCTTCTTGAGGAGGTCGAGAACCGCCGCGTCCGGTTGACCTACGATCGCGGAGACCTCGAGATCATGACCCCGTCGCATGCTCACGAGGTCTACAAGCGAAGGATGGGGCGACTCGTCAACGCGATAACCGAGGAGTTCATGATCCCCATCAAGTCCGGGGGATCCACGACGTGCCGGAGCGTCCTCCTCGCCAAGGGGCTCGAGCCGGACGAGTGCTACTGGGTGGACAACGAGAGGGCGGCCCGTGACCTGAAGACGAGACATCCGGCTCCGGACCTCTCGATCGAGGTCGAGGTCTCGCGCAGCGTGCTCGATCGACTCGGAATCTACGCTTCGCTTCGAGTGCTCGAGGTCTGGCGCGTGACACAGGACTCGCAGCTGCTGTGCCTGATCCTCGGTCCCGACGGCGAGTACCACGAAAGTCTCAAGAGCGGACGATTCCCGTTCCTGGCCCCCGCGGAGCTCATGCGGTTCCTCGTCGCCGAGGGGATCGATGAGACCTCGTGGATCCGCGGTTTCCGGGAGTGGGTTCGCGCCGAGCTACTGCCGAGGCTCCAGCCGCCCGCGAAGTAGTCCGTCGGGCCGGGCCGCGAGTCGATCACCTCGAGGAACGAGACTGGCCCGATGGGACTTCGCAGTCCACACTCGCCTCGTGCTCTTCGGCAACTACGAGGTGATGGGCCAGCTCGGCGCGGGCGCGTGCGGGACCGTCCTCCGCGTCCGCGCGCGCGACGGCCGGGAGCTCGCGCTCAAGCGCCTCGAGCGCGCCGACCCGCACGCGCTCGCCCGCTTCGACCGCGAGCGGCGGATCCAGGCCGCCCTCGGCGCGGACGAGGGCTTCGTGCCGCTCCTCGACGCGGGCGCCGTCGACGGCCACGCGTTCCTCGTCATGCCGCTCCTCGAGGGCGGGACGCTCGCGGACCGGATCGCGCGCGGCCCCCTCGAGCCGGAGGCAGCGCGCGCGCTCGGCATCCGGCTCGCCCGCGCGCTCGGACGCGCCCACGCGCGCGGAGTGATCCACAGGGACTTCAAGCCGTCGAACGTCCTCTTCACCGCCGACGGCGCCCCGCTCATCGCCGACCTCGGCCTCGCGAAGCACTTCCGCCGCGACGTCTCGGGAGCCTCCGCCTCCGCCTCGTTCACCCAGCGCGGGTTCATCGCGGGGACGGTCATGTACATGCCGATCGAGCAGGCGACGGACGCCGCGTCCGCCGGGCCGCCGGCCGACGTCTTCGCGCTCGGAGCCGTCCTCTACCACTGCCTCGTGGGCGAGCCGCCCTTCGCGGCCGAGACATCGCTCATGGTCCTCGAGCGGCTCGAGCACGGCTCGTTCGCACGCCTCCGCGAGCGGCGGCCCGACCTCGACGAGCGGCTCCTCCGCGCGGTCGACCGGGCTCTCGCGCGGTCCCCCGAGGACCGCTGGCGCGACGGCGAGGAGATGGCGCGTGCGCTCGAAGGCCGGGCCACGGAGGAGCCGCGCGGGTCACGTGGCGCCACGAGCCGCGCCGTGGTCGCGGTGGCTCTGGGCGCGCTCCTGGTCCTCGGCGTCGGAGGCCTCGTCGCGGCGACGCGTGGGACTCCACGCACTCCTCCCGTCGCCGTCTCTCTTCCTCCTCCTCCGAAGGCACCACCGAAGCCACCGGCGCTCCTTCCGCCGTCGCCGGACCCGCCGTCGCCGGACGGCGAGCCTCGCGACGTGGCGGGCTACCTCGAGCGCTCGAAGAAGCGCCGCATCCAGGGCGACGACGCCGGCGCTCTCGCGGACGCGAAGCGCGCGACCGAGGTCGGGCCCGGGCACCACGACGCGTGGGAGCGCGTCGCCGGGTTCTCGGTCGCGGCGGGCGACAACGTGACCGCGATCCGCGCCGCGACCCGCGCGCTCGAGCTCGACCTGAAGTGCGCGATGTGCTGGAACTTCAAGGGCGCGGCCCACAGCTCGCTCCAGGAGCACGAGACGGGGATCCACGACCTGACGCAGGCGATCGCTCTTTCGCCGCACACGGTCGCCTACTGGGTGAACCGCTCCCAGGCGCACTTCCGCGGGAAGGACGGGCCTCGCGCCGTCGACGACGCGGCCGTGGCGCTGAAGATCCGTCCGAACAACGTCGACGCGCTCCTCGCTCACGGCGTCGCGCTCCGCATCACCGGTGACGACGTCGCGGCGACCGCCGACTTCGAGCGCGTCCTCCAGCTCAACCGGACGGACAGGCACGCGACGGAGATGGCGAGACAGCACCTCGCCGCGATCAAGGCGAAGACGCGCTGAAGTGCAGGAGTCGAGGGGGCAGGGCCCCTCGACTCCTACTCGTCCTCGAGTCCTCGCTACGCCTTGGCGCCGGCCGGCTCGGCCGGAGAGGCCTTCTGGGCCTCGAAGATGAGGCCCTTCTCCTTGTCGAGGCGGACGACGATGTGGTGCTTGTCCTCGAACTCGCCCTTGAGCAGCTGCTCGGAGAGCGGGTCCTCGACGTTCTGCTCGACCGCGCGACGGAGCGGACGGGCACCCATCTCGAGGTTCGAGCCCTTGTCGATGAGGTACTCCATCGCGTCCGGCGTGACGTCGATCGTGATCTCCTTGTCCTTGAGCCGGTCGCGGACCTTGTTCACCTCGATGAGGACGATGCGCTTCAGGTCATCGCGCGTCAGCTGCTGGAAGATGATCACGTCGTCGAGGCGGTTGATGAACTCGGGACGGAACTCCTTCTCGAGCGCATCGAGGAGCTGCTTCTTCATCGTCTCGTAGCTGTGGTCGGCGCCCTGCTTGCCGAAGCCGAGCGACGCCTTGTTCTTGATGATGTCGGAGCCGATGTTCGACGTGAGGATCAGGATCACGTTCTTGAAGTCGACCTGACGGCCGAAGCTGTCGGTCAGCTTCCCCTCCTCCATGATCTGGAGGAGCATGTTGAAGACGTCGTGGTGGGCCTTCTCGATCTCGTCGAAGAGGACGACCGCGTACGGGCGGCGGCGGATCTTCTCGGTGAGCTGGCCGCCCTCCTCGAAGCCGACGTAGCCCGGAGGCGCGCCGACGAGCCGCGACACGTTGTGCTTCTCCATGTACTCGGACATGTCGATCTGCACGAGCGCGTCTTCCGACCCGAACATGAACTTGGCGAGCGCCTTCGCGAGGAGCGTCTTGCCGACGCCCGTCGGGCCCAGGAAGATGAACGAGCCCGTCGGACGCTTCGGGTCCTTGAGGCCGGACCGCGAGCGGCGGACGGCCTTCGAGATGGTCTCGATCGCCTTGTGCTGCGAGACGACCATCTTGTGGAGCTCCTCCTCCATGTGGAGGAGACGCTCGGACTCGCCCTTCTCGAGACGCGTGAGCGGGACGCCGGTCATCTTGGAGACGGTCTCGGCGATCATGTTCTCGTCGACGACGCCGCCCGACTCCTGCGACGACTCGCGCCACTCGCGCTTGATCTGCTCGCGCTTCTTCTTGAGCTTGTCGGCCTTGTCGCGGAGGGACGCGGCGCGCTCGAAGTCCTGAGCCGCGACGGCCTCCTCCTTCTCCTTCTCGAGCTTCTTCACCTCGGCCTCGAGCTCCTTGAGATCGGGCGGCCGGGTCATGGTCTTCATCCTCAGGCGCGCGCCCGCCTCGTCGATCACGTCGATCGCCTTGTCGGGGAGGAAGCGCCCGGTGATGTAGCGCGTCGAGAGCTCGACCGCGGCCTCGAGGGCCTCGTTCGTGTACTGGACGCGGTGGTGCGCCTCGTACTTGTCGCGGAGGCCCTGGAGGATCTCGATCGTCTCCTCCTTGGAGGGCGGGTCGACCATGATCGTCTGGAAGCGGCGCTCGAGCGCGCCGTCCTTCTCGATGTACTTGCGGTACTCGTCGAGCGTGGTCGCGCCGATGCACTGGACCTCGCCGCGCGAGAGAGCGGGCTTGAGGACGTTGGACGCGTCGATCGCGCCCTCGGCCCCGCCGGCGCCGACGAGCGTGTGGAGCTCGTCGATGAACAGGATCACGTTCTTGACCCGGCGCACCTCGGTCATGACCGCCTTGATGCGCTCCTCGAACTGGCCGCGGTACTTCGTGCCGGCGACCATCATGGCGAGGTCGAGGACGACGATCCGCTTCTCGCGGAGGATCTCGGGGACGTTCCCCTTCACGATGTCCTGCGCGAGACCCTCGACGATCGCCGTCTTGCCGACGCCCGGCTCGCCGAGGAGCACGGGGTTGTTCTTCGTGCGACGCGACAGGATCATCGTGACGCGCTCGATCTCGTCCTTGCGGCCGATGACCGGGTCGAGCTTGCCCTCGCGGGCGAGCTCCGTCAGGTCGCGGCCGAAGGCATCGAGAGCCGGGGTCTTCGACTTCTTCGAGCTCTTCTCGCCGCCCTGCGGGGCCGCGCCACCACCGCCCGACGCACCACTGCTGCCTTCGCTGTTCGACATATCGGCTCCCAGGAGTTCGAGGACCTCTTCGCGGACCTCCTCGAGCTTGAGCCCGAGGTTCATGAGCACTTGCGCGGCGACACCTTCGTTCTCGCGGATGAGACCGAGGAGGAGGTGCTCCGTGCCGATGTAGTTGTGGCCGAGGTTGCTGGCCTCCTCGACGGAGAGCTCGAGCACCTTCTTCGCCCGGGGTGTGAAGGGGAGCTGCCCCATCGTCACCATGCTCGGGCCCGACTGGACGATCTTCTCGACCTCGCGGCGGATCTTGTCGAGATCCACGTCGAGGTTCCGGAGGACGTTGGCGGCGACGCCCGAGCCCTCCTGGATCAGGCCGAGGAGGATGTGCTCGGTCCCGATGTATTCGTGGTTGAACCGCTGCGCCTCTTGACGCGCGAGGCCCATGACCTTGCGCGCGCGGTCGGTGAAACGGTCGAACATGGACTTCTCCTCGGTGTGGCGCTCATTCTCGCACCCGCGACGGCTCCTGTGCGAGCGGTGTGTTGATTCTCTCCTTACCGCGCGAGAAGCGCCACGTCCAGGGCGCTAGTCGAACGGCCAGGAGCGGCTCCCAGCCTTCGGGCAGCTCAGGCGCGGCCGGCGAGTCGCTTGCGGATGAACTCCGCGCGGAGCTGATCCCTTTCCGGCGTCTCGAGCTCCCGGCCCTGGAGCTTCTGGAGATGGGCCGGCTGCGTCAGGATGAACAGCTCGTTCACGGCCTGGATCGGGATCTTGTCGATGAGACCCAGGTTCACGCCCATTCTCACGGCGGAGAGGTAGTCCATCGTCTCCTCGCTCGTGATGAGGCGGGCGCGCTCGAGGAGCGCGAAGGCTCGCCAGACCCGGTCGTCGAGGCCGGCCTTGTTCTCGGCGAGGAGCTTCTCCCGGGTGTTCCGCTCGTAGGCCACGATCTGCGGCACGTGGTCCGACATGATCTTGAGGACGTCCTCTTCCGAACGGCCGAGCGTGATCTGGTTGGAGATCTGGTAGAAGTCGCCGGAGGCCTGGGTGCCCTCGCCGTAGAAGCCGCGCACGGCGAGGTTGATCTTCGTCACCGCGTGGAAGACCTTCTCGATCTGCTTCGTCATGACGAGAGCAGGGAGGTGGAGCATGACGGAGACCCGCATGCCCGTGCCCACGTTGGTGGGACACGCGGTCAGGTAGCCGAACTGGGGCGAGAAGGAGAAGTTGAGCTCGCCCTCGAGGGCGCGGTCGATCTTCGAGATCTGCGCCCACGCCGCGTCGGGCTGGAAGCCCGAGCGGAGGACCTGGACGCGGAGGTGGTCCTCCTCGTTGACCATGACCGAGAGCGTCTCGTCGCCCGCGAGCGCGACGCCGCGGCCGCCCTCGCCCTGCGCGTGGTCGCGCGAGATGAGGTGCCGCTCGACGAGGCAGATCCGGTCCATGGGCGAGGTGTCGTTCAGGTTCTTGTAGACGACCTCGGCGCCGAGCTTGGTCCGCTGGAGCTTCTCCCGGAGGAAGCGCTCGAGCTCGGACTTCTGCTTCTCCTCGATGCGCGTGAGGAACGGGTACTCGCTCACGTTCCGCGCGAGGCGGATCCGCGTCGACATGACGATGTCGCTCTCGGGCCCGGAGCCCGAGAGCCACTCGCCCGTCGCGTTCTTCGCCCCCTCATCGAAGGCAGATTCGAGGGGATCACGCATCGGAGGGCTTGGACTCGAGGTTCTTGATCTTGTCGCGCAGCTCGGCCGCCCGTTCGTACTCCTCGCGCTGCACGGCGAGGTTCAGGTCCTTCCTGAGAGCGGTGAGGACCTTCTGCGTCTCGAGCTTCTGCCCGACGGACGAGGGCACGCGGCCCGTGTGCTGGGTCGCGCCGTGGATCTTCTCGAGGAGCGGGAGGAGGTCCTTCTTGAAGTGCTCGTAGTCGTTGAAGCAGCCGAGTCGCCCCGAGGCCTTGAACTCGGGGAAGGTGAGCCCGCACGCGGGGCACGGACCCGTGTCCGACACGGGCGCCTTCGCCTTGGCGGGGGCGGCCTCCTTCTTCTCGCCGGTCTTCTTCTTGTCGCCGGCGGCGGCCGCGCCCTTCTGGTCGCCGGTCAGGCCGCCGAGAAAATCATGCACGGAGAAGTGCCCCTTGAAGACGTCGCCCTTCTCGCGAGCGCAGTCCTCGCAGAGATGGAGCTCCTTCTTCTGCTTCGCGACGATCTCCGTCAGGTGGACCGTCGCGAGGTTCTGGTGGCACGACTCACAGATCATGATTCGCCGTAAGCTCGGAAGGGGGTGGAAGATACCAGCACATCATGATGTTGTCAAGCAACCGAGGAGTCTTGCCGTTCGGGGAGCCCGCGCCGGGTCCTTGCGCAGTCGCTCGATGAGGCGGAGGAGGTCGGGCAGCTCGTCCACGTCCTCCCTGGGGTCGAGGAGCGAGACGGACATGCGGCGTTTCTCGAGCGCGGAGCGCGTGTCGGCGAGCGCTCTGTCCGTGCTCCACGCGATCGCATCGAGGAACGCGCGCTCGGGCTCGCCTTCGCGCCCCTTGATCGCGACGAGCCAGTAACCGCCGTCGTGAGCCGGCCCGAGGACGGCGCGCGTCTTCGCCTCGAACGCGGCGACGTAGTCCTCGGGGGCGAGGTCGGGGGAGTCGGTCCCGACGACGACGACGTGCCCCCAGTCCTCGAGCGCGCGCCTGAACGCGCGCTCGAGCCGCGCGCCGAGCGAGGGGTGGTCGAGCTGCGAGCCCAGCGTGGCGCGGACCCCGAGGGCTTCCAGTCTCCGCGACATGGAGGCGTGCGTCCGCTCGTCTCCGGGGTCGTGCAGGACGCCCAGGCTAGCGCCTGCCCGCCGACAAGCCTCCGCGGCATGGAGCAGGGTGTCCTCGAGGAACGACGTCGCGATCTCGGCGGCGCGCTCGTCGCCGACCGATTTGGCGAGGCGCGTCTTCGCCGCGCCGGGGCGCGGCTCCTTCGCCATCACGAGGATCAGCCGAACGTTCGTGCTTGACATCGTTCTCGCAGGGCCCCTAGAATACGTCCTCGGCGTTTCGACCGTTGCGGTGGGAGCCCCTAAAAAGGCCCCACCGCTTTTCATTTCGACGCAGACCGTTTTTAGCAAGACCGTTGGGTTCCACGACAGGACGCGGAGATGAGCACCATGATGAACATGAAGGGCGCGGACATCCTCAGGATCGTCGATGCGCTCCATCGTGAGAAGTCGATCGACAAGGAGCTCATCTTCCAGGGCATCGAGAGCGCCCTCCTCTCCGCGGCGAAGAAGAAGCTCGGCGCCAACCAGAACATCGTCATCGAGATCAACCGCGACACGGGCGACATCACCGCGCTCGACGGCGAGCGGCCGATCGAGAACCTCGGCGACCTCGGCCGCATCGCGGCGCTCACGGCCAAGCAGGTCATGATCCAGAAGATCCGCGAGGCCGAGCGGGACGTCGTGTTCGACGAGTACATCAAGAAGGTCGGCACGCTCGTCAACGGCACGATCCAGCGCTACGAGCGCCCGAACGTGATCGTCAACCTGGGCAAGAGCGAGGGGATCATCCCCTGGCGCGAGCAGGTCCCGGGCGAGACGTACAACACGGGCGAGCGCATCAAGTGCCTCATCCTCGAGGTGAAGAAGGTCGGCCAGCGCGTCCGCATCATCCTCTCGCGGGCGCACCCGGACATCCTCCGTCACCTCTTCGAGCTCGAGGTCCCCGAGATCCAGGAGCGGATCATCGAGATCAAGGCGCTCGCTCGCGACCCCGGCCATCGGGCCAAGGTCGCCGTCCAGTCGATCGACCACAAGGTCGACTGCGTCGGGGCGTGCGTCGGCATCCGCGGCAGCCGCATCAAGAACATCGTGGATGAGCTGAATGGCGAGAAGATCGACATCGTTCGGTGGAACGAGAGTCAAGAGGTCTACATCATGAACGCCATGAAGCCGGCGATCGTGAACGCGATCGAGCTGGACTTCGAGACGAAGCACGCCAAGGTGTTCGTCGAGGAGGACCAGCTCTCGCTCGCGATCGGCCGCCGTGGCCAGAACGTCCGACTCGCCTCGCGCCTCACCGGCTGGGCGATCGACCTCGTGACCGGCACGCCGGACGCATACGAGGAGCGCTTCCAGGTCGAATACGACGCCTCCCGTGACCGTCCGCAGGTCCAGCCGACGGCGGCCGAGCAGGCGGCGGCGGTCCTCCCCGAGAACCCCGATGGGGGCGGCAACCCCGAGGAGGGCGCTCCGGCGCCGGCTCCCCAGGAGCAGCCCGCCCCCGACGGGGACCCGCAGTGACGGCCTCGCGGAGCACGGCCCGGCGTAGTTTTAGAGTGATCTCAACGTCCAAAAAGAGTCCACTGAGGGCCGCCATGACGTAACATGGCGCCCTCGAGCTGAAGGAAAGAATGAGCAAGGTTCGCCTCTACCATCTCGCGCGCAACTGGGACGTCCCGTCGTCGGACATCATCGAGACGCTCGCGGCCAAGGGACGTCGTTTGAAGAGCCACTTCGTCGAGGTCGACTCGAACGAGGTGCCCGAGATCCGGGCGATCCTTCAGGAGGCAGGGTTCTTCGGCGCCCCCGCCGGCGCACCGCCTGCGGAAGAGCGCGCCCCGGAGCCCGTGGCCCCCGCCCCCGAGCGCGAGACCGCGCCCGCGCCGCGAGCCGAGGCCCCGGCCCCCGTCCCCGTCGCCGAGCCGAAGAAGCCCGAGGCCGCCCCGCAGAAGGCCGCCTCCTCGCGGCTGCCCAAGGCGGAGCCGGCCGCGGCCGCCGGCACCGGCGCGCCGGCGGCGGCGACGCCCGCCCCGAAGAAGGCCAAGACGAGTGGCCGGCAGGCCGCTGCTGCGGCCCCGATCGAGACGAAGGCCGCGCCCGTCCAGCCCGCCGCCGCCGCGAAGGCCGCCGAGCCCGCGAAGGGCGAGACGAAGCCCGCAGCCGCGCCGGCTGCCGCCGCAGCTACGGGTGCGGCTTCGACCGCGGCCGCCGCGCAACCCGCGGCTCCGGCGCGCCCCGCCGCGACCGGCCCGGCGCAGCCCGCTCG
>CAZYLP010000222.1:0-10969 GCA_964648345.1 uncultured Planctomycetota bacterium
CAGCTCGACGCGGAGGCGGGCGACATCGAGCTCGCGGCGGCGCGGATCGAGGAGGCGCTCGCGGCGCCGGGCCTCGATGCGCAGGACGCGGAGCGCGCCCGGATCGTGCTCCCCTCGCTCTACGTCCTCTCGGGGCGGCGGCGCGACTGCGCGGAGGCGCTCGCGCGCCTCGAGGGCGACGCGGAGACGGCCGCGCGCCGCGGCGCCGCGCTCGCGGCGATCGCGGCCGACGCCCGCCGCGCCGAGACGGCGCTCGTGACGACCGCGCTCGGGGTCGCGCGCTGGGTCAGCGAGAACTTCGACTACTACGTGGGCGACCACGCGGGCTACGGCGCGTGGTCCGAGCCCGTGTGCGATGCGACCCGCGCGTACTTCCACGACGGCTCGCACGCCCGCGCGCTCGACATCGAGACGGGGAAGCTCCTCTGGCGCGCGCCGCTCCGGGACGACGACGCCTTCCGCGCGGCGTTCGGCCCGTGCCGCATCTGGGTCGCGGAGGGCCTCGTCGCGTGCTTGCTGCCGACGAACGACCTCGTCGTCCTCGACCGCGTGTCGGGCGAGCGGCGGTCGGCCGTCCCGCTCGCGCAGCTCCGCGCCCTCGGCGGCGCGGGCGAGGCGCCGGACATCATCGTCGAGCCGCTCCTCGCCGGGCCTCTCCTCCTCGTCGCGCTCGTCCCGCAGGAATGGCAGCAGGACGTGACCCTCCTCGGCCTCGACGCGGCGTCGGGGGCGCTCCTCTGGCGGACGTCGCTCGGGCAGATGCCCTACGAGTCGAACGCGCCCCGGCCGCGGCCCGCGCTCGCCTCCGGCGCCGGCCTCGTCCACGTCATGCCGGGCTGGGGCGTCCTCGCCGCGCTCGACCCGCAGACGGGCGGCGTCGCGTGGCTCCGGCGCTACACGAGCATCCGCGAGCGCGCCCAGCGGGTCCCCGTCCGGCGCGGACGGCGCGTCGGGAGCGGGGCGCAGTCGCCGAACATGCGCCCCGGCTTCATGGCGCTCCAGCGCGGGCTCCTCGTCGTCGCGCCTCCCGACCAGAGCTCGCTCATGGCCGTCTCGCCCCGGACGGGCGAGGTCGTCTGGACGACCGACGACGACGGCGCGCGCGTCCTCACGGGCCACGGGCCGGGCGTCATGTCCGTGGACGAGGAGGGCACCGTCTCGTTCGTCGCGAGGGCGCGCGAGCCGCGCGCCTCGATGCCTCGGGGTGTCCAGGTCGGGCGCTGCGTCGTCGCGGGCGACTCGCTCCTGATCCCGCTCATCATGCAGGGGACCGTCATCCACGTCGACATCGCCGGCAAGTACGACTCGAAGCCCGTGACGTTCAAGTCACCGGTCGAGCGCTCGCAGCTCGGCCTCTCGCGCGGGCGCGTCATCGCCGCGGGCCCGGGGCGCGCGGCGCTCCTCGGACCGCCCGAGCCGGCGCCGGTCGTGTCGCTCACGATCCCGGGCGCGTGCCAGGCGCTCGGAGACCCGAGCTACGCGCTCCGCGACGCGGCCATGAAGATGCTCGAGCGCCTCGGCGACGCGGTCCAGGGCCCGCTCGAGGAGGCGTCGCGCTCCGCGGACCCGGAGCGTGCGCTCCGCGCGCGGGCGCTCCTCCGCGCGATCCGGAACGAGAAGAGGCGCGCGCGCTTCCACGACATCATCGCGCGCTCGAAGTACCCGTCGCACGTGAACCTCGTGCCGCTCCTCCTCCACAAGGATCCGGCGCTCCGGGCGCGGAACCTCGTCGACCTGAAGCGCGCGAACGAGTCCACGTACGTGCCGATCTTCGAGGACATGATCGACGACCCGGACGAGTACGTCGCGCGAGCGGCCGCGACCTCGGCGTTCGCCTACGGGAGCCGCGCCGGCGTCGCCGTGATCGCGAAGATGGCGACGAGCCGGTTCGTCGTCGAGCGGCGCGCGGCCGTCGAGGTCTTCGAGTCGCGGGGCTCGGCCGAGGACTTCGAGGTCTTCGCGAAGGCGCTCCGCGACGAGGACTACGAGGTGAGGCGGCGCGGCCTCTCGGGCGCGCTCCAGCGCGGCGACGAGCGCGTCGTCGAGCCGGTCCTCAAGGCCATCGAGGCGGGCGCGGACCTCCCGAGGCCCGTGATCCTCGAGCTCGCGGCGCTGAACCGGATCGACCCTCCGGTCGCGGGGCCGGTCCTCCGGCTCCTCCTCAGGGACCCGGACTGGAACGTCCGCTACAACGCGGCCAACTGCCTGAGGAGCGTGAAGCACCCGGACGCTCGGAAGGGCCTCGTGGAGGCGCTCGCCGACAGCCACCCGAGGGTACGGAGCCTCGCCTCGACCGCGCTCCACGAGCTCATCATGCGGGAGGACCCGCCCGACCTGCCGCCCGGCGGCATCGAGGAGCTCATCGTCCGCGGCGAGCCGTCGCACCTCGAGGGGATCCTCGCGGGCGCGCGCCGCCTCGTGGATCATGGCCGTCCCGTGAGGGCGGCGACGCTCGCGACCTTCGTGAGCGAGAGCCTCTCCGAGGCGCAGCAGGCGACGGCGCTCCGGGTCCTCGCCCGGACCGTCACGATCGCGGCCGTGGACTCGCAGGACGTGGCGGCGATCGCGTCGCTGGGCGTCAGCCGGAGGCCCGTCGTGCGCTCGAAGGCCTACGAGGTGCTCCTCGCCGCGCGCGGGCCGTGGCGCGCGCCGCTCCTCGCGAAGGGGCTCGACGACGCGGACGAGGGTACGCGCGCCACGCTCGAGCTCCAGCTCTCGGCGGCGAGCAAGGAGACGCGCGACCTCCTCCTCGCCGATGCGAAGGACCCCGCCGTCGCGAGGAAGCTGCGCGAAGCGCTCGAGAGGCCGCCCCGATGAGACGAGCGTCAGCGACATCTCCGTGCGTGCGGTGGCCGGACCGCGGACCGACTAGACTCTCGACGATGCGCCGTTCGATCCTCGTCGCCCTCCTCGCCGCCGGCGCCATCGCGCTGGCCTCCAGCTCATCGGCCGAGGAACCCGAGCCGCGCGACCCGACCGCCGAGGAGCCGGGCGCGACGCGCCTCCGGCTCGAGGTGGACCCGCACGGCCTCGCGAAGGAGCTCGCGCGCGTGGACTCGTACGCGCGCGGCGGCAAGAACGAGGATGCGATCTCGACGGTGGACCGCCTCCTGCGCGACGCGCGGGCGCGCGACGGGTGGCAGATCGCGAAGCACGGCGGCTCGAGGACGCGCATCCTCACTTCCTTCGCGCGCGCGCTCAGGACGCGCCTCCTCGCGGCGCCCGAGGCGGCCCGGCAGGCGTTCGACGCGCGCTTCGACGATGACGCGCGCCACCTCGAGGAGCAGGGGAAGACCGACCCGGGCGCGCTGGCGAAGCTCCTCGTCCGCTTCCCGTTCTCGTCGCGCGCCGCGCGCGCGGGCGTCGAGCTCGCCGCGCGCGAGCTCGAGTCCGGACGTCCCGACGCCGCGGCGGCGTGGCTCCAGTCGCTCGTCGAGGAGCAGGGCGAGCGCATGGGCCCCGCGCTCCTCGCGCGCGTCCGCGTCGAGCTCGTGGGCGCGCTCGCGCTCGCGGGCCGCGAGGGGGAGGCGGAGCGCGTCCTCGACCGCCTCTCGGGGCCGGCCGCCGAGAGCGCGCGCGGGCTCCTCGCCGCCGCGAAGACGGCGCGCGCGGGCGCCGTCGAGGCGGCCCCGGGCCGCTCGCTGCCGGCGGTCGGCTGGGCGCACGACGTGCTCGACTTCTACGAGCTGCCGGGGACCAAGACCTCGTCGCACGTGGAGCCCTCGACCGACGGGGAGCGCCTGTACGTCCAGGACGGCTCGCACGCGCTCGCCCTCGAGCTCGAGACGGGCAAGGTCGCGTGGCGCGCATCGCTCCGGCCGCGCGACGACGGCTACCACGAGACGAAGGGCGCGTGCCGCGTCGCCCTCGGGCCGTCGGTCGTCGCGTGCGCGCTGCCGCTCGGCGCGGTGGTGTCGGTCGATCGCGCGACGGGCGACGTCCTCTTCCGCCTCCGGATCGACGAGCTCAAGAAGATGGCGAAGATCGAGGACGAGGCCGCGATCGTCCCCTCGCTCGTCGTCTCCGGGCCGGCGCTCGTCGTCCCGATCGAGGCGCGGCACGCGGACGACGAGCTCATCCTGCTGGGCATCGATGCGCGCACGGGGGCGTTCCTCTGGAAGCTCTTCGTCGTCGGCGAGCCGGCGGACCACCTGGCCGGAAACGCGGTCCTCGCGGCAGGGCCCGACGCGGTCTACGTCCTCTCGAACCGGGGCGTCGTCGGCGCGCTCGAGCCGCACACCGGCTCGGCGCTCTGGCTGCGGCGCTATCCGAGCCTCCGCGACTCGGCCACGCCGGACCCGCGGCGCGGCCGCGGCCTCCCGGCCGGCGGCGCGCCCGCGCGCCCGGGCTCGGGCTTCCTGACCTACCAGCACGGGCGGCTCCTCGTCGCGCCCGGGGACTCGCCGCGGCTCTTCGTGCTCGACCCGAGGACGGGCGACATCTCGTGGGAGGTGAACGACGGGGCCGCGCGCGTCCTCGGCGTCTGGAAGAACGGCCTCCTCGAGCTCACGAAGGACGGCGCGCTCGTCCACGTCTACAAGGAGGTCGAGCCGAAGGGGAAGCTCGACGTCTTCGCGCTCAACGGGACGCCCGCCGTCGCGGGCGACGCGCTCTTCCTCCCCGTCGAGAGCGGCCTCAAGCGGATCGACCTCACGCGCCGCGGCGAGGCGGCCGTCTCCGTGGCCGCGGAGTGGCACGTCCTCGGCGGCCGGAAGGTCGCGAACCTCGCGTGCAGCGGCGGCCGGCTCCTCGCGGTCACGGAGGCGCGGCAGGTCGCCCTCGCGGAGACGGCCCCCGAGGTCGCCGCGGTCCCGTCCGACGCGAAGGTCGCGGGCCGCCTCCTCTCGGATCCGAGCTGGGCCGTGCGCCAGGCCGCCTTCGCGACGCTCGTCGGCCTCGGCGAGGCGTCGCTCGCCGAGCTCGAGCGGCTCTCGCAGTCGGCGGACCCCGAGCAGCGGATCCGCGCGATCGATGCGCTCGACGAGATCGCGCGCAAGGACCGGATCGCGGTCTGGAAGCCGCGCGTGAAGGAGGAGTGGAACGTCCTCGACCGGCTCACGCACCGGAACGCCGAGGTGCGCCTCGAGGCGGTCCGCGCGCTCGGAGCGATCGAGGACGAGGAGGTGAAGCCGCTCCTCTCGGACCTCCTGAACGACAAGGACGCGCGCGTCCAGGGCTCCGCGGCGATCGCGCTCTTCCGCCGCGGCGACCGGACGGGGATGGCGCTCGTCGAGAAGATGTTCGACAGCCCGCTCGTCGAGGACCGCATGGCCGCGGTGAACGCGCTCTACGACAAGGGCGCCGTGGAGGATCTCCCGCTCGCCGCGAAGGCGGTCGAGGACGAGAACACGGAAGTGCGCGCGCGCGCCGCCGGGGCCGCGCTCCGGTGCGGCGGGGAGAAGGGGATCCCGATCGTCGAGAAGCTCCTCGCCGACAAGGACGACAAGGTCCGGAGCGATCTCTTCTCCGCGATCGTCACTCTCAAGATCGGCGCGTCGGCGACCGCCCCGATCTTCGCGAAGTTCGCGAAGGACCCGCAGCGCGGGATCCGCGAGCAGGCGCTCAGGGTCCTCGGTGAGAAGGCGTTCCGTCACGAGAAGGTCGCGCTCGAGGCCTTCGCGAACGCGCTCCTCGACCCGGACCAGGGCGTCGCCCGCATGGCGCGCGCGAGCGTCGTCAACCTCGACAAGCACGACGTCGCGAAGTTCCCCTGCGCGACGATCGAGAAGGTGTTCGACGACCCCCAGCTCGCCGAGGGCGACCGCTTCCATTTCGTCCAGATCGCCGAGGCGATCCTCGACGGCGGCGCTCCCTTCGCCGCCGCGCCGCTCGCGAAGACCGCGCTCCAGGCCGAGAACCCGCAGCTCAGGAAGCGCGCGCTCGAGGTCCTCTTCAGGCGCTCGCAGAACGAGACGCCCTTCACCGCGGCGGACGTCATGGCCGTGGGCTCCCTCACCCGCTCGAAGGACGAGGACGTGCGCTTCGATGCCTACCAGTCGCTCGCGAACGCGAACGGGCCGGGCGTGGGCAGCGCGCTCCTCCACGGCCTCGACGAGCCGAACGAGCAGGTCCGCGAGTTCGTCGAGCGGAAGTTGAAGACGCTCGTCGAGCCCGGCCTCCTCGCCGAGCTCCTCCGCCGCGAAGCGACGGCGACGAAGCCCGCCGAGCAGGCGGCCGCCGCGGGCGCGCTCGACTGGCGCCCCGACGAGAAGCGCGACGTGCTCGCGCCCGTCCTCCTCGAGGCGCTCGCCGACGCCGACACGCGCGTGCGCGCCCGCGCCTGGAAGCGCATCCGCGACCTCGCGCACGCGGACGAGGACCTCGGCTTCTTCGAGCCCGACGGCAAGCCCGATGACCGCGCCGCCTCCGTGCGGCGGGCCGCGTCGTGGTGGTGGCGCCGCGCTCACTCGAAGGCGCCCGAGACGATCGCGAAGGACCTCGCGGCGAACAACCCGAGCATCCGCTGGAAGGCCGCGAAGAAGCTCATGGAGCTCGGCGCGCGCTGCTTCAAGTCGCTCGCGCGGCCCGAGCTGATCGACACGATCGCGAAGGCCGCGTCCGAGGAGAGCGTCGAGCACGTCCTCCGCCAGGAGCTCGCGGTCGTCGCCCTGCTCACGGGCAAGCCGTGCGAGGTGAAGGAGACCGCGACCCCCGCGGAGCGCGCGAAGGCCGTGCGGATCGCGCTCGACTGGCGGAAGTAACTCCCCCCGTATCCCCGAGTCGAGGGGCTCAGGGCTTCTTCGGCTCTTCCTCGGGCTTCTTCGGCTCCTCCTCGGGCTTCGCGGGCGGCTGCTCCTGCTTCTGCTGTTCCTTCTGCTGCTCGGCCGTGTCCGCCGCGAGCTTCTTCTCGATCGTCTGCTTGGCGAGGCGCCGGACCGCGTCGGGCTCGCCGCCGAAGCGCTGGCCGCTCGCGCGCTCGAGGGCGAGGAGGATCGCGCGCTTCTGGTCGGGTCGTCCGACGGCGTCGTGGAAGTCGGCCACGGCCATGAGGAATTCGGGGCGCCCGGACGGGGTCGCGGCCTCGGCGATCGCCTCGACGAGGAGGGCGACGCGGCGGCTCTCGTGGTTCTGGTCGCCGAGCCGGGGCTCGCGGAACGAGCGCGCGAGGAGGGCGCCCGCCTCCTTGGTGCCGATCCGGGCGAGCGAGAGCCAGCAGTCCCCGCGCGGCTCCACGTCGTCCGCGGGGAGGTCGGCGAGCGTCGCCTCGAGGTAGGGCACGGCGGCCCCGGCCGAGCCGCCCATGGCGAGGAGCACGTCGCGCCGCCGCACGAGCTCGCCCGGGCCGGGCCAGCGCGGCTGGATGTTCTTCACGAGCGGCTCGAGGGCCTCGTCGGGCGACGCGTCGCGCTTCGCGATCTCGCGGAGCGCGACCTGCGCCTGGAAGGTGAGGCCGGACGCCTCGGGCGCGAAGAAGAGGAGGTCCACGAGCTGCGGCACGGAGCGGCGCGTGCCGCGCGCGGCGAGCGCCGTGATGTTCGCGACGTGGTCCTTGCAGTCCTGGCCGAGCCGCTCGATGAGCGCGTCCTCGACGGCGTGCTTCTTGTCCCAGAGACGCTCGAGGGCCGCGAAGAGGGCGGCGCCGCACTCGTTCTGCGCGCGGAGGCGCGCGAGCGCCGCGTCGCGCGCGGGCCCGCCGCCGTCGCAGAACGCATCGACCGCGATGTGCGCCGGAGGCGAGAGCGGACCGGGCGGCGACGACGCGAGGTACTCGGCCTGGGCCTCGAGCGGGATCTGCGCCGCCAGGGCGAGCGTCGCCCTGGGCCGGTCCGCGACGGGGAGAGCGGCGACCGCGGCGTAGCGCGCCTCGAGCGGGTGCGCGCCCTCGCTCGGCGAGGCGACGGGCGCGATCGGAGCGACCGGAGCCGTCGTCGTCGTCTGGCCGTTCGCCGGCTTCGCGGTGTCGGTCTTCTTGTCGGGGGGCGGCGTCTTCGCCGGGTCGGGCTTCGCGTCCGGCTTCTTCGGCGCCTCGACCTTCTGGATCTTGACGATCAGGTTGAGCGGGACGCGCACCGCGCCCTTCGCGGTCTTCACGGTGACGACCGGCCCCGCCTCGTTCTCCACCTCGCCGGTGAGCTTCGTCCCGTTCTTCAGGGTGACGAGCTTCTCCTCGGCGCGCGCGGCGGCCGTGAGGACGAGCCCGAGGGCGAGGATCGCGATCGTTCGGCGCATGGCCTCTTCAGTGGATGATGTAGGGATAGCTCGCGACGACGGCGCCGCCCTCGTGCGTCTCCTTCGCCTGCTCGAAGGTCGCGGGCCCGACCGCGAGGCCGGTCTTCTCGAACGCCTCGAAGCGGTCGAGACGGGTGATCCGCATGACCTCCGCGCTCACGGGGACGAGGACGAGGGTGCTCCGCGAGATCATCTCCTCGCCGCCCGGCGTCGCGGCGACGACCTCGAGGTCGAACTTGTAGGCGGCGTGGCTGTGCTGCTCCGAGAGGACGCGGAGCGCGAGGGCCGGCGTCCGCGCGACCCGGAGCTGGACCTGCTGGAGGTTCTCGAGCACCTCGGCCGGCGAGCCCTCGAGCGTGCCGTCGGGGAGGAAGTCCGCCTCGGGGTCGATGTTCCCGGGGACCGAGCCCGGCGGGAGGTGCGACGCCTGGTGGATGAGGCCGTGGAGCCCGCGGAGGACCGTGAGCGCGCCCGCGGGCATGGGCGCCTCGACGTGCTCGCCGGTCGGAGGCGGCGGGGTCGCGGCGATGGCCGCGCCGCCCGAGGGCGTGGAGGCGTTGCTGCGCGGCTTCGCCGAGCTGTCCGCCGGCAGCGTCGCGACGGGCGCCGGCGCGGGGGCCGGCGGAGGCGCGACGGGCTCGGGCGGGATCTCGGTGAGCCACGCGACGATCGGGATCATGATGAGGGTCGCGATGATCGCGGAGGCGATGCCGACCCCGATCTTCGACTCGCGCGGGATCTCGCGGGACTCGCGTTCGCGGCGGTTCCTCGCCTGGGCGGTGCTCGAGGCCTGGCCGACCTCCTGGATCGCGAGCCTCAGCGCAGAGTCGATGTGGTTCCGATCGCGGCCGCCCGACTCGGCGGGCGGCTGCGGGGGTTGGGGAGCGTTCGACTCGTCGATCGTCTCGAACGTCACTTTCCGGCTCCTCCGGCGGTGGTGTTCGCGCCCTGGTGGATGAACGAGGCCGGGGCCACGGCCGTGCTGCGCCGCGAGATCGCGCCGAACGCCGGCGCGGGCGTGCTGAGCCAGCCCGGCGGGGGCGACTTGGACGCCTTCTGGTCGAAGGCGTAGAGGCCGGACTGGTTGTAGCCCACGATCGTGTTCGTGCGCGCGCCGGTCGCCGTCCCGACGAGCGAGCCGCCGATCGCGAGGTTGCCCTTCGCGACCCCGGCCGACACCGCGTCGAACGGCGAGCCGTTGTTCGCGTAGATCGACGCGTTGACCATGAGGTTGTTGGGCGCCGTGGCCGACGACTTGACGGAGTTCTTCGCCATGAGGCCGAGCTGGGTCGGTGGGCCCGAGTAGCTCGAGTTCGGCACGTACTGGTACGTGTCCCAGCTCCCCGTAGTGGTCGCCGGGTCGAGGACGTTGCCCGTCGCCGGATCCACGAGGTTGTAGCCGTACTGCGAGGTCGCGGGCGCGCTCGGGTTCGGGTCCTTGTACTGGATGTTCGAGTTCACGGTGAGGTCGCCGTTTCCGGCGACGACGGTGAGCTTGCCCGAGAAGCCGTCGGGCGCGTTCACCGTGACGTTCCCGTCCACGTAGATCACGCCCTTGTCGGGGAAGCCCACGTCCGTGTAGGTCACGGTGCCGCCGCTCGAGCCGTTCGCCGTGATGTCGAAGACCGGGGGCGTCCCGTTCTTGATCGTGATCGTCGCGTTGATGTTCGGGCCGGTGAGGGCGTTCCAGCCGGTGAACTGGCCGGCGCCCTTCTTCACCGAGAAGAACTTCGCTCCCGGCTGGTTGGCGCCATTCCCCGCGACGGCGATCGAGTCCGTCTGGCTCACGCCCGTCGAGGGGAGCGGCACCGCGGAGCCGCCCGTCGCCGCCGACCCGAGCGAGATGTTCGGGTTCGACGGGTAGTTCTGGAATCCGTTGACCGCGGTCGCCTTGCCGGTCACCGTCGTCGGCCCCGTGGGCGGGAAGATGATCCGGCGGTTCGAGTGGATCGACCCCGCGACGGTCACGTTGCCGATGTAGAGGTCCTGCGAGAACGTGAAGAACATGTACGACGAGAACGGCTGGCTCTCGCGGAAGTCCTGCACGACGAGCATCCGTTCGCCCGACATGGTCGAGGTGTGGTCGCCACGGCCGCTCACGGGGAGCTCGGCGTAGGCAGCGAGACGGTAGTCGTCGCCCGCGACGCAGCTCGCCGGGGGGACGACGTTGCCGTTCGCGTCGAGGCACACGTCGTTGATCCACACCCAGACGGGGATTCCGGGCTCGAACGGAGGGACCGTCGAGCCGCCGAAGACGAGGCTCGGCTGGGGGAGCGTCGAGGAGGAGACGCGCGGCGGGAAGAGCGGGCGCCAGTAGTTGTTCGCGCCCGCCATCGTGCGGAGCCACTGGTTCGCGTTGCCCACGTACCCGGGGGGAGTCCCCGCCGTGAAGGGGGGCGGCGTGCCGACCCAGCCCGGGTAGGGCGGGCCCGCGTACTGCGGATAAGCGACCTGGTCCCGGTAGTAGGCGAGCGCCGCCTCGCAGGCGTAGCGGAGCCGGGGCTCGCGCGTGGCTTGCCCCGCGTAGTGGGTGGCGGCGATCGTCAGCGTCGTCATCGTCGCGATGACGACGAGCGCGAGCGCGGCCAGGACCACGACGAGGACGAGCGCGCTCCCGCCCGACCGGAACCTCGCGTGGCTCCGGCCGTTCATTCCGGTCTCGATCAGGTGGCTGCGGCTCATTCGTTCACCTCTCGTCGTGGTCGTCTGGTCTTGGGTCGCGTCTCCTCGATTCAGAACCGCGGCGGCGGCGGCGGCGGCGGCGTCGGGGGCCGCGGCGGCGGCGGGGGTGTGGGCGGAC
>CAZYLP010000223.1:0-10938 GCA_964648345.1 uncultured Planctomycetota bacterium
GGGCCCACACGCCCGGGGGCTACCCCCCCTACACGCGCGGGGGGCGGGGGGCCCCCCCCCCCCCGCAGCGGCACCGCGCCGTTTGCGGGGCCGCGAGGACCGTTCTCGGGGTTTGGGGGCGAAGCCCCCAAGAGCAGGGGGGGCCACCCGCGTGGATCTCGTCTTCGACTTCGAAGTCGACGCCGACCTCGCCGCCGGGAGCACGGAGCGGGTGGGACCCGCCCGGCGGCGAGTCGGCTCCTTCGAGGTCATCGAGACCCTCGCGCAAAGCGCGCGCACGAGGCGCCTCCGGGCACGCCGCGTGAGCGGCGCGCGCCGCGGCGAGCTCGTGCGCCTCGTCGTGCGGCGGAGCGAGTCGCGCGCGCCCGAGGACCTCGCGGCCCTCGAGGCGCTCCGGGTCCCCGGGATCTCCCGCCTCCTCGCTCACGGCGAGCTCGAGGACGGAAGCTCCTGGTACGAATCCGAGCTCCCGGGCGGGCCCCTTCTCTCGCAGATCGTCGAGGAGATGGGCCGGCTCCCGCTCGAGCGGACGCTCCTCGTCTTCTCGGACCTCCTCGACTCGCTGGCCCGCGCGCACGCGAAGGGTCTCGTCCACGGAGCGCTCGACGCGACGAGGGTCGCGCTCCCGCCACAGGGGCGGCCCGTCCTCCTCGACTTCGGGCTCACGTGGCGCGATGCCGAGCTCGAGGACCTCCCGTTCCTCGGGTCGATCTCGCCCGAGGCGTGGCGCGGCCGCGACCCGGACGCGCGCTCCGACCTCTACGCCGTGGGCGCCCTCCTCTTCTACGCGCTCTCGGGCCAGCACCCCTTCTCTGCCAAGGACCCGGTCCAGGTCTGCCGGCATCACCTCCACCGCCCGGCGCCGACGCTCGCGCAGGTGGGCGTCCGGGTCCCGCCCCTCGTCGAGCACATCGTCGCGCGCCTCCTGGCCAAGGAGCCGCGCGACCGCTACGGCAGCGCCGACCACGCGCGCCTCGCGATCGACCAGGCCTGCGGTCGCGCGCCGCTCGGAGTACGGCCGGCGTCCGCCGCCGACGCGTCCGAGGGCTACGATGCGCCGAGCGGCTACCGCTTCCTCCGCCGCCTCGGCAAGGGAGCGAACGGCGCGGTCTACGCCGCGATCCACGAGACGCTCGCCCGTCCCTTCGCGATCAAGGTCATGCGGCCGGGGAGCAGCGCGGACCCCGAGGTGCGCCGCCGGTTCTTCCGCGAGGCGCGGGTCGCCTCGTCGCTCGACCACCCGGGCGTCGTGAAGGTCCACGACGCGCGCGAGGAGCACGGCCGGCTCTATCTCATGATGGAGCTCATCGAGGGCCGCTCGCTCCGCGCGCGGCTCGACACCGAGGGGACGCTCGCGGAGGACGCCGTCCGCTCGATCGCGATCCAGGTGCTCGACGTCCTCGCCGCGGCGCACGACCGCGGGATCATCCACCGCGACGTGAAGCCCGACAACCTCCTCATGACGGCCGATGGCGACGTCAAGGTCTCGGACTTCGGGATCGCGCGCTGTCTCGAGTCGTCGGGCGACATCACGAAGTGCGGGATCATCCTCGGGACCCCGCTCTACATGGCCCCGGAGCAGTGCCAGGCGAACCCGGTCGATGCCCGCTCCGACCTCTACTCGCTCGGCGCGACGCTCTACCACCTCCTCGCGGGGCGAGCGCCCTTCGAGGACCGGAACATCCTCGCGGTCATGCGCCAGCACGTCTACGAGCGGCCGGTCCCGATCCGCGCGCGGGTCCCCGGCCTTTCGCCCGCCTTCGCGGCCGTGATCGACCGGCTGCTCGAGAAGTCCCCCGAGGCCCGCTTCGCCTCCGCGCGCGACGTGATCGCGACCCTGGTCGCACCGCCGACCGTTCGCATCAACCGCGCGGCCTGAGCTACTCCTTCATGAAGTTGACGGTCGAGTAGAGCTTCCCGCTCGATCAGGAGACGGTGCTCAGCTTCTTCCGCTCCCACTGCTTCTTCGAGAGCGTCGGGTCGACCGGCGGCGCCGCGATCTCTCCCTTGAAGATCCGCACGTTCGTCGCGTAGTCGGGCGAGCGGAAGCGGTCGAGGTAGTCGACGAAGTGCGCCGAGTCGAAGTAGTAGAGGAGCTGTCCTATGTCGGACTTGAGGCCCGTGCGCCCGCGCCGCTTCCAGCCCCCCTTGCCGTGGCGCTGGACCCGCGGCGAGGTCCCCTTCTCGAGGCCGCGCATCTTGAACTTGATGAACTGGTTCTCGACCCACGAGGACGGCTTCTTCCGGTGCGTCCACCAGAAGCGCTCGAGGCGGTCGAGGGCGCGGTCCGACGCGTAGGCCTCCTCGAAGAGCCAGATGTACCCGTCGAGGAGCTGCTCGCGCGTCATGTGCTTCGGCTGGTAGACGACGTGCCGCGTGTCGTACTCCTCCCAGCGGAAGTGGTCGAGACGGCCCGCGGCCTTGAAGTCCTCGTGGAGCTTGGTGCCCGGCATGGGCGTCAGGATCGAGAAGAACGGGTAGAGGATCAGGTTCTTGTCGATGAACTCGAGCGTGTCCCGGAAGACGGAGAGCGTGTCGGTGTCGAAGCCGACGATGAAGTTTCCGACCGTGGACATGCCGCGCCGGTGGATCCGGTCGAGCGCTTCCTGGTAGGGGAGGCAGAAGTTGACCTTCTTGTCCATCTCGAGGAGCGTCTGCTCGGAGACGGACTCGAAGCCGATGATGAGCGTCGAGCAGCCCGCGGCGGCGAAGAGGTCGAGGAGCTCTTCATCCTTCGTGACGTTCACGGTCGTCTCCGCGGACCACTCGCGGAGCTCGCCCTTCTCGTGGAGCGGCACGAGGGCCTGGAGGAGCTTCTTCGTGTAGCCGCGCTGCGAGATGAAGTTGTCGTCCACGACGTAGAGCGCCTTCATCTTGTTCTTGAGGAGCCCCGAGTCGGGGAGGGCGCGGATCTCCTCGACGACGCGCTCGACGGGCTTGAAGCGGAAGTTGCTCCCCGAGATGTCGGGCACGCTGCAGAAGCGGCACGTGAAGGGGCAGCCGCGCGTCGTCTGGATCTGGTGGAAGAAGAACTTCGAGTTGTCGATCTTGTCCCACGCCGGCACGGGGATGTCGGCCATGTCCATGAAGCCGAGGCTGGGAGTCTTCCGCGGTGCCTCGCCCTTCCTGAAGGCCTCGACGAACGCGGGCCAGCTCTTCTCGGCCTCGCCGATCACGACGAAGTCGACGTGCTCGAGCGCCTCGTCGGGCCGGAGGGACGCGTGGATCCCGCCGAGGACGACCTTCTTGCCGCGGCGCCGGAACTCGTCCGCGACCTCGTAGGCGTGGGTCACGCAGGACGTCTTCGCGGAGAGCGCGACGAGGTCGGCGTCGGTGTCGTAGGGGATCTCGTCCACGTACTCGTCCTTGATCTCGACCGTCACGTCCTTCGGCGTGCACGCGGCGACCGTCATGAGGCCGAGGTCGAGGAGCGAGCGCTCGAAGCCGAGCACCTGGCACATGAAGTCCATCTCGTAGAGCTCGCGGTCCTCGCGGCGCGAGTTCTTCCTCGTGGCGACGATGAGGATCTTCATGCGGATTCGCTCCAGGGGAACGGCACGTGATCGCCCGGCGCCGGGATCTTGAACCACGCCGGGAACTCCTCGGGGCGCACGGGCGGGATCCGGACCATGAAGCCGTACGGGAACCGCCGCGAGACGTACGCCTCGTGGTGCGAGAGCACGGCGCGCGAGGCGCCCATCTTCTTCGCGAGCCCGACCGCCTCGGGCGGCGTCATGACGAACGCCATGCCGAGGAGCGAGCTCCGCTCGCCGGGGAGGACGACGAACTCGGTCGGCTTCGCCGCGGCGAGCGCCTCGATCTCGGGCGTGAGCATGGTGTCGCCGCCGAAGAAGAAGGCGCGCCGGTTCTTCTCGACGCGGTAGACGACCTCGGCCACGTCGTGCTTCCCGAGGACGACGTCGATCGCCGCGCCGCGCACGTCGTCGAGCCGGTCGCCCGCCTTCACGCCGCGCACGTCCGCGAAGCCGAGCGCGCGCACGCGGCCGGCGAGCTCGACGGGGAGCACGACCGTCGCCTTCCGGTCGAGCCGGTCCAGGGCGACGAGGTCGAAGTGGTCCTCGTGACGGTGCGTGACGAGGACCACGTCCGGCTTCGTCGGCAGCGGAGCGGGCGGAACGCGATGGGAGAGCGTGCGCTCGGCAGGCTCCATGATCCAAGGGTCGGTGAGGAACGAGACGCCCTCGAGCACGATCCAGTGGGTCGAGTTGCCGACGTGGTGCAGCCCTTCGCGCGCGATCGCGGCGAGGGGCTCCTTCCGTTCGAGGACCGCCGTCTTCGCCATCAGGCGGGCTGCAGCACTCGCTGCGACGCGAGCTTCGCGCGCCACTCGCGGAGCGTGATCTCGCCCGTCGCGTCGTAGCCGTCCCGGTTCTGCGACCGGAGGTGGAGGTTGCCGGGCTGGCGCCAGCGGACGACCTTGTCCTGGACCCCGCTCCAGAAGCGGGCCCGCGCCTCGAGCGAGAGGAGCGCGCCGCGGCGGATCTGGTCCTGCGCCTCCTGCGTCGAGGCGTAGACGGCGAGCGCCTCCTCGAGCCAGGCGCCGTGGTCGATGTCCTGCTCCATGTGGAGCGTGAAGTAGAGGATCTCCTCGGGCGAGAACTTCGCGCGGCGCAGCCCCTTCACGATCAGGGGGAACATGCGCGGGATGCTCCACTCGTGCCCGGGCCCGAGAGCGCCGAGGCCGACGAGGAACGGCTCCTCGCGGCAGACCCTGAGGTGCTCGGCGATGAACGCGGGGATCGCCTTGTGGAGGAGCGTCCCCTCGATCTCCTCCGGCTTCGCGCCGCACGCGGCGAGGAAGCCGCGGTAGAGCTCGGCGTGGTCCTTGTTGTCCGAGCCCTCGCCGTACTCGTTCACGAGGACCTTCGCGATCCACTGCTTCGCCTGCGAGTCGGGCGCGCGCATGAGGAGGATCTCGAGGTACTTCGTGAAGGTGCCGACGAGCGGGTAGTGCTGGAGGCCGAAGACCTTGTAGTCCTCGCGCGTGAAGGGCACGTGGGCCACGCGAGCGAGGAGCGGGTGGTTGACGGCCGTGTGGCTCTCGACCGCGACGCGCAGCGCGGCGAGGAAGGTGCGTGCGTTCATGTCGAGCTCACCAGCACGGGGAGGGCCTTCGCCTTCGCGCGCTTCGCGGCCACGGAGGCCTCGGTCGCATCGGCGGGGATGATCCCGATCTCGTCGCGCAGGTGATGCTCGTGGTTCGTCGCGATCGGGCGGTAGTGGTTGACGGTGCGGACGTACTTGACCGCGCTCGGGAACGCGCGGAGCCAGAAGCGCGGGTTGTTCTTGAACGTGTCGATGATCGCGCGCTTGAAGCTCGGGAACGTCTGCGTGTTCATCTCCGCGAGCTTCCGGTAGAAGGTCTCGCGCGGCAGCTTCGTCGGCAGCACCGAGTGGAGGAGGTCGAAGAGCCGCGTGTCCTGCGTGAGCAGCTCGGACTGCACCTTCTTGTGGAGCTGGGTCCCGGGGAGCGGCGTGAGGATGCCGACGAGCGGCATGGCGATCCCCATCTCGTTGATCGACGCGTAGAGCTTGTCGAAGTCGGCCTCGGTGAAGTCTTGCCGGGCCATGAAGATCCCCATCGACATCATGCCGAGGTCGCGGATGATCTTCGCCGCGCGCATGTTCTTCGCGCGCGTGTTGTCCTTCTGGAGGTGAGCGAGGTTGTCGTCCTCGTTCGACTCGTAGCCCGTGATGATCATGACGAGCCCCGCGTCGCGGAGGCGCCGCATGACGTCCGGGTTCTCGGCGACGAAGTCCGAGCGGCCCTGGATGCCGAAGTACTTCTTGATCCCGCGCTTCTCGATCTCCTCGCGCAGCTCGTCGATCCGCTTCCGGTGGGTCAGGAAGTTGTCGTCGAGGAAGAGGACGAACTTCTCGGGGAAGGACTCGAGGCGGTCGCAGATCGCCTTCGCGCTCAGGAAGCGCGTCTTCTTCTCGTAGAACTCCCAGATCGCGCAGAAGTTGCAGTCGAACGCGCAGCCGCGCGACGTCTGCATCGAGGCGATCGGGTTCGCGACGGCGAAGAAGTAGTTCTTCGCGTAGTGCGCGACGAGGTGTCGCGC
Source organism: uncultured Planctomycetota bacterium (assembly GCA_964648345.1). Taxonomy (GTDB): domain Bacteria; phylum Planctomycetota; class J058; order J058; family JACQDU01; genus CAZYLP01. The sequence continues at coordinate 6,087 of CAZYLP010000223.1, forward strand.
GGGTGCCGGGAACGTGTCGAGCTCGCGGGCCTGGCCGCGCTTGCGCGTGTTCGCGTAGAGCCCGCTCGCGTCGCGGAACCGGAGGCCCGCGATCGCGTGGAGCTCGCGCGGGCTCTTGCCCTGGGCCAGGTGAGCGACGAGCTCGGCGAACGTCTCCTCCCCCTCGCCGATCGCGATCGCGTCCACGCACTCGTCCTCGAAGTCCTGGGGCGAGAGCGTCGGATGGTGGCCGCCGACGATCGTGAAGCAGCGGCGGCCGAGCGTGCCCTTGGCGATCTCGAGGATCGCCTTCGCCTGGTAGCAGTCCGTCGTCATCGAGGTCGTGCCGACGATGTCGGGCCGGAACTCGAGGAGGACGCGGTTCAGCTCGGTGTCCGGCTCGCACCGCATGTCGAGGATCCGCACCTCGTGCTCGGGCAGGACCATGGCGGCGAGCGAGGTGAGCGCGACCGGCTCCGAGAGCCAGATCACGTTCTCGAGGCCGAGCCTCCCCGGTTCGAAGGGAGCAGGCTGGCAGAGCAGGATTCGCACGTTCGACGACCCCCCGGTCAACTTTCGTGACGGGTATTGTCCCAGGCGCCGCTCCCCGCCTCAACGCTCTGTGGCGGCGACGGCCGTTGGGATATCCTTGCGCCATGCAGAAACTCCGTGGTGTCCCGCTCGGCGTCGTCCTCGTCGCCATCGCCTCGTCCGCCGCGCACGGCGAGGACCTCGCGTCGTTCACCGCGACCCTCGACGACCTCGAGGCCAAGGCGAAGACGATGGAGCCCGGCGACGCCCTTCTCGCGTCGGAGATCATCACGGCCAACAACGCGCTCCAGGAGAAGCTCGCCGTCCACTCGACGAAGGGGACGGACCCCTGGAAGAAGGCGGCTCAGCGGTCGCTCGCGCTCGACAAGGGCGTGCGGGCCCGGCTCGAGGAGCCGCTCGCGGCGGGCGCGCCGGGGCGCCACGCGGTCGCCGCGAAGGAGAAGCTCGACGCCGCGGCCGAGGCCGTGAAGGTCCTGAAGCCCGGCGACAAGGCCGGAGCCGAGCGCATCCTCGGTCTCCTGAACGCCGCGCGCGCCTCGCTTAGCAGCGCGGTGAAGGTGGCGCGCCAGAGCGATCTCTGGAAGGAAGGGGAGCGCCGCGCGACCGAGATCGACAAGGAGATGCGTGCCCGGTACGCCGCGACCGACGGGGCCAAGCCCGCCGCCGCGGCCGACGGCCTCGACCTCGATGCCAATCCCGAGGGGCTCCCGAGCACCGACCTGTACTACTGGCGGAGCTTCGCCTCGGCCTACCGCGACGCCGTCGCGGACCTCCGCGGGGGCCGCCTCAAGGACGGCGGCGACCTCGCCGCCAGCGCCCTCGAGCGGATCACCCAGAAGGACCACAAGGCCGTCCTCCGCGGGAAGGAGCTCGTGGCGCTCTACAAGAAGCGCCTCGCCGACGCGCGCGCCGAGGTCAAGCGCCTCGCCGATGCCGCCATGGCCAGGGAGAAGCTCGACGTCCAGGAGATCAACAAGCGGCTCGCCGAGCTCGACGCCTACTTCGCGAAGGACTTCTCGGCCCAGCTGAAGCCCCCGTGCGATGCCGCCCGCGTGCGCGCCTGGATCGCGAACCTGCGCGAGTGGGAGGCCCTCTCCGAGAAGGGGGCGGCCATGATCGCCAAGATCAAGGCGGACTTCCCGCGGCACGCCGACGACCCCGCGTTGAAGCGCATGGAGCAGTATTTCGCGACGGGTCTCAAGGCCCGCATCGCCCGCGACGTGCGGGCGACGACCGGCCGCATCGAGGTCGGGACCGGCTCGACCAACGGTCTCCTCCTCGGCCGGATCGAGCTCGCCGAGCGCTACCTCGCCCCAGACGCCTTCGCGAACGAAGCGAACGTCGCCGACGACACCTGGATGGGGCAAGCGCTCGACGAGCTCGGACACGGCATCGAGGCCTGCGAGGCCCTGACGATCATCCGCGCCGAGTACGAGAAGAAGGATCCGGACCCGAAGCTCGCCAAGCTCGCAGAGCGCCTCGTCGCGCTCCGCGACAAGCAGACCGCCGCGGCGACCGCGCTCTACGAGAAGACGCGAATGCCCGCGGCCTCGACCACCGACGCGAAGACGATCGAGCTCGCCCGGGCGGCCGTCGTGGGCTCGGGGACGCCGGACTCCGACATCCTGCGCCTCGTCGTGAGCTGGGGGCCTCAGGACTACGAGGAGCGCAGGTCGAGCACGACCGAGGCGGGCTCGAACATGATCCGGATCGAGTCGTGGACCGAGCGCGGGACCTCGATGCAGTGCACCGTCGCCGAGAAGGTGAAGAACGACGTCCGCCTCGTCACCTACACCCTCAAGCTCATCAAGAGCGGGCACCCGAGCTCGACGAAGAACGCCTGGTTCTGCAGCGAGCGGTTCGAGAGCCGGCGGATCAAGCCCGAGAACGTCGCGAAGTAGCCCCGGTCACTCTGCGGGGCGCTTCCTCGGCCCCCGATGCGAGGGCTCCAGGACGCGCTCCTCGAGGACCCGCCCGGACGCGTCGAGGACGGCCAAGTGCTCGCGATGGACACGGGCGCGGACGAGCGTCTCCTTCCCGTTCGCGTCCGTGTGGCTCTGGCACTCGGCCGTGTCGCGGCCGAAGCGGACTCGGTAGGTCTTCGGGTCTCCGGTGACGACCCAGGCGCCGCTCGACGAGTAGCCGCCGAACGCGGCGTCGAGGCCCTTCTTGACCTCGGCCGGGAGGGTCGCGACCTCGATCTTCTCGAGCGTGCGGATGATCCGGTCTCCGTCCACGTCGAGCTCGACCGTCTTCCCGCCCGTCTTGATCGTGAGGCGCTTCTCGTCCGCGTCGTAGGCGAGCCACTCCGCGTCGGCGAAGCGGTCCCTCACCTCCTTCGCGCTCGGCTTGCCGTCGGTGCCCGAGGCGTGCGCGTCGCGGAGGTGCCGCGTGAGTGCCGCCATCGTGTCCTCGCCCGCCTGCTTCGGGATCTCGGCGCGGCAGACGCCGATCGTGCAGTTGCCCTCCCAGCACCCGGGCGGCCCTCCGCCCTGCGGTGCGGCGGTCACGGTCGAGGTCGGGGCGATCTCGCCGTGGCAGACCTCGTCGCCGCCGCACGTCTTCGCGCAGTAGGTGTAGTAACCGGCCCCGCTGGCGGTTGCGACGAGGGCGAGACCGAGGAGCACGATGCGCATGTCGACCTCCGGCGCCGGGACACGACGGAGTGTGGCGGCGTGGGGGTGGAAAAGCCATTACGATGCGAGGCGTGACCGCGGAGCGGGATGAAGCCGACGACTCGAGGCTCCTCGTCGCCGCGCTCCTCGCCGCCCTCGTCGTCCGCCTCGTCTTCCTGAGGCTGCTCCCCGAAGGCGCCGAGTCGCTCGACTTCAAGTACTGGCTCTGGCTCCGCGGCGTCTTCGAGGCGGGCGCGAACCCGTACGGGGCGACGCCCTATCCTCCTCTCTGGACGCAGACGCTCTCGCTCCTCCACCGGGCCTCCGTGGTGACGGGCGTCCCGCTCCGGCACTTCATCCACGCCGTCCTCATCGCCGCCGACCTCGGGACGATCGCGGCCGCGCACGGGCTCCTCAAGCGCATCGGCCCGCCCGAGCTTCGGGCGCGCGCGGGGACGCTCCTCCTCGGCCTGGCGCTCAACCCGGTGAGCGTGCTCCTCGTCTGCCAGCACGGGAACGTGGACGTGCTCGTCGGTCTCTGGGTCGTGCTCGCGGCGCTGTTCCTCGTCTCCTGGCGACAGGGCGGCGAGGTCACCGACTGGCTCCTCGCGGCCCTCTGCGTGGGGCTCGGAGTCCTGACCAAGGTCGTCCCGATCGTGCTCGCGCCGCTCCTCCTCGCGGGGGTCGAGAAGCTGAGCGTCCGCGCCCGCGTCCTCGGCGCGGTCCTCCTCGTCGGCCCGACGGCCCTCGCGATGAGCGTGCTCCACGCCGTGGACCCGGGGCATCTCACGCGGGTCATCACGTACCGGTCGCTCGCGGGCTTCCACGGCTTCACGGGGCTCATGGTCGCGACCGGTCAGGACCGCTTCATCGCTTCCTTCGCGGCGGTCTCGCCGTTCCTGATCCTCGGCGCGCTGACCGCCGCGGCAGCCCTCGTCCTCCGGCGGAAGGACCTGCCGCCGCGGACGCTCGTCCTCCTCGCGGGGCTCCTCCTCCTGTTCCTGCCGACGTTCGGGCCGGGCTACGGGCCGCAATACGCCTCGTGGTTCGTCGCGCCGCTCGTCGTCGCGCACGACCGCTTCGGACGAGGGTTCCGCGCGCTGCTCCTCGTCACGTACGCGGTCCTCGTCGCGACGTACCTCGTCGAGTACGCGCTCCTCCCGTCGCACGGAGCCTTCCTGCTCCACGCGTCGAGCGCGCGCTCGCTCGTCGAGGCTTCGAAGCGGCTCGACTCGGCGACGAGCCAGTTCCTGCTGCGCGCGCCGCTCTTCGTCCTGTCGATCGCCGTGGTCGTCGCCGGCGCGCGCGCCGCCTGGCGGGTCGCCGACGACGGACGCGCCGATCCCTGAAGGACTACTTCTCCGACTTCTTCTCGGGCTCCGACTTCTCGGCCTTGGCCTTCGCGGCCTTCTCGGCCTCGTCGAGCGTCTTGCCCCACTCGGCCTTGTCGCCGTTGCCGAAGCCGACGCATTCGCCGACCATCGACACGGAGCCCTGCTGCCCCTTCATGTCCGCCTCGAAGCGGACCATGCCGCCGCCCTTCACCTTCTCCGAGACGTACAGCTTGCCCGCGATGCTCATGCGCGGGTCCTTCTCGGTGAACGTGACGAGCTTGCAGTCGACGTCCTTGTCGCCGAGCTTGGCCTTGGCGTCCTCGGTCTTGATGTCCTCGAGCTTGCCGCGGCCCTTCATGTCGAGGTACTTGC
>CAZYLP010000224.1:0-10936 GCA_964648345.1 uncultured Planctomycetota bacterium
CCTTCGCCGGCTCGGCCGGCGGCGGCTCGTCCGCCTCCGGCAGCGAGCCCGGCCTCCCCGCGGAGGCGCTCGGCTTCGGCCCCGGCCGTCGCGAGACGGCGGAGGCGGGCGGCGCGGCCCTCGCCGACCTCCCGAGCGACGCGCCGACGGACCCCGACAGCGCGGACCGCGAGAAGCAGAGGAAGAAGAAGAAACAGAAGACGGGCCGCAGCCAGCGCGATCGAGATGCGGGTCGGGATGCCGTCGAGGAGGAGGAGCTCGGCGAGGTCCAGCCGCGCCGCGGCGGCGCCCTCAAGTTCGTCGTCCTCGCGATCCTGCTCATCGTCCTCGGCGGCGGCGGCGTCGCGGGGTTCAAGATCTACAAGGACCGCGCGGCGCTCGAGGAGGCGGAGCGGACCTTCCTCACCGCCCACAAGGCCCCCGCGACGCAGCGCGACCCGCGCGCGGCCCTCAAGCTCGGCGAAGCGCTCCCCGACCCGTCGAAGGTGAAGCCCGAGATCAAGGACGCCCTCACCGCGCTCCGCGGCGAGGTCGGGGTCCTCGACAACAAGGAGGAGGCGAAGAAGCTCATCGAGTCGCTCAACGAGGCGACGCCGGCCCAGGACCGTCTCGACATCTCCGAGAAGGCGATCGCGAAGGACCGCGAGAACGCCCGCGCGTTCCTCGAGCACGCGCGCGCGCGCCTCGCGCTCGGCCGCCAGAAGGGCGCGAAGACGCTCACGATCGCGCGCGGCGCCGCCGCGACCGAGGACCTCCCGTTCGCGACGGGCCTCGACCCGAAGCTCCACGAGGCCTTCTGGGAGCTCGCGAACCTCCTCGAGCTCCAGGGCGCCGCGGGCCGCGACTCCATGAAGACGCAGCTCGAGCGGATCAAGGAGGGCGACAAGGACGGTCCGCTCGGCTACCTCGCCGCGGGCCGGATCCGCGCCATGGCGCGCAACGACGCGCGCGCGGTCCCCGAGGCGCTCGAGCTCTTCGGCCGCGCCGTCGAGGCGAAGCCCGACGCCGCGCTCCCTCACCTCATCCGCGGGCGCTTCCGCCTCGCGACGAACCACGCCGAGGGCGCGTTCCGCGACGGCGACGAGGCCGTCCGCCTCACGAACCGGAAGTCGGCCGAGGCCCTCACGCTCCTCGCGTGGGCGCGCCGCGACGAGAAGGGCGACCTGACCGGCTGCAAGCGCGACCTGGAAGAGGCGATCGCCCTCGACCGCTCGTGGGCCCCGGCCTACGGCCAGCGCGCGCTCACCCGCTGGCAGCAGGGCGAGATCAAGGGCGCCGAGGACGACGCGCGCACCGCGCTCCAGATCGACGAGGGCGAGCCCTCCGCCCTCCTCGCCCAGGCCTACATGCAGGCGCTCCAGAAGCCCGCCTCGCTCGCCTTCGCGACCGACACGAAGAAGCTCAACGAGGCGCGGCGTCTCCTCCGCGTCGCCATGGAGCGCGACGAGCACCTCGTCGCCGCGATCCTCCTCTACGGCCGTCTCGCCATGAAGGACAACGACGTCGAGACGGCGCTCCGCTCCTTCAACCGGATCCTCGAGATCGACCCGCAGAACGCGCTCGCGCTCGGCAACCGCGGGTACATCTACATCACCCAGCGCAAGTTCGCCGAGGCGCGGAGCGACCTCGACAAGTCGATCGAGATCGACCCGCGCAACGAGCGCGCGCTCTACTTCCGCGGCAAGCTCCGCATCGAGGGCGAGCCCCGCGACTACGACGGCGCGATCGGCGACCTGACGAAGGCGATCTCGATCCAGTCCGAGTACGCCGAGGCGTACTACTTCCGGGCCGTCGCGTACCACGGGCTCGGGCGCATGAGCGAATCGGTCCAGGACGCGACGACCGCGCTCTCGAAGGCGGACAAGAACTTCCTCACCGGGCGCAAGCACGACGTGCTCTACGTCCGCGGCGTCGCGAACCTCGAGCGCAAGGCCTGGAAGGAGGCGGCCGACGACCTCACCGCCGCTCAGGCCGCCGCGCCGCCGGGGACGACGTGGCTGTCGAAGGTGAGCACTTACATCGCGACGGCGAAGGAGAACCTCGAGAAGGAGCAGGCGCCCCAGCAGCCGCCGCCGGAGCCGCAGAAGTAGCCCCTCGACTCGTTCCTCGCTCGGGGCCCCGGTTCAGAGGACCGGCGAGAGCACCCTCGCGAAGGCGTCGACCAGCCTCCCGGGCAGCCGCCTCGGCTCGAGCCCGTAAGGGACGCTCGCCGCGAGGACGTTGAGCACGCTCGTCCTCGCCCGCGTCACCGACGGTCCTCCGAACAGGAGCGCGTTGAGCTCGAACGACAGGTCGAAGCTCCTCCGATCGAGGTTCGCCGATCCGACGACCGCCATCTTCCGGTCGATCACCGCGACCTTCGCGTGGAGCATCTGCTTCGGCAGCGAGAGGACCTCGACCCCCGACTCCGCGAGCATGGGGACGTAGTAACGCGCCGCCGCCTGGACGATGCCGATGTCGTTCACGCCCGGGATCGCGATCCTGACCCGCGCTCCTCGAAGCGCCGCGGCCTCGAGCACGGCGAGGATCTCCCGCCCGGGCACGAAGTAGGGCGTCGCGATGAGCACCTCCTCGCGCGCCATGGCGATCGCCCCGAACAGGACGCGGGTCGTCGCGCTCACCTGCTCGGTCGGCCCGCTCGCGAAGAGCTGGACGATCTCGTCGCCCGCGGGCTCGACGCGCGCGACGTCTCCCTCGGGCCGCGGCTTGCCGCCCGCGAAGAACCAGTCGGCCTCGAAGGTCTCGAGCGACGCCGCGGCCGCGGGGCCGTCGATCCGCGCGTGCATCTCGCGCCACGGCGGGTCGTCGCCCACGTCCTCGTCCCAGATGTTCAGGCTCCCGAGGAAGCACGAGCGGTCGTCGAGGACGAGGAGCTTCCGGTGAAGCCGGAAGTTGATCTTCGGCCGCAGGCGCGGGCGGAGGACGGGGAGGAACTTCAAGAACTCGCCGCCCGAGCGCACGAGCGCGCGCGCGTGGCGCTCCTTGAGCGTGAAGGCGCCGACCCCGTCCACGAGGAGCCGCACGCGGACGCCGCGCCGGGCCGCGCGCGCGTGAGCGGCGAGGAAGCGGCGGCCCAGCTGGTCGGGGCGGAAGATGTAGACCTCTTGCTCGATGGACCGCTCGGCGCGGTCGATCGCCTCGAGCTGCTCCTCGAAGCACGTGCGGTTGTCGTCGTAGATCCGGACCCTGTTGCCGCCGAGAGGAGGAAGCGCGCCGCTCCTCCGCGCCACGCGGGCGAGCGCCGCGAAGTCCGGGTCCACGAGGTCGTGGACGGCCGCGTGGACGTAGCGCTTCCGCGTGGCGGCGAGCGCGTTCCGGGCGCGGGCCTCCATGCGGACGATCTTCCTGTGTCCGAACATCCAGTAGCAGAAGGCGCCGAGGTACGGGACCAGGACGATGAAGAAGATCCACGCGACCGTCGTCCCCCGATCCCGCCGGGAGAGGAGGACGTGCGGCACCAGGGCGACCGGGATCAGGTAGCCGGCGACGGTGAGGACGATTCCGAGCCAGTGATCGCCCATGGCAGGGCCGGAGTGCGCACGGCGCTTGCCAGATCCGAGCGTGCCCGGAAGGAGGACGCCTACTTCCCCGTCTCGAGGATCGCCTTCGCGGCGCGCTGGAGCGCCTCGGGTGACGCGAGCGCGAGCCGTCCTATGTCCTTCGCGTCCTCTTCGCGCGTCTCGGGGCGCTCGGGGGGCGGACCACGCCTGGGCGCGGCCTCGGCCGCGAGGTGCCGGATGATCGAGAGGGTCACGCTCGCGGCCGCCTTGAGGCGCGCCTCGACGGCCGGGTCGAGCTTCGCCTTGTCGCTCGCCGCGAGCTGGGCGGCGAGGCCGACCACGGTCGCGACCTGCCCGAGCGGCTCGTCGTGCGCGATCGCATCGTCGTACGTCCGCTTCTCGATCGCGACGAGCCGCTCGCCGGCCGGGCGCGCGCCGCTCGCGCGCCGCGCGCGCTCGAGCTCGTAAGCGCCGCACGCGGCGCGGATCTCCTCGCGCGCTCCGAAGTACTCCGCGAAGCGGCGACACTGCTCCGCCGGCGGGAGCGCCTGGACCGTGGCGTGGAACGTGGAGAGGCTGCGCCAGCGGAGCACGTCCTTCGCGACGAGGAGGAGCTTCGCGAGGTCGCCCGCGTTCTGCACGAAGGGCTCCCCCTTCTCGGCCGCGGCCGTCAGCGCCTTGTACTGGGGGACGCGGGGGAAGAACGTCTCGCGACCGATCTTCGAGACCCCGTCCATGTCGAGGTAGACCGCGCGCCCGAGCGTCAGCGCCGGCCGCACGGGCGGCGGCCCGAGCTTCCTCGCCCGGAACGTCGAGTAGTCCTCGACGAGGGTCTCGTCGTGGACGTAGAGGTCGTAGGTCCACTTCTCGCCGAAGATCTCGAGGCTCCGCTCGACGGGCGCACGGACGAGCCGCACGACGGCGAACGAGACGGTCTCGGAGTCCGGCTCGACGATGAACGTGTACCGGTCGCGGACGAGGGCGTCCTTGATGATCGGGATCAGGTCCGAGAACCGGTCCGACCGCTTCGCTTCCTGCGAGCCCGCGTCCGCGAGCAGCTGCGCGAGGCGCGCGCGGGCCTTCCGCTCCGCCTCCCGCGCGGGCTCGAGGTCCCTCTCGGTCGTCGCCTTGAACGAGTTGCTCGGGTCGGCGAGGAACCTGAGCTCGTAGGCGGCGTGGATCGCGTCCGTGAAGGCGCGGAGGAGATCGACGGTGACCGTGATCTTCTCGCGCTTCGCCGACGGCCCGCTCGATGGCGGCGTCTCGCAAGCGGCGAGCACCGCGAGGACCAAGACCAGAGGGAGGCGAGCTCTCATGACCGGCAGGATCTCAGAACTGGTGCCCTTCATCACGCGATCACCTGATCCACGGTCAGCCGCGCCGCCTCGCGGACCTCGCGCTCGAGCTGCGTCGTGAGCCGCGCGAAGTTGACGAGCCTTCGCTCGCGGACCTTCCCGTCGGCGAGCGCGGCGAGGGCCACGGCCTCGTCGTGCACGGAGTCCCAGCCGTGATAGTTCCGCACGCCGAGCGCGCGGAGGCGCTTCGAGACCTCGGCGCGCCCGAGCTCGATCGGGCTGCCGCCGATCGCGAGCGCGATCGCGCGCTCGCAGCGCTTCCTGTAGCTCGCGACCGCGTGCTGGTCGAGCACGGCGCGCGCGTAGATGTTCGCCATGGCGCTCACGAACTCTCGCGACTCGATCCCCTTCTCGACGCCGGCGCCGCGGACGCGGCGCCGCGGGGTCGCGGCGGCCCAGACCGCCATCACGAACGCGAGGCCCGCCTGCACGACGGCCACGTGGAGGCCGTGGCGGCGCGCGAAGCCCATGACGTTGCGCTCGGTCCTGAAGCCGTGGCGGAGCTCGTCGAAGCGGACGATGCGGCTCGCGCGCGGCGAGTCGTTCGCGATCGCGTGGAGGATCTCGAGGTGGTTCGCGCGGACGATCCCCTCGTTCGTCGCGATCGTCGGGTCGGCGGCGATGTAGACGCGGCCCTCGCCCCACGCGCCTGCGATGAGGACGGGCCGGCCCTTCTCGTCCGCGAAGATCGGCGCCCACGAGCCGCCCTCGGCGTCGAGCGTCGCGACGCAGCCGAGCGCGAGCCGCCCGCCGCGCGCCGTGATCGGAGAGAGCGCGGCCGGGCGCCCCGTGCCGACGGGCCGCTCCTGGAGCGTCGTCTGACCCTCCACGCTCACGCCGAGCTCGCGGTAGAGAGGGTTGTCGAGGCACTCGAGGACGAGGAGGCGCCCGCCGCGCTTCACCCACCCGAGGACCGCGGCGAGCTCGCGCGGCGAGAACGCCTCGACGGCCGGTCCGAACCTCACGGCCGTCGCGACGGGCGCGGCCTCGGGCTCCTTGAAGGGGTGGATGAGGACGAGGAGCGAGCCGTCGTCGGGGAGCGTGAGGAGCTCCTCCGTCTCGCGCCGGCAGTCGAAGGCGTTGTCGGGATGCGCGAGGTAGTCGTGGAGCGCCATCGCCCCGTCGGGCTCGGCGCGGTACGTCGAGAAGGGCTCGAAGCTCGTCCCGCGCTTCGCCGACGCGACGAGGACGACGAGACCGCCCGCGCTCGCGAGGAGCACGAAGAGGAACAGCCAGAGCGAGCCCGCGATCCGCCGCCCCTTCAGGTTCACGTCGCGGCTCCCGGCGGCGGCGGAGCGGCCGCCGGGGCCGCGACCGCGTCGCCCGACGCCGCGGCCGTGAAGCCGTCGGCCTCGGCGAGGAAGACGTCGAACGCCGCGGGCTCGACGGGCTTCTGCCCGTACCACGCGACGTCGAACGTGCGGGTGAGCGGCTCGAGGCGCTGGGCGAGCGCGCGGTCGTTCCGGCGGAGCTCGCGCACGTGCTCCCAGTTCGTCTTGCCCTTGTCGAAGCGGAGCCGGCCCGCGCGCTGGAGGTAGAGGAGGACGCCCGTGTAGAGCGCGCGGATCGCGCCGCGGTGGTCGCCCTGCCGCGCGAGGAGCCGCGCCTCGCGGCGCCAGTGGTCCTCGGAGTAGGTCTCCTCGCGCACGACGGCGCGGCCCGAGGGGCCGCCGTCGAGCCCCTCGCCGAGGAGGTTCGGGCCCGGCTCCTCGTTCCGGCGGTCGTTGCGCGAGCGGAACCAGAGGAAGAGCACGATGACGAGGACGAGCCCGCCCACGAGGAGGAACCAGCCCGCGGCCGTCTTCGGGAGGATGCCCGCGATGAAGCCGATGAGGGCCGTGAGCCACGCGGGCCGCGGCAGGGCGGGCGTCGGCTGCATGAGCCGGATCCACCAGTTCTCGATGCGCTGCTGGAGCGACTCGAGCTTGTCCGAGAAGCCCCACGTCTCGATGTTCTCGGTCCGCTTCTTGAAGCGCGGCTGGTCGAGCACCTTCGCGAGGACCTCGCGCGACGCCTTCTCGCCCGCGGGCGGCTTCGTCGCGGGCTGGAGCTCGTTCGTGTGGCCCGCGTTCACGGGCGCGGGGTCCGGCTTCGCGACGATGGCGGCGGCGCGGCGCGCCTCGTCCTCGAGAGCCGCGAGGCGCTTCTCGAGCTTCGCCAGCCGGGCGCGCTTCGCGGAGGTGCCCCGCGTCCGGTTCACCTCGTCGAGCTCGCGCGCGATGCCGGGGTCGGCGTCGATCGTCTCCGCGCCCGAGCGGACCGTCGCGCCCGCGAGGCGCTTCGCGTCCTTCCGCAGCGGCGCGAGCGTCTCCTCCTCGGTGTCGATGTCGAGCTCGAGCTGCGCGTCGTGCGCCGAGCGCCGCGCGCGAGAGAGCCGCTCGACGAGGTCCTGGGGCCGGAGCTCCTCGCTCCGAACGGGCCGCTCCGCGAGCAGGACGAGGGCGACGAGGACGAGCGCTCGCTTCACGGGCCGACCTCCGCGGGAGCTTCGGCCTTCTCGCGCTCGAGGATCAGCTGCACCTTTCGCTTGAGGTCGAAGCCCTCGGTGCGCACGCGGCGGTCGACGTAGAGGAGCGCGAAGGAGAGGCCCTTGACCGGCTCGAGGAGCGCGAGCCCGAAGAGGAGCGCGCCGACGGAGAACGTCGGGTTCGTGAAGGAGAGGACGGCCTCGAGGTAGGCGAGGTCCGTGTAGAAGATCGTGCGCCCGAGGTCGAGCACCGCGCGGAGCGCGAGCGCCGCGCCGAGCGCGAGGACGAGCGCGCCGAGGAGGAGGATGCAGAAGACCCCGACCGAGCGCCCGATCTCGAGCCAGCCGAGCTCGAGCGAGCGGCGAAGAGTCTTGAACGGCGCGGTCTGCTCGACCATGACGATCGCCGGGGCGAGGCAGAGGAGCCCGAACGGGACGACCGCCGGGATCAAGGCGAAGAGCGCGGTCACGCTCGCGAGCGCCCAGAACAGCGAGCCCGTGAAGACGAGCGTGAGCGAGCGCCCGAGAGCCGCGCTCCACGCGCCGGCGGCCGTGACCGTCACGCCGCGGAGGCGCTGCTCGAGCGCCCACGCGAGAGCTCCCTCCGCGACGAAGCGGAGGTGGAAGAGGAGCGTGAGCGCGGCCGCCGCGGCGGTGACGCGCACGCCGTAGCCGTCGGGCGCTCCCCGGTAGTCGTTCGCGAGGTCGAAGAACCAGAGACCGATCGCGGCGAAGGGGAGCGAGACCGGCGCGACGATCCCGTACCAGAGGACGGGGTCCGCGCGGACGTGCTCGACCGCCTCGTCGACGATCGCCGTGGTCGTGAGGGGCCGGAGGCCCGCGCCGACCGTCTCCAGCACTAGAAGCCTCGGCCTCCGCCCTGCTGGATCGCGGCGATGATCATGCTCCCGAAGGCGACGAACGCGATCGTCACGCAGCAGCCGACGAGGAGGAGCGGGATGAGCACGACCATGAGCGCGCGCCCGCTCGACATCCGGTGACCGTGGAGGAAGCCGTGGTAGAGGATGATCAGCTGCCAGAAGAAGCCGACGAACGGTCCGAGGTAGGGCACGATGCTCAGCATCGACGTCGAGCCCATGCCGTAGCCGACGATCCGGAACGTCGCCTCGAAGCTGCCGTTGCCGCCCAGGATGAGCGCGATCACGTGGTAGATCGCGGCGCTCATGAAGACGCCGATCGCGGCGCCGATCGGGATCGCGACGATGCCGCAACCGAGCTGGAACGCGAGCTGGAGGAGGAAGCCGGCGCCGGCCTGCGGGCCGCCCATGGCCAGGCCGAAGATCGCGAGCCCGCCGAGGAGGAGGATCTGCGAGAGGATGCCGAAGACCGTCACGCCGAGGACGTTGAACCCGAGCGGGTTCTCGAGGCCGCCCGCGGGTGACATCTCCCTGAAGAACTGGTCGGGGCCGAACATGCAGGCCTTCGCCGTCTTCCACCACGCGGACATCATCCCCGCCGTCTGGCGCTCCGTCTCCCACGGGATGTTGTTCGCGACCGTGCCGTAGCCGCCCGCGAGGAAGATCATGCAGTCGGGGCAGTAGCGGAACCCGTCGCGGAACGGGTTCGTGCACGTCGGGCACATGAAGTTGCCGCAGCGCTTGCAGACCTCGGAGGCCGCGAGGTGCGGGTGCCGCGCGCAGACGGGTCCGTGATGGGCCGGCGCCGGCGAGCTCGCGGGCGGGAGCGGCGGCGGAGCGATCTCTCCCCGAGCGGTGCCGGGGTCGACCTCTCCCACGGTCGGCTGGTTCGAGGGGAGCGGCGGCGGGCTCGAGGGGAGCGGCGGCGGAGCGGCGGGGCGCTGGCCCTGGGGCTCGAGGTCCACGGCGAAGACCGCGCGGCAGCTCGGGCAGGTGAACTGGCCCCCGCCGGGCACCTGGACGGTCTTCTCGCAGTACGGGCAACGGATCTCCACGGCTTCGCTCCTACTCGACGAACAGGATGAGGTCGTCTCCGAGCGCGGTGCTCTCGCCGCTCGCGGCGGAGAGCTTGGAGCGCTCGACGGTGTCGAGGTCGGTCTCGAGGTGGCGGTCGCCGCCTCCCGACCCTATGACGCAGGCTGTCTGCCCCTTCCGGGGCTCGCGGTACTGGACCGGCACGTAGAACGCGTCGACGATCGCGCCGGCGGACCCGACGAGCGTCTTGTCGATATAGGGCCCGCGCCAGCCCGTCGTCCCCTCGGGCGCAGTGACGAGCGCCTCGAGGCCCTCGTCGTTCGCCGGGAACGCGCTCGTGTCGCGCTTGTAGTCGCGGAGCGCGCGCGCGATCGTCTCCATGCGCTCGCGGTTCGCGACGCGGCGGGACGCGCTCTTCGCGTTCGCCTCGCCGACGAGGACGAACGCGCCGAACACGAAGAAGAACGACGCGGCGACGACGGTCGAGGAGAAGCCGAGCTCGAGGAGCTTGAAGAAGAACCCCGAGGCCTTCTTCGAGCTCGCCTGCGCGGTGAGCTGCCGCTTCGCGAGGCACTCGCGGCAGTGGTTGACGCCGTCGATCTTCGTCGAGCACTCGACGCAGAAGACGCGCCGGCACGCGACGCAGATGCCGACTCCTTCGCGCTCGGGATGGTTCCGGCACTGGAAGGAGTCGACGCGGAGACCGCGAAGGTCCAAGAGGCTTAGCCCTTCTTCTCCGTGATCTTCGCCTGGACTTCGATCGCCTGGAAGGCCCCGGCCGCCTTCTCGGCCTCGGCGCGGGAGACGCCGACGAGCACCGTGACCGGATTCCCCTTGGAGACGATGTCGAGCGCCTCGGGCTTCGACACACCGCGGAGGCGCGCGACGAGCTCGGCCGCCTTCTCCTTCTTCTTTCCGGTCGGGCCCGCGATGAGGACGGAGCAGTTACCGCTGCCCGCCCCGGGCATGACCTTCGTCTTCTTGTTGATGGGCGGCGGCGGGGGACCGCCCAGGTCGAGCTGGGGCTCGTCCGCCGCGAAGGGGTCGCCGTCGCCGGGCCCCATGAACGCGTCGCGCTCGCCCGAGATCGGCGGGAGGAGGTCGCCCCGCGTGGGCCGCTGCCCGGTCTGCTTCGGAGGCGGAGGAGGAGCGCCGCCGGCGGTCGCGGAGTCGAACGGATCCTCGAAGCCCGCCGGTCCGCCCCCGCCGCCCGGAGGCGGCGGAGCGCCGAACGGGTCGTCGAAGCCCCCCGCCGGGGCCGGGGCGCCGAACGGGTCGAAGCCCGGGTCCTGGGCCGCCTGGCCGAACGACGGGGTCGGCCCGGTCGTCGCGCCGAACGGGTCGAAAGGGACCTGGCCCGGCGGCGGGCCGCCGAAGCCGCCGCCCGGGGCCTGGCCGCCGAACGGGTCGCCGCCGAAGCCCGGCGGAGGTTGCGGAGCGCCGAAGCCGCCGCCCGTCGAGCCGAACGGGTCGTCCGCGGGCGAGAGCGGACCGCCGAAGCCCGGGGCGCCGCCGAACGGATCTCCGCCCGGAGGAGGAGCACCGAACGGATCTCCGCCCGGAGGAGCGCCGAAACCGCCGCCGCCGGGCGCACCGAACAGATCTCCGCCCGGAGGAGGAGCGCCGAAACCGCCGCCGCCCCCGAACGGATCGCCCCCGGGCGCTCCGAAGCCGCCAGGCGCGCCGAAGGGGTCACCGCCC
>CAZYLP010000225.1:0-4812 GCA_964648345.1 uncultured Planctomycetota bacterium
CGTGGATTGCCCGCGCGGCGTCGCTGTTCCTTGGCGCGCTCACCATCTCCCTCGCCGGGTGTCGCGGGCCTCGCTCGACGGCCGACCACGTGGAGGTCGAGCTCAACCCCCTCCGCGACGCGCGGCCCGGCGAGTTCTGCACTTACAGGGGGCTCCGCGACGGGAAGCCCGGCGAGCCCCCCGTCATGGAGGAGTGGACGCTCTCCGTGAGGCAGCTCGTCGCGGGCGCCGCGAAGCTCGAGGTCGAGCTCCTCGGTCCGGCGCGGAGCCCGCCCGGCCCATCGCCGCGGGAGCCCGGGTGGTCCGTCTTCCTCCAGACGAAGGACGAGGCGTTGAACGGCTCGCAGATCCTCCGGCTCTTCAGGCGCCCCGACCTCTCCCCGCGCGGGATCCGGGCCTTCCTCGATCGGGACACGTCGGGAGTCCGGGGCTCGGTGAAGGACATCCCCGTCCTCGTCCAGGGGAAGACGTGCGCGGGCAAGGAGTTGACCCTCAGCCTCGAGGACCCGCAGCTCCTCCGGGCGACGTACCGCCTGGTCATCGTCGATGAGATCCCCGCGATCGGCCTCTACGAGGCGGACCTCGAGGAGGTCTGGATCTCGGACGCCCCGGACGGCGAGCGCCACGAGGAGCGTCGCCACGACCGGCTCGAGCTCGTGGACTGGCGGCGGTAGTCGCAGGTGCCTAGTAACATGGGCCCCGTGGCGCGCTTGCTGATCGCCCTCCTCGTCCTCGTCGCCGCGGGCTGCGTCGAGCGGAAGCTCGTCATCAAGCCCGACCCGGACACCGCGCTCGTCTTCGTCGATGGCGTCGAGATCGCCAGTGTTCAAAGTCGCGCGATTTACCGATACGAGCACTACGGGAGTCACAGGGTCGTGGTGCGGAAGATGGAGTACCAGGTCTCGGAGCAGGTCGTGACGCTCGACCCGCCCTGGTACCAGGTCTTCCCGCTCGACTTCTTCTTCGACGTGCTGTGGCCCGTGACGATCGAGGACACGCGCGAGCTCGTGGTGGTGCTCGAGAAGCGCAAGGACCTCGAGGACGACCGGCCCGGGAGAGCTGTCATTATGCGAGCGCGCGCCATGGAAGGCGAGGCTGACGAAGGCAAGGCGAAGAAGCCGTGAAGGTCCTCGTCTTCGGCCTCGGGACCTTCGGCGGCCAGGTCGCCGTCGCGCGTTCCTTCGCCCGGAGCGGCGCCGAGGTCGTCGTCACCGACAAGAAGCCCCGCGAGAAGCTCGAGGAGTCGGTCCGCGAGCTCGAGGGCCTGCCCGTCCGCTTCGTGCTCGGAGAGCACCGGGACGAGGACATAGAGTCGGCCGACTTGATCGTCCGGAGCCCCGCGGTCCCTCCCACCGAGCCCCACCTCGCCCGGGCTCGCGGCAAGGTCACGACCGAGATCGTCCTCACGCTCTCGGCGCTCCGCGCGCCCTTCGCGGCCGTCACGGGCACGAAGGGGAAGTCCACGACGACCGCGCTCCTCGGCCGGATCCTCGAGGCCGAGCACGGCCGGTGCTGGGTCGGGGGCAACATCGGGAAGCCGCTCCTCGAGCGCGTCGCGGAGATCGGCCCGACCGACAAGGTCGTCTTCGAGCTCTCGAGCTTCATGGCCGAGGACCTCTCGCTCGCGCGGAGAGCGGGCGAGAGGCTGCCCGTGCCCGAGGTCCTCGTCCTCACGAGCCTCGCGCCCGAGCACCTCGACCGCCACGGAACCAAGGAGGCCTACTACGAGGCCAAGCTCTCCCTCATGGAGGGGGCGCGGACCGTCGTCTTCCCCGCGGGGGGCGAGGTCGAGACGCTGGTCAGGGCCCGGGCTCGCGCGGAGCAGAAGCTCGTCCCCGTGAGCGAGCCCTCCGCGCTCGTCCGCGCGAGCTGCGCGCTCCCGGGCGAGCACCAGGTCCGGAACGCCGCGCTCGCGGCGGCGGCGGCCGCCGAGCTCGGCTGCTCCCCGCGCGCGATCGACCTCGGCCTCCGCGCCTTCGAGCCGCTCCCGCACCGGCTCGAGACGGTCGCCCGGGATCTCCGCGGCCGGCGCTACGTGAACGACTCGATCGCGACGACGCCGGAGGCGGCGATCGCCGCGCTCGCGAGCTTCGACGCACCGACCGTCGTGATCCTCGGCGGCTCCGAGAAGGGCTCGGACTACTCCGAGCTCGCCCGCGAAGCCGTGCGCCGCGCCCACGCCGTCGTGTGCACGGGGACGACGGGCGCGAAGATCGCGTCGCTCGTCGCCGCCGCCCAGGACCCGATCCTGAGGCGCACGGTCGTCGAGGCGCCGCGCTTCGAGGACGCCTTCGCGCTCGCGCGCGAGCTGTGCCCGGAGGGGGGCGTCGTGCTCCTCAGCCCGGCGTGCGCGAGCTACGACAGCTTCCGGAACTTCGAGGAGCGCGGACGCCGCTTCGCGACCCTCGCGCGCGAGGCCGCCACGAAGTAGCCTCGGAACCCCGGGGAGTCAGGGACCATGAGGAAGATCCTTCTCGCAGCCGCGCTCGTCGCCCTCGCGCCGAACGCTCTTCGCGCCGAGGACGAGCCCGAGGGGCGGCGGTCCGTCGGCTTCTCCGCCTCGAACGGCCTCGTCGGCATGCGCGACATGGTGGACGCGCGCGTGCCCTCGCTCCTCAACGTCCGCGGGACGCTCAAGTTCCATCACGAGAGCACGAACCTCGACTCGCGCTCGACGTTCTACTCGGTGGACGAGTACTCGGCCGACGTGATCGCGGGCGTCTCCGCGCTCGGGCTCCTCGACGCCGGACTCCGCCTCCCCATGACGGTGAGGACCGTGCGCGTGGCGATCCACGGCGGACCCGACCGCACGCGGCAGGACGAGGGCTGGAGCGACCTCGAGGTGTCGGGCAAGGTCGGCTTCCAGCTCGGCCCGTGGATCGCCCTCGGCCCCTACGCGACGGTGCAGGCGAGCACGGGCTCGAAGCTCCTCGACAAGAAGAGCGTCCTCCACATCGGCGCCGCGGGTACCGCGTCCGTCCTCGACGACCGGATCGGCATCCACATGAACCTCACGAACGTGACGTTCAGCGGCGGCAAGTGGGCGATCGGCTATCGCGCCGGCGTCTCGCTCGTCCCGATCGCGAACGACACGATCGTGCTCCGCCTGTTCTCCTACCTCGACGGCAAGGACTACATCGGCACCAAGATCCGCGGGAACGACGCGCGGCTCTTCGGCGGCGTCCAGGTCCTCTTCTTCAAGATCGTGACGGCCGAGGTCTCGTTCGGCATGAAGTTCTTCGCCGGCGACGCCCGCCACCTCCACATCCGCGACGACGGGACCTACGGCCTCGACATCGGCGCGGGCGTCTCCTTCATGTTCTGACTCACGCGCGGGACGATTCACTCGTCTCGCTGTTTGCGACCTATCGAGCGTTACTCGAGTTGCGGGACGATGGGGCGGGCTGCCTCCGTCGGCACGCATATGGGCCGTGCCATCATGGCGCGGCGGGAGTTAAGGGAAGGCGCGACCTTTGCCCTTTCATGCCCCTGGGAATCAGCTGGGAAGAAGAACAAGGGAACTAGAAGCGACGCACCAGGGACGCACACGGGACGCATAAGGGACAAGGGAAAGGGACGCGCATGTTCGGGTGGTTGAAACGCCACTGGAAGGCCGTGGTCACCGTTGCCGCGTCGATCGCGGTCGGTGTGGCGGTGACGGCGCTGATCATTGCGACCGCGCCTGTCTCTCTGCCGGCACTCCTCGTGACGACCACCGCGATCGCCGCGGGCGGATTCGCGGGCGGAGTCACCGGCTACTACGTCGGGCACAAGCTCGACGGCAAGCCGACGAGCGTCAAGGGCGCTCTCGTCGAAGGCACCGTGAGCGCCGTCGTCTCGGTCGCCACGCTCGGCCTGGGTCGCGCGATCGCGCCGGCCGTCTCGAGAGCCGTGGCCCCAGCGATCAACCGCGTGGCCCCGAGAGTCGCGGCCCCGCTGCTCACGACGGCGACGACGAACGGGATCTCGTTCGCGACGGCCGGCGCGATCACGGGTGGAGCCCAGCAGGCCACGACCAACGTGATCAACGGCCGCCCGGTCGGCGAGAACGTCGCCACGGCCGCCGGCTACAGCGCGCTCTTCAACGGGACGCTCACGGTCGCGGGCGAGTTCGTCACGGCCGCCGTCTTCAAGCCGAAGGTCCCCGTCGGGGAGCCGGTGCCGAAGGCGAACGAGCCCGCGCCGAAGGCGAACGAGCCCGCGCCGAAGGCGAACGAGCCCGTCGCCACTCAGCCGCGCTCGCAGCAGGGGCTCCTCGACCAGCAGGTCGCGCCGGGCGACAAGCACATGTACTTCCAGGACCGGATCTTCAAGGACTACGCCGGTCCTGGCGTGAAGGACATACCCGCCGAGGGCTGGAAGCTCCACGTGAGCGCGTCCGAGGCGAACGCCGGCGAGGTCGCGGCGATCGTCCTCCCCGAGCTCCGGGCCATGAACGTCATGCACAAGGTCGTCGGGACCGTCGACGACTACGTGACGCGCATGACCGGGACGCAGGAAGGCAAGTTCATCACGATCTACCCCGAGAACCCGCAGGTCGCGCGCCAGATCGTGGACCGCCTCGACGCCGCTCTCCGCGGACGCGGGCTCAAGGGTCCGATCGTCGCCGAGGAGCGGCCGCTCGGCGACTCGGGGCTCATCTTCACGCGCTACGGCGGCTTCACGAAGTCCACCGTCACCGGTCCGAACGGCGTCGAGGTCCCGGACGTGCGCGGCCAGATCGCGCCGGACTGGATCGTCGACCCCTTCGCCTCGCCTCCCGCGCCCCCGCGGGCGCCGAGCGACACGAAGGGCTTCCTCAACAAGCTCGGC
>CAZYLP010000225.1:4822-10876 GCA_964648345.1 uncultured Planctomycetota bacterium
CGGACGGCGCCCTCGCGCGCGACCAGCTCGGCGCCGTCCGCCGCATCGACCGCGAGGACCTGCGCCGCCCGGCCGCGCTCGGCCGCCGTGAGCGCGAAACCGCCCGTGTCCTTGTGCGCGACGAGGACGCGCTTCCCGCGCGCGAGCGCCGAGCTCTACGCGCGAAGCGACGCCGCACGCGCCGCTCGTTTCGTGGGCGAGGCCGACGAGTGGACGCGCGCGGTGACGGCGTGGCTCCGCGGCCCCGTCGCGATCACCGAGAAGCTCCGGGCCCTCCTCGAGCAGCTCCTCGCCGGGGAGGCGCCCCAGGGCACGGCCTTTCGCCCTTACGCGCTCGCGCCCTTCCCGCGCGGCGGCTCGCCGCCCGAGCGGGCGCTCGCGGTCCTCAGGTGGCGCGCGGCCACGGTGAGCTTCCTCTCCGACATCTGGGACGTGATCGGCGAGCCCCTCTTCGAGCTCGACGACTGCCAGCGAGCGCTCGAGGCGTTCATGCCGGCGCTGCCTCCCAAGTCGTACTGCACGAGCTGCCTGCTCGACGTGGACGCGGCGTCCCGGCTCGAGCACGCCGGGCGATGCCCCGCTCGCGTCCCGCCTCCCCCGCGTGCCGCGCACGCCCCCTGAGGAGCTAGATGTGGATCGCGTGTCCGAGCGCGTCCGCGGCGGCTTCCATGATCGCCTCCGGGAACGTCGGGTGCGCGTGGATCGCCTCGTGGAGCTCGTGGACCGTCGCCTCGGCCTTCATGGCGACCGAGACCTCGTTGATGAGGTCGGTCGCGCCGGGGCCGACGATGTGGCAGCCGAGGATCTCGCCGCGCTTCGCCGACGAGACGACCTTCACGAAGCCGTCCGCCTCGCCCACGGAGACGGCGCGGCCGAGCGCCTTGAAGGGGAAGCGTCCGACCTTCACGTCGTGACCCTTCTCGCGCGCCGCCTTCTCCGTGAGGCCGATCGACCCCACGGAGGGGTGGCAGAAGGTGCCGCCCGGGATCTGGTCGTAGGCGATCGTGCCCGTGCCCTTGCCGGCGATCCAGTCCGCGCAGGCGATCCCCTCGAAGGAGCCCTTGTGCGCGAGGAGCGCGCCGCCGATCACGTCGCCGATCGCGTGGAGGCCCTTCGCGGCGGTCTCGAAGCCCTTGCCGACCTTCACGAACGACTTGACCACCTCGACCTTCAAGTCCTCGAGGCCGAGGTTCTCGACGTTGCCGCGGACGCCGATCGCGCCGAGGACGAGGTCCGCTTCGAGGACCTGCTCCTTGCTGTCCTTCGCGGCCACGGTCACCTGCACCGTGTCGCCCGTCACCTTCGTGCCCTTGAAGGCCGTCTCGGTGAGGACGGTGAAGCCGCGCTTCGTGAAGGCGGCGGCGACGTGCTTCGAGACCTCCTCGTCCTCGATCGGGAGGATCGCCGGCATCATCTCGACGATCGTCACCTTCGCGCCGAGGGCGGCCCAGAAGGTCGCGAACTCGCAGCCGATCGCGCCGCCGCCGATCACGACGGCGTGCTTCGGGATCCGGTCCACGAGCATGGCCTCGCGGTAGCTGACGATCGTCTTCCCGTTCGGCTCGAGCCCGGGGAGGATCCGCGCGCGGCCGCCCGTCGCGAGGATCACCTTCTTCGCCTCGAGGGTGCGCTCGCCCTTCTCGGTCTTGACCGAGACGGTCGTCGCCTTGAGGAGGCGGCCCTCGCCCTTCACCTGCTCGATCTTGTTCTTCTTGAGCAGGTACTCGACGCCCTTCGCGAGCTGGTCCACGACGGCGCGGCTGCGCGCGATGATCGCCTTCGGGTCCGGCTTGATCTCGCCCGTGATCGTGATCCCGTAGTCCTTCGCGTGGCGCGCGTACTCGAGCACCTCGACGCTCTTGAGGAGCGCCTTCGACGGGATGCAGCCCCAGTTGAGGCAGATCCCGCCCGCGCGCTCGCGCTCGACGACGGCGGTCTTCATGCCGTTCTGCGCGGCGCGGATCGCGGCGACGTAGCCGGCGGGGCCGGCCCCGATCACGATGACGTCGAAGTTGTCCGCCACTTCAGATCACTGCCTTGAGCGGGTGCTCGATCGTGTTCTTGATCTTCTCGAGCAGCTGGGCGCCGAGCGCTCCGTCCACGACGCGGTGGTCGCAGCTGAGCGTGAGGCGCATGCGCTCGCCGGGGACGATCTGGCCCTTCACGACGACGGGCTTCTCGACGATCGAACCCACGGCGAGGATCGTCGATTCCGGCGGGTTGATGACGCCGGTGAACTCCTCGATGCCGTACATCCCGAGGTTCGAGACCGAGATCGTCGAGCCCGTGTACTCCTCGGGCTTGAGCTTCTTCACGCGCGCCCGCGCGATCAGGTCCTTCGTCTCGGCCGCGCACTGGGAGAGCGGCTTCGCGTCCGCGTCGCGGAGGACCGGCGTGATGAGGCCGTCCTCGATCGCGACCGCGATCCCGACGTGGACGCGGCGGTGCTTGCGGATGATCGCGCCGCCCTCGGTCTCGATCCACGAGGCGTTCGCCGCGGGCGTCGCCTTGAGAGCGCGCGCGACGCACCGGACGATCACGTCGTTGAGCGAGATCTTCTCCTTGTCGTCCACGCCCTCGTTGGCCTGGGCGCGGAACGCCTTGATCGGAGCCGCGTCGCACTCGACCGTCAGGTAGAAGTGGGGCGCCTTCTGCTTCGACTCGACGAGGCGCCGCGCGATCGCCTTGCGCATCTGCGAGGCGGGGACGTCCTCGTGGTCGGGGCCCGTGAACGCGGGTTGCGCGAAGCCGCCGCCGCGCGCGGGCGAGGCCTGCAGCTCCTCCACGTCGCGCTTGACGATCCGTCCCTGCGGGCCGCTGCCGCTCACGGAGGCGAGGTCGACGCCCTTCTCCTTCGCGATCGCGCGCGCGAGCGGGGAGGCGAGGATCCGGCCGCCGTTCTCTGCGGCGACCGGAGCTGCCGCCTTCGCTTCGGCCTTCGGGGCTTCGGCCTTCGCGGCGGTGGGCTTCGGGCCCCCCCCCGATCCCCCCCCCGCTCCGCGGGGGGGGGTTGGGGGGGGGCCCGCCGCCAGCCGATCGATCGCGTGGAGGAACGCGGCGAGCGTCTTGCCGGACCCGGTCGGCGCGTGGACGAGGACGTGGCCGCCCTTGGCGATCGCCTCCCAGCCGCGGCGCTGCGCCTCCGTCGGCGCGCCGAGGTTCCGCGCGAACCACTCGCTCGTCGCGGCCGAGAACACGAACCCTCAACGCCTCAGGCGTTCGAGGTATTCGAGCACGACGCCGACCACCTTCTCCGAGCTGCACTGGGTCACGTCCTTCTCGACGGACTCGAGCGCGTCCGCGATCGCGACGGTGTAGCGAGGGCCCTTCGTCGCGACGGCGACCCAGTGGACGCTCCCCCGGAGCTTGAGCGTGAGCGTCGAGAGCGAGATCCCCGCCTCGATCTCCTCGAAGCGCGGGTCCGCGGAGAGGCTGTTGACGAGGATCTTCATGAGCCGCGCGTGGTCCTCGAGGAACGCGTGCCGCTTCGGGAGCTCCGAGAAGGCCTTCGCGAGGCGGTGCCAGTCGTTCACGGCCGCGGAGCCCTCGTGAGCTCCCGCGCGATCACGAGCTTCATGACCTCGCTCGCCCCCTCGTAGATCCTGAGCGCGCGGACGGCGCGGTAGAGGAGCTCGACGGTGCGGCCGCGCACGACGCCGAGACCGCCCGAGAGCTGGACCGCGAGGTCCACGGCCTTCTGCGCGGCCTCGGTGGCGGCGAGCTTGCCCATGGCCGACTCGAGCGTCGCCTTCTCGTCGGTGCGGTCGTTCTTCCACGCGGCGCGGTAGACGAGCGCACGAGCGGCTTCGAGCGCGGTCGCGGCGTCGGCGAGGAGCGCCTGCACCTGCGCGTTCTCTCCGAGCGGCGCGCCGAACTGCGTGCGCGAGGCGACGTGGAGCATGGCCTCGTCGAGCGCGCGCCGGCCCATGCCGATCGCGGCCGCGCCGACGCTCGGCCTGAAGACGTCGAGCGTCCCGAGCGCGAGCGCGATCCCCTGCCCCTCCTCGCCGAGGAGCGCGCCCGGCGTGTCCTCGAAGTGGAGGACGCCGACCGGGTGCGGCGCGTTCAGGTCGAGGAGCTCCGTCCTCACGTCCGCGGCCGCGACGAGGAAGCAGGAGACGCCCTTCTTCCCCTCCGCGGTCCGCGCGAAGACCGTGTAGTGCGTCGCGATCCCGGCGTTCGAGATGAAGACCTTGGTGCCCGAGATCTTCCACGAGGTCCCGGACTTCCCTGCCTTCACGGAGATCCGCGAGACGTCGCTCCCCGCGTCCGGCTCCGTGACGGCGAAGCCGAAGACGGCCGCGCCCCGCCGCGCCTTGAGGAGCTCGGGAGCGTCCTTCCGCGTGAGGGCGAGCGGATGCGAGCCGAGGCCCTGGACCGCGAGGACCGCGTCGGCGAGCGGGCTCGCGTAGGCGACCTCCTCGCGCGTCACGCAGCGGAGGAGCGAGCCCTTCTTCGGCCGGTCGCTCGGACCGATCGCGGCGTCCATGAGCTTCCCCGCGAGGAGGTCCTCGACGACCTGGAGCCCGGCGGCGACGCCCTCGACGGGCGTGCGGGGCTCCTCCTGATCCAGGAAGCGGGCGTCGCAGACGGCGCGCGTCCTGAGCGCCTCCTCCCGGTCCTCGTCCGAGAACAGGAACGGGTACGCGTGGGCCGCGGTCGCGGCGCGGTTCGACGGAGGGCCTTCGTGCTCCTCGGGCGGGAAGGTGGACATGAGGGTGAGCTTACCCTCCCGTCAGTCGTCCCGCGCTGACCGCGCGACGCGGAAGCCGGTCGTGTTGCGGCACTCCTCGGGGTAGCTCCGGAAGGCGCACATGAGGTTCCGTCCGGTGTTCGCGAACGACCCACCCTTCACGAGCTTCGGGCTCTGCCCCGGCGGGGGGACGACCCACTCGGCGGCGTTGCCGCACATGTTGAACGCGCCCACGGGGGAGACGCCGAGCGGATGCGATTTCACCGGCGCGAGGTGAGGCGCAGGCCGGCCGTAGTCGAGGATCTCGGCGAGCGTCTCCGAGGGCGGATCGTCGCCCCAGGAGTAGGGACGGGCCTTGCTCGTCTCGTCGTCCCAGGCGGCGGCGCGCTCCCACTCGAGCTCCGTCGGCATCCTCAGCCCCGCCCACGCGAGGTACCGCTCGGCGTCCTCTCGAGTGACCTGCACGACGGGCCAGCTCGGGTCGTACGCGTTCGTGCCGTGCGGTCTCCGCCACGAGGCGTCTCCTCGCGCCGGCGCGACGATCCTCTGGTCGGCCCCTCCGACGACCGTCGCGGTCGCGGGGTTCCTCTCGGCGTCCGTCTTCACGTCCGCGGGCGGCCTCGCGTAGCGCTCGAACTGGGCGTTCGAGACCTCGTACCTCCCGATGAAGTAGGCCTCGAGCGTCTGCTCGCCGCGTGGCGGACCGACCTTGTAGTTGAGGAGCTCCTCGGCGTCGTCGGCCCTTGTGAAGGCAGGGCCGGGGTCGAACTTCGCCCTCGGGACGTAGACGAGCTGCGAGCGGTCCTTCGCGTTCCAGTAGACCTTCGGCTCCTTGCCGTAGAAGACGCCCCTCGGGAGGCTCGCCGGGAGCTTCGCCGTCCTCGTCTCCTCGAGCGCGAGGAACCAGGCCGGCTTCTCCTTCTGGAAGAGGTCGCCGGGCTTCGGGTCGTCGGGGTCGGGCGGCTGCGGACGAGAGAGCGGCGGAGGAGGCGGCGGAGCGGACGCCGAGAGGAGAGGAGCCACGTCCGGGCCGGGACGACCCGCGGCGACGAGGCCGGACGCGGCGAGGAGGCCGAGGGCGAGGAGGGCGGCGAGGCCCGCGACGAGCCCGGCGAGCCGGAGCCGGCTCGCCCGGGTCGGCGCGATCCGATCGAGCGCGACGGCGACCTCGCTCGCGCTCTGCGGCCGGTCCTCCGGGGCCTTGGCGAGGAGCGCGAGGACGAGGCGGTCGAGCGCCTCGGGCGTCTCCTTCGCGAGCGCGCTCGGGGCCTTCGGGACGGCGCTCATGTGCTGCGCGATGACGCTCGGCCCCGAGCCCGGGAACGGCGGGTGTCCGACGAGGAGCGCGTGGAGCGTGCACC
>CAZYLP010000226.1:0-2511 GCA_964648345.1 uncultured Planctomycetota bacterium
CCGAGAACGTCCTCTTCGACGCCTCGGGCCGTCCGTTCATCGCCGACCTCGGCCTCGCGAAGCACTTCCGGCGCGACGACGGGACGACCGGGACGATCTCGCTCACGAAGGACGGCGCGCTCCTCGGGACGATCGGCTACACGTCGCCCGAGCAGGCGCAGGACGGGAAGCTCGCCGGCCCCGCCTCCGACGTCTTCTCGCTCGGAGCGATCCTCCACGAGTGCCTCGCCGGGCAGGCGTGCTTCTCCGGCGCGAACCCGCCCGAGGTCATCGTCAAGCTCCTCAACGGACGGCGCTCGCCGCTCGAGCGGAACGACGTGCCCGGGTGGCTCGTCCGCGCGCTCGACAAGGCGCTCGCGACGGACCCCGCCCAGCGCTTCGCGGACGCGCGCGCCTTTCGCGCGGCGCTCGCGGAGCCGAAGCCCGAGGCCGAGCGTCACCTTCTCTTCGCGGCTCTCGCGCTCGCCGCCGTCGTCGCGTTCGTCGCGGTCGCGCTCGCCGTCCGCGGCCGCTCCGCGCCGCCGGTGCCGGCGCCCGTCGTCGTCCCACCTCCGCCGTCGCGTCCGCCGCCGCCGACCCCGACGGCCCCGGTGCTCCCCCCGCCCGCGCGCCACGTCGCCTCGGACGAGGTCGCCGCTCTCGCGTCGCGGTCGCTCGAGGCGGCCGGGAAGAACAAGAACGACGAGGCTCTCGAGCTCGCGGAGCGCGCGATCGCCGCCGACTCCGAGGCCGCGGACGGCTGGATCGCGCGCGCCATGGCGCGGCGGCACCTCCACCGGTACGACGAGTCGCTCACGGACATCAGCCGCGCGATCGAGCTCGACCCGCGGAGCCCGGCCGCCCGGGCCGAACGGGTCAAGCTCTACATGCGCGTGGGTGAGAACGAGAAGGCCCTCGCCGACCTCGACGTGCAGGTCCTGCTCGAGCCGACGGACGCGAAGGTCCTCTGCCAGCGGAGCCGCGTCCTCACCATCCTCGGCTTCCACGATCGCGCCATCGCGGACGCGACGCGCGCGCTCGAGCTCGCGCCGGGGGATCGCCGGGCCTACGCCGAGAGGGGTATCGCCCGCGCCGAGAAGGGCGACCACGCCGGGGCGATCGCCGACCTCGACGACGCGATCGAAGGCGGCGCGAACGACCCGCGGACGGTCGCCGCGCGCGGCAAGGCGAAGCTCGGCCAGGGCGACGTCGAGGGCGCGCTCGCCGACCTCGGGCGCGCCTTGAAGCGGGACGCGAAGAACGGCGCCGCCTTGAAGGACCGCGCGCTCGCGCTCCTCGCGCTCGGGCGACGGCCCGAGGCGGTCGCGGACCTCCGCCAGGTGATCGCGCTCGGAGGGGGCACGCCCGAGGCCGCGTTCGCGCGGAAGAAGCTCGCCGAGCTCGGCGAGCCGGAGCGCTGAGTGAGGCTCCCCCGCATCGAGGGCTACGAGGTCCTCCGCGAGCTGGGCCGCGGCGCGCAGGGAGCGGTCTACCGCGCGCGCGAGCTCGCCACGGGCGCGGAGCGCGCGGTCAAGGTCCTCGTGACGCCGCTCGACGCCGAGGGCGCCGAGCGGTTCCGGCGCGAGGCCCAGGCGCTCGCCCGGATCGGGCGCGGCGTCGTCCCCGTGCACGCGACCGGGGCCACGGAGGGGCGGCCGTACTTCGTCATGGCCCTCATGCCCGGCGGCTCGCTCGCCGACCGCTTCAAGGAGCGGCGCCAGCTCGACTGGCGCGAGGCGGTCGCGATCGGCGCGAAGCTCGCCCGCACGCTCGAGCGCGCGGGCGCGGCCGGCCTCGTGCACCGCGACCTCAAGCCCTCGAACGTGCTCTTCGACGACTCGGGCGAGCCGGTCATCGCGGACTTCGGGTGCGTGCGCGACCTCCAGAGCGCGAGCCTCACGGAGACGGGCTCGATCGTCGGCACGGCGGACTACATGGCCCCCGAGCAACTCGAGGGGAAGAAGGTCGGGCCGTCGGCCGACGTCTACGCGCTCGCGGTGATCCTCCACGAGGCGCTCGCGGGCGAGCGGCCGTTCCGCGGCGCCTCGGCGCCGCAGATCTTCCTCGCGATCAAGGCGGGCGGACGCCCTCGCGTGCGCGACCGGGCGCGGTGCCCCGCGAAGCTCGACGTCCTCCTCGACCGCGCCCTGGCGCTCGACCCCGCACGCCGTGCGAGCGCCGCCGAGCTCGCCGCGGGCCTCGAGGAGCTCCGGGACCGGAGCCCGCTCCTCGCCGATGACAAGGAGTCGCAACGCCGGGGGCCGCCGCTCGTCCTCATCGGCGCGCTCGCGGTCGCGGGGCTCTTCGCCGTCGTCGCCGGCTTCGTCCTCTCCGTCTTCCGCCCGGTCGAGTCGCCGGCGCCTCGGGCTCCGGCCCCCCCGTCGCCGCCCCCTCGGCCGCCCACGCCGCCGCCTCCTCCACCGCCCGCGCCTCGCGACGACGCCGAGGAGGAGCGCTACGAGGTCATGCTCGAGCGGGCGCTCAAGACCGACGATGACGTGGCACTCCCCGTCGTCGAGTCGATCCTCGCCG
>CAZYLP010000226.1:2521-10865 GCA_964648345.1 uncultured Planctomycetota bacterium
GAGCGTCCGGACCTCCCCGGGCCGTATGTCGCCCGGGCGATGGTGCGGCGCCACAAGTTCCAGTACGCGATGTCGCGCTCCGACATCGAGCGCGCGTTCGAGCTGAGGCTGGACCACGTGCCCACCTGGCTCGAGAGCGCGAAGTGGCACAACAAGCTCGGGCGGGAGGAGGGGACGCCCCTCGACGAGCAGAAGATGCTCTTCGAGGCGGCCGTCATCGACGCCGCGACGGCCTTCGAGCTCGCGAGGACTCGCGGCTCGCGCGACCCGGAGGCGCCGCAGCGGGAGCTCGCGGCGGCGTACCGCGAGCGCGGGAAGGTGCGCGCCGCGCTCGGAGAGACGGCCGCGGCGTGCGACGACTTCGTCGAGTCGATCCGCGTCGCCGCGCCGGGCGACCACGGGATCCGCGTCGCCGTCGCCCAGCTGGCGAAGCTCATGCGCTGAGCGGCCCGGTCAGAGCCGGTCGAGGAGCGCGTCCACGTGACGCTCGCGCGTGTGGAGGTTCACGATGTTGAACCGCACCCAGACCTTGCCCGCGTGCTTCACGGTCGCGAACCACGCCTGACCCGACGCGACGAGGCGCTTCGCGACCTCGGCCGGCTCCTCGCGCGGCGGGCGCGCGCAGCAGACGGAGAGCTCGCCGCCCCCGAGGACCTCCCAGCCCTTCGCGGCGAGGCCTCGCTCGAGGCGGCGCGTGAGCTCGATGTCGCGCCGCACGGCGTCCCGGATCGTCTTCCAGCCGTGCGCGCGGAGGGCGAGCCAGACCGTGAAGCCCGACGAGCGGCGCGAGGTCGGGAAGCCGCGGAGGAACGGGTCGACCGGGGCGACCGGAGGGAGCCCCGAGGTGCCCGTGTCGTCCTGCGGGATGTAGCTCGCGGCCGCGGTCGCGAAGGACTTCTCCTCGAGGTCGCGGTGGCGCGTGAGGAGGAGCGCCGCGGTGAGCGGGATGAAGAACCACTTGTGCGGGTCCACCGAGAGCGAGTCGGCGCGCTCGAGGCCCGTGAAGCGGCCGCGGAGCTCGGGGAGGAGCAGCGCCGCGCCGCCGTAGCACGCGTCCACGTGGAACCAGAGCCGCTCGCGCGCGCAGAGGTCGGCGAGCGAGTCGAGCGGGTCGATCGCGCCCGTGCCCGTCGTGCCCGCGGTGCCGACGACGCAGAAGGGCGTGCGCCCGAGGCGGCGGTCGGACGCGATCCGCTCCTCGAGCGCGCTCACGTCGAGCGCGCCGCGGCCCGTGCCCGGGATCGCGACGACGCTCGATGCGGGGAGGCCCGCCGTGAACGCGGAGCGCGCGACGGAGAAGTGCGACGACTCGCTCGCGTAGAGGACGGGCTTCGCGGGCTCCTCGCCGTAGCGCGGGAAGTGCTTCGCGCGCGCGAGGACTCGCGCGGGGCGGTACGCTACCCGGCCGCCCGGGTGTAGATTGCCCGACGCACCCCCCATGCCGGCGAGCTACGCGAACGCCGCCACGACCTCGCCCTCCGCGGCCGAGAAGGCGGGGCTCTGATGGAACGCGCCGCCGTTGTTGTTGAGCGAGGAGACGACGAGGTCGGCGAGCGCGGCCGCGGGGAGCGGCGAGGAGTTGATGAGGCCCATGTACGCGGGATGCGGCGTCCCCATGCAGTGAGGGATCAGCTCGCGCGCTTCGCGGAGCGCCTCGAGGAGGCCCACGCCCTCGTCGCGGATCGAGCCCGAGAGGAGCCGCTCGAGGTCCGCGCGCGGTGTGCCCGGCGCCACGCGGCGCAGTTCGAGGCCGCGGTAGATCTCCGCGAAGAGCTTCGCGGCTTCGCCCGCCGCCTCTTCGAGCGGCTCGTCTTCGAGGTTCATGGTCCCTTCACCCACGGCTTCACGCCCTTCAAGTAGAGCGGGAGGAGCACGCCGAACATGACGAAGAAGTACGCGAGCACGTAGAACAGCACGTAGCGCCGCGGCTGGCGGATCTCCTCGATGCTCAGCTCCGCCCGGTCCCAGCGCGCGATGAACAGGTTGTACGCGAGGACCGCGACCGCGGCGCCCGCGAGGACGTCGGCGAGGTAGTGCTGCTTCACGAGCATCGTCGAGAGCGAGATCACGACCGCGATCACCGAGGCGAACGCGCCGACCTGCCGGTCCACCTTGAGGGCGATGAGCGTCGCGAGCGTCATGGTCCCCACGTGGAGCGACGGGAAGCTGTTCATCGGCGGGTCGAGCGTGTAGTTGAGCGCCGCGCCCCACTGCCAGAAGATCGTCGTGTCGAGCGTGCTCACCTCGGGGCGGAAGCCGCGCGTCGTCACCGGGTAGACGAGGAAGCACGTGAAGGAGACGACGAGGACGAAGAAGTAGGAGAGCGCGACGCGCCTGAAGAGTCCGTCGTGCTTCACGATGAAGATCGGGAGGAGGAGCGCCGTGTAGACTCCGCCGTAGGCGAACATCCACGCCGGCACGAAGGGGATCGCCGCGTCGAGGCGCGTCCCGAGCGTCGCGGCCTTCGTCGGGTCCTGGCTCCAGCCGATCGCGTAGTAGCCGCCGATGAAGATGACGGCGAGCACGGTCAGCCAGACGAGCTTCTCGTGCCGCAAGCGAGTCAGCTCCGGCGGCCGACGAGGCGCGCCTCCTCCGCGACGAGCCCGTGGTAGGCGGCGACGAGGAGGGCGGGCCAGGCGATGTCCGCGAAGAAGACGACGAGGAGCGCGGGGACCAGGCCCCACGCCTCCTCGAACTGGACCATGCGGTAGAAGGTGATCGCGCCGACGATGACGAAGACGGTGCCGAACGCGGTCGCGACTCCGAGGCGGAGCCGAGCGAGGCTGTACGCCCGCCCGAAGGCGGCAGGGGCCGTACGGTGCTCGAGGATCACCGCGGGGATCGCGAGGCCGAACGCGCCCATCGCCGCGCCCACGACCGGGATCGAGAAGAAGATGCCCGCGTAGATCACCTCGACGTCCTCGGCGAGCTGGAAGGCGAGGATGAACGGCAGGAGGACGACGAGCGACGCGAGCGCCGCCGCGAGGAGGAGGAGGAACGTGAGCGTGAGCGCCCCCTTCCGCTCCCAGGCGCGGCGTGCCGACGTCCGGATGGTCGCGCGGACGCCGAGCGGATCCTCCTCGCCCTGCTGCTCGCGGAGCACGTGGTCGAAGAGAAGCATGTCCGCGGCCGGGATGAGCACGACGTCGAAGATGCTCACGATGATCGGGCCCACCGCGGCGACCGCGATGAGGAACACGACCTCGGACGTCCCGACCGTCGCCGGGTTGAGCTGCGCCTTGATGGCGAAGGCGATCGCCATGAAGGGCACGGCGAGCAGCCACTTGACGATGCTGGCGAGGAAGTTGAGCGCGAAGACGCGCGGGAGCGCGCGGAGGATGAGCCGGGCCGCGATCGCCGGCGTGGCGAGGAGGCCGAAGTCGAGCGGGAGCGCCTGGGTCGCGCCGACCTCGGGCGCGCAGTCGCGGCAGAGGTGCGAGGAGGGCGGCTTGGCCCGGCACGTCTCGCACATCCAGCGCTGGCACCGCTCGCAGGGGTCGAGCGCGAGCGCCTTCGGGTGGCGCGAGCACGGCTCGCCGCGCGCGCGCCGGAGGCGCTCGGAGGCGGTGCGGGCCGCGGCGTCGAGCTGCCGGGCCTCGGGGACGACGAGCACGGTCTGGCACGCGCGGCAGCGGACGCGCGCCCCGGGGGCGCGCGTGCTCACGTCGTAAGACTTGCCGCAGGAGCAGAGGAGTCTAGGCACCGCGGTGCTCCCTCCGGTCGCCCTGGTTCACGCGGCGGGCTCCTCGTCTTCCTTCTCGTCCCATGGCCGGCCGAGCCACGCCTCGTAGAGCGCGCGCTCGTCGGCCGACGCGTCCTTGCGCTTCACGACCCGCGTGATCGTCTTGCTCGCGTCGGCGAGCCGGACCGTCGTCTCGCGGAGGTCGTCGTCGCGGAAGAACGTGAGGCGGACGGCGTCGCCGGGCGCGTAGTCGGCGAGCCGGTCGTCGAGCTGCTCCGCCGTCACGCGGCGTCCGTCGATGGCGACGATCTCGTCCTTCGCGGAGAGGCCGCCCTCGTATGCGGGCGAGCCGTCGAGGACCGTGGCGAGCTCGATCCGTCCGCCCTCGCGCCGCTCGGTGATGGCGCCGAGGCGCGCGGGCAGCGGGTCGCTCGCCTTCCGCTTCGCGGGCTTGAGCTCGAGCCCGGCGTGCGCGAGGTGGCGGGCCCAGTCGGGCTCCTCGAGGCCGTGGATGTGCGCGGCGAAGAACCCGCGGAGGTCGAACCCGGCGACCTCGGAGAAGAGGGGCTCGAGGTCCTTCTCCTCGTAGCCCTTGTCCTCGCGTCCGTAGCGCTGCCACAGGGCGCGGAGGATGTCGTCGAGGGACCGCCTGGACTGGCTCCGCGCGCGGACCTCGAGGTCGAGGATCATCGCGACGAGCTGGCCCTTCTCGTAGTAGGAGATCTGCGAGTTGAGGCTGTTCTCGTCGCGCTGGTAGTACTTGATCCACGCGTCGAAGCTCGCCTCGGAGAGGCTCTGGCGCGTGCGGCCCGGCGTGTCGAAGTGCGCGCGGAGGCGGTCGGCCTGGAGCTCGAGGTAGCGGTCGCCCGTCGTGATCCCGGCGCGCGCGAGGAGGAGCTCGTCGTAGTAGGCGGTCACGCCCTCGACGAGCCAGAGAGCGCCCGTGTAGACCTCGCGGTCGTAGTCGAACGGCCCGAGCGGCGCGGGGCGGAGGCGCTTCCCGTTCCAGAGGTGGAAGTACTCGTGCGCGACGAGCGAGAGGAACCGCTCGTAGTCCTTCTTCTTCCGGAGGCGAGCGCGCGGGTACTGGATCGCCGTCGAGTTCTTGTGCTCGAGGCCGCCCTGGCCGCGCGTGAAGAGGTGGACGATGAACGAGTAGCGCGGGCAGGGGAGCTCGCCCCAGAGGGCGACCTCCTGCGCGACGATCTTCTTCACGTCGTCGACGAACGTGCGCGAGGCGCGGTTGCCGCTCCCCGTGATGCAGAGCTCGTGGGGCACGCCCGCGTGCTCGAACTCGAAGCGGTCGAACTTCGCGAGCTCGAGCGGCGAGTCGGCGAGCTCGTCGTAGTCCTTCGCGCGGAAGACGACCGTGCCGTCGCCGCGCGTGTCCACGCGCTCGAGGCCGCAGGAGATCTCCCAGCCCGCGGGCGGCGTCACCCACAGCGTCGCCGCCCGGTCGAGCTCGCCCTCGACGAACAGGAAGGTGTTCGTCCCGTTCACGAAGGCGTGCCGGTCGTCCACGTGGTTCGTGCGCACGGAGAGCTCGAAGCCGTAGACGTCGTACTCGAGCTCGACGGCGCGCTCGCCGCCCAGCTCGACGCGCCACGCGTTCTTGCGGATCTTCGCGATCGGGAGCGGACGGCCCGACTCGGGGGCGCGCGCCTTCACGTCGAGGAAGTTCTTCGAGAAGTCGCGGATCTTGTACGAGCCCGGCGCCCAGACCGGGAGGGTGAGGGTGACGGAGGAGCGGCCCGCGAGGCCTCCCACGAGCGTGCGGACGTGCACGAGGTGCTGCGTCGGCCGCGGCACCGAGAGCGCGTGCCTCACCGTCCTCGCGTCCACGTCCTGCGGCCCGAAGGGGGAGCTCGTCACGGCGGGGACTCTCCAGGGCGAGCATTCTAAAGGTTTTGCGCACTTGTGCGAGGGACGCGTCTTGGGCTATCTCACATCCGAGCCCATGCCCGATGGCGTCTGTCAGAAGTGCGGCTGGAAGGCGCCCGCGGGGCTCCTCAAGTGCCCTTTTTGCAAGACGTACATCCGCGAGCCGGGCTCCAGCTCGTCGAGCGAGGAGAAGCCGAAGCCCGTCGCCGACCCGTCTCTCCCGCCGCCCGACCCGGACGTCGTGAGGCACGTCCAGCGCGAGCTCGCGCGCGAGCTGTTCGACGACTCGGACAAGTGGCCCGCCTTCGAGAAGGGCGAGGTCCCGCCCCCCAAGCCCGAGGACGACACCGACGCTCCGGGTTGACATGCGGGAGGGCGCGACTAGTCTTCGCGCATGCGTCTTCACGCCGTCCTGCTCCTCCTCGTCGCGATGGGCTGCTCGAGCGAGCCCCGGCCCGCCGACGAGAACCAGACCCCGAGAGCGGACGAGCCCGTCCCCGCCAAGGCCGAGGAGCCGCGCCGTCCTCCTCGCCGCACGTGGGACGACGACGAGATCCGAAGGATCGACTTCCCGGAGCCCATGGGCCCGAAGGGGCAGCCCGGCGCGACGCCCGCGCCGGCGAAGAAGGCCGAGCCCGTCCGGCCGAACGTGAAGCTCGTCCTCGCCGTCTACGACGTGATCTCGTGGGAGGACGTGAAGATTCGCGGCGCGCTCCGCGGCTCTCCCGTGCGCGGAGTGGTCTCGCTGACCGGCTGGCTCGCGAAGGCGAAGAGCGCTTCGCGCACCGAGACGCTCGTCGCGTCGGGCCGCGAGGGCCAGGTCGAGGTCGCGGAGGCGGTCCGGTCCCTCACCGGCGGCACCGCGGGCTACCGCGTCGCGGTCCTCGACTCGAACGAGAAGGGCGAGCTCGAGCTCGCGGTCACCGCCGTCGGCGCGGGGACCGACGACGCCCAGGTCGCGCCCGCGACGCGCGTGCGTCTCGGCGCGGGCGAGGCGCTCGTCGTCGGCGGTCACCGCTCCGAGGAGGGCGAGACGCCGAAGGTCGATCGTCTCGTGCTCATCGAGGCGAGCACGAAGCGCTGATCACTTCCCGGTGATCGCCTTCTCGATGTCGTCGATCTTCCCGCCCACGCGGTCCGCGATCACGGAGCGCGCCTTGGTGCCGCACGGCTTGCAGTAGCCGATGAGGTTCTTGTCCTCGTTCGTGTGCAGGCTGAGCGTGTGGTACGTGGGGATCTCACGCTTCGTCATGTAGTCGCCCGCGTTGTCGCGCGCGGCCTTCTCGCGGAGGACGAGGAGGCCGGCGACGATCGCGACGAGGAGGATGACGGTTCCGCCGATCTTCTTGCGCATGGGGATGTCGGTGGGTTCGGGTAAGGTTTGGATCCGTGGAGAGCGGCGCGAACCCGACGCGGTGATAGGATGATCTCATGCGAATGGCACAGATTGCGAAGCGGCGAGTCACGCTCCGCGAGTTCGAGAGGATGCTCGAGTCGGGCCGGCTTCCCGAGGACGTGCGGCTCGAGCTCCTCGAGGGCCGGATCGTCCGGATGAGCCCGCACAGCGATCCGCACGTGATGGGCATCTGCAGGTCGTTCGCCGCGCTCCGGCGGGTCTTCGGCTCGAAGCATTTCGTGCGCCAGCAGCTGCCGCTCGCGATCCCGGGCCTCGAATCACGGCCCGAGCCCGACCTTGCCGTCGTCACGGGGGAGCCGGACTCGTGGGCGCGGGCGGTGCCGGACTCCGCGCTCCTCGTCGTCGAGGTCTCCGCGGCGTCCCCTCGTCGCGATCGGAGGAAGGCACGGAGTTACGCTTGCGGCCTGATCCAGGACTACTGGATCGTGAATGCACGCGATCGAGTGCTCGAGGTCCATCGCGGTCCGATCAGCTCGGGTCGACGGTCCCGGTTCGAGTCGGTCCAGATCTTCGGACCTGACGATTCGATCGCGCCTCTCGCGGCCCCGCGACGCACGGTCCGCGTGAAGGATCTCCTGCCTTGATTCCGCTCCACGGTGGGATGATTTCGCTTTGATCCGCTCCGCGCCCGGGTAACCTCGTTCGAGACCATCGCTTCACGAGAGGACCCATGACGACGGCGCATCTCAAGCCCGGACAACCCATCTACACGATCAACGACCTGCGCCGGAGCTTCGGCGACCGCGAGGTCCTGAAGGGGCTCACGTTCAGCCTCTACCCCGGCGACCGCGTCGGGATCATCGGCGTGAACGGTTCGGGCAAGTCCACGCTCATGAAGATCCTCGCGCGCGAGGACAAGGACTTCGAGGGGGTGTGCGTTCCGTCGAAGGACCTGACCATCGGCATCGTCGGCCAGGAGCCCCAGCTCGACCCGACGAAGACGGTCAAGGAGAACATCGAGGAGGGCGTGAAGCACATCCACGACCTCCTCAAGCGCTTCGACGAGATCAACGAGAAGCTGGGCACGGACCTCGACGCCGACGCGATGACCGCGGTCCTCGAGGAGCAGGCCGAGGTCCAGGCCGAGCTCGACGCTCTCGACGCGTGGGAGGTGGACCGCAAGCTCGAGGTCGCGATGGAGGCGCTCCGCACGCCGCCGGGCGACCGCGATGTCAAGACGCTCTCGGGCGGGGAGAAGCGCCGCGTCTCTCTCTGCAAGGTCCTCATGAACCACCCGGACCTGCTCATCCTCGACGAGCCGACGAACCACCTCGACTCCGAGACGGTCGAGTGGCTGGAGACGTTCCTCGCGGCGTACACCGGGAGCTACATCCTCGTCACGCACGACCGCTACTTCCTCGACC
>CAZYLP010000227.1:0-10855 GCA_964648345.1 uncultured Planctomycetota bacterium
AGCGCGTGGCGCCGCCGCGCGGCGGGGGCCTGGGCCCGCGCGGACTCGAGCTCGGACTCGGCGCGGCGGAGGTCGAGCTCGGCCGCGACGCCCGCGGCGAGGCGGTCCTTCACGAGACCGAGCGAGCGCTCGCGGGTCGCGACGACCTCGCGGGCGAGCTCGAGGCTCGCCTCGGCCTCGCCGAGGTCGAAGTAGGCGTCGGCGACCTCGGCGACGAGCCAGACCTCGAGCGCGCGCCGGTCCTCCTCGGTCGCGACGAGCTCGTGCTCGGCGGACTCGAGGCCGCGGCGGACGCGCCCGAAGAGGTCGAGCTCCCAGGAGAGGTCGGCCGTCCCGAGCATGAAGTCTGTCGGCTTGAAGGGCTTCGTGTCCCGCGAGACCGAGAAGGCGATCGTCCCGCGCGAGGCGCGCTGGTAGCGGTAGTCGCCGTTGAGCGAGACGTTCGGGAGGAGCGGCCCGCGCTCGCGAGCGACGAGCGCGCGCACGGCCTGCACGCGCGCGTAGGCCGCGCGGAGCTGCTGGTTCTCCTCGCGCGCGTCCTTGACCAGCTGGTCGAGCTGCGCCTCGTGGAAGACCTCCCACCAGCGCGCCCAGGGCTCCTCCGACGTGATCGCCGTGACGCCCTCGCCAGCCGCGGGCGCGAGGCCCGTGGGCGTCTTCGACTCGGGCCGCTCCCAGTCGGGGCCGAGGGCGCAGCCCGAGAGGAGGAAGAGCGCGAGCGGGACGGCGAGGTGCCGCGTCGCGCGGAAGAAGGACGTGCGGTCGAGCACGCGCTCCTGGAACCACTCGAGGTAGAGGTAGATCGCGGGCGTCACGTAGAGCGTGAGGAACTGCGAGACGAGGAGCCCGCCCACGATCACGAGGCCGAGGGGGCGGCGCGACTCGCCGTCCGCGCCGAGGCCGACGGCGATCGGGACGGCACCCATGAGCGCGGCGAGCGTCGTCATGATGATCGGCCGGAACCGCTCGATCGACGCCTGGTGGATCGCCTCCAGGCTCGGGGTCCCTGCCGCGAGCCGCTGGAGCGCGGTGTCGATCATCATGATCCCGTTCTTCTTGACGATGCCCATGAGCATGAACATGCCGATGTACGCGTAGAGCGACATCTCCGACTTGAAGAGCCAGAGCGTCAGGAGCCCTCCGACGAGCGCGACCGGCAGCGACGAGAGCACGGTGACCGGGTGGATGTAGCTCTCGTAGAGGATGCCGAGGATCACGTACATCACGAAGACCGCGAGGATCATGAGGCCCTTCAGGGCCGCGCCCGTCTCCTGGAAGAGCTTCGCCTCGCCGCGCATCTCGCCGCGGATCGTGGGCGGGAGGATCTCCCTGGCCGATTGCTCGATGAACGAGGTCGCGTCGCCGATCGGGACGCCGGGCTTCAGGTTGAACGAGTACGTGACGGACGTGAACTGGTTCGTGTGGTTGACCGACTGGGGTCCGAGCTTCTCCGTCCACTTCGCGACGGAGCGGAGCGGGACGAGGCCCCCGTTTGCCCCGGCCCCGTTCGACGAAGCCACGTAGAGGTGGTCGAGCCGGTCGGGCAGCGAGCGCTCGTCGTCGTTCGCCTCGACGATGACCTGGTACTGATCGTTCGGGCTCTTGATGAGGTAGACGTAGTTCTGCGAGTAGGCGGTGCGGAGGAGCGCCTCGATCGACTGGATCGTGACGCCGTAGGCCGCCGCTTGCTCGCGGAGGAGCTCGATCTCGAGGTTCGGCGTGTTGTCCTCGAGGTCGGGGAAGACGGACGCGAAGCCCGGGAACGTCTGGAGCTTCGCCGTGAGCTTCCGCGACGCCTCGTAGGTCTCGTCGGGGTTCACGCCCGAGACCGTGAAGGAGTACTGGCCCTGCGTCTGGGCCGTCGCGCCCGTCGAGATCTCGAGGACGGGGAACGGCCGGAGGAACGCCATGGCGCCGGGCATGCTGCCCATGACCTTGCCCATGAGCATCCCGGCGGCCGCGCCGATCGGCGGCCGCTCGGACGCGTCCTTGAGCATGATGAACATGATCCCCTGGTTGGCGCCGATGAACTGGGCGTTGCCGACCATGGTGAAGCTCATCATGACGTTCGGGTCGTCGTGGATGATCGCGTCGAGCTTCTTCTGGTGCTCGCGCATCTGGTGGGGCGACGTTCCCTGCTGGGCGATGACCACGCCGAACATGACGCCCGAGTCTCCGACCGGCAGGAAGGAGCTCGGGACGACGTTGAAGAGCCAGACCGTGCCCGCCATGCACGCGATCCAGATGAGCGCGGAGACGGACTTGTTCCTGAGGAACCACCAGAGCGTCGCGCCGTAGAAGCGCGTGATCGCGCCGAAGACCCGGTTCGTGAAGCGCTCCATGAGCGTCTCGTGCTCGTGCCCGCGCGGCCCGAGGAGGCGCGCGCACATGAGCGGCGTGAGCGTCAAGGAGACGATGCCGGACGCGAAGATCGAGACGATGATCGTGACCGCGAACTCGCGGAAGATGCGGCCGATGAGCCCCGGCATGAGCACGAGCGGGATGAACACCGCCGCGAGCGAGAGCGTCATCGAGAGGATCGTGAAGCTGATCTCCTTGGCGCTCGCGAGGGTCGCCTCGAGCGCCCCCTGGCCGCCCTCCATGCGGCGCACCGTGTTCTCGAGGAAGACGATCGCGTCGTCCACGAGGAAGCCGATCGCGAGGGTGAGGGCCATGAGCGAGAGGTTGTCGAGGCTGTAGCCCAGGACCTGCATGACGATGAACGTCAGGAGCAGCGACAGGGGCAGCGCGACGACCGGGATGAGCGTGTCCGCGGCGCGCCCGAGGAACACGAAGATCACGACGACGACGAGCACGAACGCGATGACGAGCGTCTCGCGCACGTCCTTGACCGAGTTCACGATCGTGCGCGAGCGGTCGTAGACCGGGACGACGAAGACGGACTTCGGGAGCTCGGCGCTCACGACCGGCATGAGGCGCCTCACCGACGAGGCGACCTCGACGGCGTTGGCGCCCGCCTGGCGGAAGACGGCGGCGACGACGGTCGCCGTCGGCGCCTCGTGGCCGCGCGCCCAGAAGTTCATCTTGAGGCGCTCGTCCACGACGCCGTCCTCGACGGTCGCCACGTCGCGCACGTGGACCGGCGAGCGGTCCTTCATGCCGATGATGAGGTCCTCGTACGCCTCGGCCTTCGTGAGCTGGCCCTGCGGCTGGAGGAGGAACGTCCGCTCGGAGCCGTCGAGCTGGCCGGCGCCCTGGTAGCTCGTCCCGTTCTTGACGCCCTGGACGAGGTCCTCGAACGTGAGGCCGCGCGTCGCGAGCGAGCGCGGGTCCGCCTTGATGCGCACGGCGGACTTGGTGCCGAAGACGGCGACGCGCGAGACGCCCGGGATGATCGAGGCGCGCTGCGCGAACTGGGTGTTGGCGTAGTCGTAGAGCTGCCCGACCGTCTGCGAGTTGCTCGCGAGCGCGATGTACATGATCGGCTGGTCGTTCGGGTTCGTCTTGGAGACCGTCGGCGGCGAGGGGAGGTCCACGGGCAGGCTGCCCGTCGCCTGGGTGATCGCCGTCTGCACGTCCGTCGCCGCGGCGTCGATGTTCTTCGAGAGGTCGAACTGGAGCGTGAGGCTGCAGTTGCCCTGGACGCTCTTCGACGTGATGAGCTCGAGCCCGTTGATCTGCATGAACTGGCGCTCGAGCGGCGTGGCGATGTTGTTCGCCATCGTCGTCGGGCTCGCGCCCGGGTAGCCGACCTGGACCTGGATGACCGGGTAGTCGACCGCGGGGAGGTCGTTCACGGGGAGCCTGGAGTACGCGTAGACGCCGAAGAGGACCGACGTGACGGTGAGGAGCGCCGTCATGACGGGACGGCGGACGAAGGGCTCGGAGAGGCTCACTTCGCGTCACCCGGAGGAGCGATCGCGACCTTGCCGCCCGGGAAGATCATGAGCTGGCCCGTCTCGACGACCTGCTCGCCGAGCTCGAGCCCGCTCTCGACGACGACCCGCGCGCCGTGCCGCTGACCGACGACGACGGGGCGGAGCTCGGCGCCCTGGTCGGCCTTGATGACGTAGACGTACGGCCCCTTCTGTCCGACCTGGATCGCGGCCGCTGGGACGACGCGCGCGTCGCTCCGCTGGCGGAGGACGACGCGGACGTTCACGAACTGGCCGGGCCAGAAGACGTGGTCGTGGTTCTCGAGCTGCGCGCGGAGACGGATCGTGCCCGTCGAGTCCTGCACCGCGTTGTCGAGGAAGGTGACGGCGCCGTCGCGCGCCGCCCCGTCGGGCCCGGGGACCTGCGCCTCGGCCCGGAGGGTCTTCTCCGCGAACGACCGCCGGATCGACGCGAGGTCG
Organism: uncultured Planctomycetota bacterium; assembly: GCA_964648345.1. Classification (GTDB taxonomy): domain Bacteria; phylum Planctomycetota; class J058; order J058; family JACQDU01; genus CAZYLP01. Next base: position 4,317 of record CAZYLP010000227.1, read on the forward strand.
CGCTCCGAGACCGAGAAGTCCACGTAGATCGGGTCGTGCCGCTGGATCGTGACGAGCGTCGTGCCCCCGTTGGCGACGACGACGTTGCCGAGGTCCACGAGGCGCTGCCCGGCCCGGCCCTGGATCGGCGAGCGGATCGTGCAGAAGTCGAGGTTGATCTTCGCCGTGGCGACCGCGGCCCGGCTCGACTTGACCTGGGCCTGGGCGACCTCGACCGCGTTCTGCCGCGCGTCGTGCTCCTGGCGCGAGACCGCGTTCGAGGTGAGGAGCTTGGCCATGCGCTCGAACTCGCTCTTGCCGAGCGCGAGCTGCGCCTCGGACTGGGCGAGGTTCGCCTCGGCGAGGTCGAGCTGGGCCTGGTAGGGCCGCGGGTCGATCGTGAGGAGGGGGGCGCCCACCTCGAGGTCGGCGCCGTCCTTGAAGTGGATCGCGACGATCGTCCCCGTCGCCTGCGCCTGGACCGCGACGTTCTCGAACGCCGTGCAGCGGCCGATCGCATCGAGGTAGACGGGGAGGCTCGCGGACTGGACCGTCGCCGCCGTGACGAGGGCCGGCGGCATCTGGAAGCCGCCCCCGGCTCCCTTGTCGCCCCCGGTCGCGTGCTCGCAGCCTGCTCCGGCCGCGGCGATGGCCGCGAGGCCGAGCGAGACGAGGATCCGGCGCGCCTGAACGCCCGAAGTCATGCCCCCTCCAGGAAACCCGAGCGTGAAACTCCGCGGCCCCCGCGGGCATTTCCGCTCCGTGGAGCGGAGGAACCCGTGGTGAACGGAGAATCACGCAGGGTGAATCTAAGTTCACCTTGCAGAGACGTCAAGTTCAGGGCTAGACTTCCGGCCCGGGGGACCTCCGTGGTGAAGACCCGAGCGACGACCGGCCGCCGTACGGTCGCGAGCAGCCGCCGCGAGCGCGAGCGCGCGCACCGCCAGGACGACGTCCTCCTCGCCGCCGAGCGCGTCTTCACGCGCCACGGCTACCACGCCGCCTCCATGGCCGAGATCGCGCGCGAGGCTGGCTACGCCGTGGGCTCCCTCTACAAGTTCTTCGACTCGAAGGACGCGATGTTCCTCCGCCTCCTCGAGCGGCGCCTCGCCGACTTCGAGGCCGTCGTGGACGACGCCGTCGAGTCCGCGACGACGGCGCGCGAGCAGCTCGAGGCCGTCGCTCTCGCGACGGCGCGTCACGCCGCGCGCGAGCGCGCCTTCCTGTCCCTCTTCGTGTCCACGGTGCCCGGCGCGTTCGAGACGCTCGGCACCGACAACGCCCCCTCCGTGCGCGCGCACGTGGACCGCAAGCGCGCCGCGCTGCGGAAGGTGATCGCCCGCGGCCAGGAGCGGGGCGAGCTCACCGCGGACCTGAGGACCGAGGTCATCCTCGGCGCCTTCGAGGCGGCCACCTGCTCCTACAACATGGAGCAGGTCATCAAGCAGCCGGGGAAGCCGGACGAGCTCGAGGTCCGCACGCTCGTCCGGGCTCTCCTCAAGGGCTTCGCGCCCTAGCCGCGGTCGCAGCTCCGCGAGCAGACCGACAGCGCGAGCGAGGCGACGGCGAGGCCGAGGCCGACGGGCGCGAGGACCTTGAGGACGGACTGCGCGCGGCGCGCGGCGTCCGGCGTGTCGGCGTGGGCCGTGAAGGCGGTCTCGATCGGCGTCCCGTCCGCGTCGGCGCGGCCGATCGTCGAGCCCGAGACCTCGCTCCCGACGGCGGTCGCGACCGCGGCGAGCCCGCAGGCCGAGGCCGCGACGTCGAGCCAGCGGCCGCGGCGCGCGTCGATCACGAGCATCGCGAGCGACGCGGCGCCGAGCCCGAGCTCGATCGCGCGGCCGAACGGCCGCTCGGCGCGCCACGCGGCGCGGATCACCTTCGAGCGCTCGCGCGGGTCATCGAGGACCGAGACGGCGCGGTGGAGCCCGGCCTGAGCGAAGAGCTGCTCGCCGAGCCAGCCGGCGGCGAAGAGGTCGCGGAATCCCTGCGCCATCATGTCGGCGCGTCGAGCACGGGTCACGATGTCGAACACGTTCGGCCTCCCTCGGCCGAACCGTGCACGCCGGGGGCCGGATCAGCGGCCGGACGAGGCCTTGGCCCAGTCGTCCGGGAGGGCGAGCTCGGGCGTCCGCTCGCGCGGCGCCGGCGCGTCGCGGGGCGCCTTCGGCGGCTGGAGCTCCGCCTGCGCCTGGACGAGGAGGACGAGCTCTCGCCGCTCGGACGACCAGCCACCCGTCCAGTGATCGGTCTTGACGAGGCCGCGGATCGCGACGGGCCGCGCGTTCGGGACGCGGACGCGCGTCTCGGCGGTGCCGGCACGGATCTCGAGCTCCACGCCGCCCGGGACGATCCGGGGCGTGATCGCGATTCCGGACGGCATGCGGTGGTCGAGGCCGAGCGTGATCGTCTTCCGCTCGTCGGTCTTCTCCTTGGTGCGGCCGCGCAGCTCGGCGATGTCGAGCTCGGTCGGGTGGTTCGTGAAGGCGCGGATGAACTCGTCGAACGTGGACGACTCGGACGGGAAGCAGGCCATGATCCCGCCGTTCCCCTCGGCCGCGAAGCCGTGGGGGAGGTCGTTCGTCGGCGCGAAGCCCGGGAGGTGCGTGCCCGGCTCGACCTGGAGGGCCGCGATCTCGACGGTGACGGGGAGCGGGGCCCGGTCGAGGACGGCGATGCGCCGCGCGACCCGCTCGAGGACGAGGGACTCGTCGCGCACGATGAGCGCGTTCCGCGCGAGGTCCACCTCGAGCACCCCGAGCGGCGAGAGCATGCGGCCGACCTCGCGCGCGATCGGGTCGTGGGTGACCGCGGTCGCCGAGTCGACGCCGGAGATCGTGCGGTTGAACAGGCGGAAGAGACGCCCGTCCTGACGAGCCCGGTCGGCATCGGCGAGCCACGCCCGCACGCCCTCGTGGACGGACGGCCGCGCGACGACGAGGAGCTCGGCGCCGGGGAGGATGTCGAACGCGGCCTTCCCGGCGGTGACCGATTCCAGGGCAGCGACGGCGAAGTCCGGGCGCAGGCGCACGAGCGGGTAGAGGCGCCCGACGGGGTCGTCGCTGACGGTCCCCGAGGTCACGTCGGCGACGCGCCTCGTCACGATCGTCTTGTCGCCGTCCTCCTCCTTGCGGTAGCCGTGGAGGGCGATGAGCTGGTCGAACGCGTCGTCGACCGTCATGTCGGAGAAGCTGAGGCTCACGCGCTCGGGCACCTCCTCGCGGAGGACGAGCGTGCGCCCCTTGCGCTCGCAGAGCGCCCGGAGGACGGACGCGAGGGGCGCGTTGCGGAGCTCGAGGCGGACGCGGCCAGCGTCCTTGGGCGGCGCTTCCTTCGCCGGCGGCTGATCCTCGGCGAGGACGCCGAGCGGCAGCGCGACGAGCGCGACGATGACGAGGTACTTCCCGCGGACCAACGGAGACCCCCCGGCCGAGATCATGGCAAGTCGGCCCCGCTCCGAGCAACCCCGTCCCGGTCGGCAGCGGTTCGGACCGGCTTGCACGGCCGATGCTTTCCTTCGTATCCTGCCTGACATGGGGGGTTGGTGAGAGTCACCGGGGTCATGCTCTTCCTCATCATCGGAGCCGCCGCGGCCGCGACCGCCGCGCGCGCCGAGGGTGACGCCGACAAGAACGGCGAGATCGAGAAGACCATCGAGGCCTTCTCGGACGACGGCCACAAGCTCCACGCCGGGCCGCTCCACGAGCGGAGCCGCCTCGAGGAAGTCCGGGCCCGCCTCGCCGAAGCTCACCAGCGGGCGCCCGAGGACGACGCGATCACGATCAAGCTCGCGGTCGTCGAGAGCCGCACCGGCCACCACGACCGCGCGGTCACGCTCCTCGCCGAGATCTCGGCGGTCTCCTCGTTCCGCGCCCTCGCCCTCTACGACCTCGGCCTCGTCCACGCCAAGGTGGGCCGTCTCGCCGAGGCGCGCGACGTCCTGATCGAGGCCGCCGCCGTGGGCTCGGACCGCGCCGAGCCCGCGATCGCGCTCGGGGGCGTCCACGACCGCCTCGGCGACACGAAGGCCGCCGCGCAGGCCTTCGAGCTCGCCGAGAAGCGCGCGCGCGGCCAGGTCGCCGTGACGTGCGCCATGCGCGCGGGCGCGCTCCACGAGCGCGCGGGCGCGCTCGACGAGGCGCTCGCCGCCTACCTCCGCGCCGGCGTGGCCATGGCCGCCGCGGCGACGGCGGAGCCGGGCGTCGTCCCGGCGCTCCAGCGCGCGAACGACCGCGGCTCGCACGTGGAGGCGGGGCGCGTCCTCCTCCGCCTCGGCCGCGCCGCGGAGGCCGCGGCCGAGCTCGAGAAGGCCCTCGAGGCGAGCGAGGACGCCGAGCTCCGGTTCAAGCTCGGGCTCGCGCGCTTCCTCGCCGGGAAGCCAGCCGAGGAGGACATCGCGCGCCTCGAGAAGTCGGACCCCGAGCTCGCGAAGAAGCTCGCCGAGCTCGTGGCCCGGAAGCGAGACGTGAAGTGAGCGCTCCCAAGCCCGACGACGAGGACGTGGACGCGAGCTACCGCGAGGCCTTCGACGGTCTCTTCGGTGAGGACGGCGGCGGCGCGGAGGGGGCCGCGCCCGAAGGCTCGGAGGGCGCGAGCGAGACCGTCAGGACGCCCCGCGAGACGGCCGGGACGGAGGAGGCGGCGGACGATCCGAACAAGACGACGACCGGCGCCGAGGCCTCCCGCGACCAGTCGGCCGCCGAGAAGACATCCCAGGTGACCCCGCAGGACCCGCCGAGCGAGACGATCCGGTTCCAGGAGACGGCCGATCCGCCCCCGCCGCTCCCCGAGATGCCGGAGGGTGAGAGCAAGACGGAGAGCGCCGGCGACGGCGAGACCGCCCCGGAGCCCGCCGCGGACGCGGACGGCGCGGCGGTGACGGGCTCCGTCGAGGCCGTCGCTCCCGAGGAGCCGCCCGTCCCCGACTTCGACTCCCAGGGCTCGACGCAGCCCATGAGCTCGAGCTGGCTCGACATCGCGGCCCCGGAGTCCGAGGAGACGCGCGAGCTCGACCGCTCGAAGGCCCGCACCTTCCTCGACGACGCGGGCGACCGGAACTCGCGGGCGAGCTTCCCGATCGACCCGTCGCTCGTCGACCCCGACCTCCCGGCGCTGCCGCCGGCGATGTTCGTGCCCGGCGAGGGGACGAGCCCCGACGAGGAGTCGGACGTCCAGAAGGAGATCAAGCTCATCGAATCCGACGTGAGCCAGCCGCAGGCCACGGAGGAGACGACGCGCGCCATGTCGAACAGCGAGGTGGACAACGTCCTCCGCGACATGGAGCAGCGCATGCGCGACCTCCACGCGGCCTCGCCTCACGACACGGCCGAGGACCTCGTCATCAAGAAGCCGCTCGACGTGACGGTCCCGGACCTGCGCCCGGTCGGGTCGGGCACGGAGCGGAACCCCTCGACGGCGAAGCTCCTCGAGACGTGGATCCGCAAGAACGCGACGGGCGGCGTCCACTTCGAGCCGGTCGGCGCGCTCGAGCCGCCGCGCGCCTGCGTGCGCGTCGGCGCCGCGCTCGAGATCGGGCGGACGCACATCCGCTACCTCGAGCTCCAGCCCTACGAGAGCGGCCGGCAGGTCGCGACCCGCTACGAGGAGGTCGCCCTCGCCGAGGGGAGCGCCCCCGGCGAGGACCGTCTGCCCCGGATCATCGCGGCCCTCGCGACGCTGCGGCAAAGGCTCGGCGACAAGATGCAGCCCTGCGCCGTCCTCCACTCGCAGGGCGGCGTCGGGACGCGCGTGCTCGCGCTCCCCGTCGGGACGCGCGCGGTCGAGGGCGCGGTCCGGGGCGCGATCACCTCGGACACGCCGCTCGTCCACTCGAAGCGGCTCATGGGCAAGGTCCGCGTCGGCAACGACTCGATCAAGTCCGTGCTCGTGAGCTACGCGTCGCGCGCGGAGGTCGACCAGACCACGCAGGCGCTCGACGTGACGGCGATCAAGGCGACGCGGATCACCTCGTCGCAGGTCGCGTTCCTCGAGACCGTTGTCACTCACGCGGCCCGCATCGACGAGGACGCCGCCGAGGCGTTCGTCTTCATCGAGCCCACGTCGCTCACGGTCTCGCTCGCGGCCCGCGGTGTCCCGCTCCTCGCCCGCGTCCTCAAGGTCGAGAAGGAGCCCGGCACCCAGGAGTGGGTGGACGAGATCCTCGAGCGCTTGAAGCAGGAGAGCAACGACCTCGAGCGCGCGTGCGGCGGCGGCGAGCTCGCCCGCATCCGCTACGCGGTCTCCCTCCCCGCGGGGATCGAGTTCCCGACCAAGGAGATCGTCGTCTCCTTCGGGCGCCCGGCCGAGCTCATCGACATCGAGCTCCTGTTCCGCATCGACCTCGACAGCGTCAAGCAGCTCAACATCCCGGCCGACGCGATCGTCACGCTCGCGCCCGCGGCGTACGAGGCGACGCTCGACCACACGGGGACGCTCGACCTCGGCCGGCGCGTGAGCCCCCAGGTCGTCGCCGCCGCGTGGACGCTCGTGGCCGCGCTCCTCGTCCTCGTGGCCTGGGCGTGGACGGCGTGGGAGCCCGCCGGAGATCTGAAGAAGCAGCT
>CAZYLP010000228.1:0-10843 GCA_964648345.1 uncultured Planctomycetota bacterium
GTGCCGCCGGCCCGAGAAGATGAGCACCTCGTTCGGCCGGCAGATGAACATGATGGCTTTGACGATGAGCAGGGCGATCGTGACGAGGACGACGACGACGAACGTCGCGCTCACGACGAGCATGAATTCCTGCATGAGTCCTCCAGCTGCGTGTTTCCTGAGCTACGTGTTTCCTGCGCCAGGCGGTCTGCGCTAGATGGTCTTCGGCGGAGCGATCCGGGCGATGCCGTTCGCGACGTCGACGATGAGGACCTTGCCCCCCTTGGCGAAGCTCGGCCCGTCCGTGCGCGCGGGGAGGTCGATGAGCGAGCCGCGCGCGCTGACGCGGATCCGCCCCTGCTCCGCGGGCGTCACGTCGAGGAGGACCTCCCCCTCGAGCCCGACGTAGCTGAGCTCGGTCGGCGTCGAGGTGACGGTGTCGGCGCGGAGCTTGTTGACGATCGTCGCGGCGGCGAAGCCCACGATGACGCCCGCGGCGACGGCGACCCCGAGCACCTGGCCGCCGCTCGAGAGGGGCACGACCTTCTCGAAGATCACGCCCGTGAGACCGAAGAACGCGAGCGCGAACGTCCAGAAGCGGAACGAGAGCAACCCCGCGACGAGGCCCAGCTCGGGGCCGCCGTGGTCGTGTCCGCCCCCAACAGACGGCAGGCCCGAGTCGGCGCCGCCGCCGACGTGGAGGTCGTGATCGGCACCGTGGTGTCCGAGCACGACCGAGGCGAAGAGGAGAGTCCCGCCGATGGCGAGCGCGGTCGCATAGATCGGGAGCACGGCCGACCTCCCAGGCGCGTCGAGTCTAAGCGGGCGCCGCGTGGAGGGGAAGGGCTACCGGCGGGAGGCCCAGGAAGATCGTGGCCCGGCCGAAAGGCGTGAAGGGGACCACGTGGTACTCCCACGTGTAGCCGCCTCCGAGCGGCTCGACCATCGCGCGGAGCTCGGGCTCGGTGTAGACGCGGAGCGTGCTCACGCACGCGTCCCAGAACCCGGCGAGCGGGATGACCGGGAGGAGGAACGTGAAGATGAACTTCACGATCCGGTCCCGCTCCGCGACGAACGGATTCGCGAGGGTCCCGAGGATCATGGCGGGGAGCACGGAGAGGACGAGGCGCAGCCGCCGCCCTCCGGGCTCGAGGATGAAGATCGCGCGCTTCTTCGCGACGCCGTCCGCGAAGATCCTGGCGGCGAGCTCGGGCGTGAAGTGGTGGAAGGCCGTGATGATGGTCCGCGCGGGCTGGTCGAAGCGCTCGGGGACCGCGGTCGCATCCACGCTCTCGGTCACGACCTCGACGCGGCCGGGGTACCGCTCCGCGACCGAGCGGAGCGCGGGCTCGTTCGGGAACAGGTCGGAGAGGACGAAGCGCGGCGGCTTCTCACCCGCCTCCTCGAGCGCGTCGAGGAGGATGCGGCAGGGCTCGCCCGAACCGCTCGCGAGGTCGAGGACGCTCGAAGCGCCGGCCCGCTCGAGGAACCGCGCAAAGAGCGGCGCGACGGGCACGTAGATCTTGCCCCAGCGGAGCCCGCGCCCGAGGATCTCGACGATCGAGTCGCGGAGCCATCGCGGAGCTCTCGGGTTGTCGTTCCACTCGAACGCGTGGATCCTGAGCACGGGTCCGATTGTACGATTCCCGTTGCATCGCCGGGACTCCTTGCTAACATCCGCGCCTTCTTTACCGGACCAAAAACACAACGAGGCAAGGGTCTCAAATCCATGATGACTAAGGACAAGCGGGTCGAGCTCGTGCAGAGCTTCCGCACTCACGAGAAGGACTCGGGTTCGCCGCAGGTTCAGGTCTCCATCCTGACCGAGCGGATCAAGTACATCACCGAGCACCTCAAGACGCACCGCAAGGATCACACGACTCGTCGCGGGCTCCTCATGCTCGTCGGCAAGCGCAACCGCCTGCTCCGGTATCTCTCGAAGCAGGATCGGGACGGCTACCAGAAGCTCATCAACACTCTCGGGCTGCGCAAGTAAGTCACGACAACGGCTCGCGCCCGAACGTCCAAGGTTTTTGTTGAGCGCGGCGGTCGGGCACCCACAGGGGTCCCGAGCGATTCCGCGCTCACTTCGTTTCTACGCACCTCGCGCCATTCGGCCGCGGGGGCATGCCGCAAAGAGGCCAAAGAGGACAAAGAGGAAAACACATGGGATCCGTCATTCCGCTCCAGACTCCGGTGACCGTCTCCCGCGAGATCGCGGGGAGGACGCTCAAGCTCGAGTCGGGCAAGATCGGCCGTCAGGCCGGCGCCGCGGTCATGGTGACCTACGGCGACACGATGGTCTTCGTCGCCGCCACGGAGGGACCCGGCAAGGAGGGTCAGGACTTCTTCCCGCTCACGGTGGACTACCGCGAGGGGACGTACGCCGCGGGCAAGATCCCGGGCGGCTTCTTCAAGCGTGAGGGACGTCCGACGACCAAGGAGATCCTCACGTCGCGCCTCATGGACCGGCCGATCCGGCCGCTCTTCCCGCGCGGCTACTTCAACGAGGTCATGGTCCAGAGCCTCGTCTTCTCGGCCGACGGCGAGAACGACCCGGACATCCTCGGGATCATCGGCGCCTCCGCCGCTCTCTCGCTCGCGGGCTCGATCCCGTTCCAGGGCCCGATCGGCGCGGTCCGCATGGGCATCGTCAACAAAGAGCTCGTGATCATGCCGACGGCGACGCAGGTGGACGAGGGCGACCTCGAGCTCACCGTCGCGGGCACGCGCGACGCGATCACGATGGTCGAGGCGGGGGCGAACGAGGTCCCCGAGGACAAGATGCTCGACGCCCTCTTCCAGGGCCACGAGGTCTGCAAGCAGATCGCCGACCTCATCGACGAGCTCTGCCAGAAGGCGAACGTCAAGAAGGTCCCCTTCCAGGAGCCGCCCGAGGAGCACGAGCTCATCGACGCCATCGCGAAGGAGTACCAGAAGGAGCTCGAGGTCAAGAACTTCACGCCCGGCAAGCACGCCCGCGCGAACGCCATCTCCGACATGAAGAAGGCGTGCGTCGAGAAGATGACCAAGGGCATCACCGACGCGGCCGAGCTCAAGAAGAAGCAGGCGAAGGTGAAGGAGGCCTGGGAGGCCGTCCTCGAGCGCGTGATCAGAAACGCGATCGTCAGCAAGGGCAAGCGCAACGACGGCCGCGGGCTCACCGACATCCGCCCGATCACCGTCGAGGTGAGCCTCCTCCCCCGCGTCCACGGCTCGTCCCTCTTCACGCGCGGCGAGACCCAGGCGCTCGTCACCTGCACGCTCGGCACGATCATGGACGAGCAGCGGATCGACGGGCTCCGCGACATGGTCACGAGAAAGTTCATGCTCCACTACAACTTCCCGTCCTACTCGGTCGGCGAAGCGTGGGCGAACCGCGGCCCGAAGCGGCGCGAGATCGGCCACGGCAACCTGGCGGAGCGTGCGCTCAAGGTCGTCATCCCGGCCTTCGAGAAGTTCCCCTACACGATCCGCATCGTGTCCGACATCACCGAGTCGAACGGCTCGTCGTCGATGGCGTCGGTCTGCGGCGGCACCCTGGCCATGATGGACGAGGGCGCTCCGATCAAGCGGCCCGTCGCCGGCATCGCCATGGGCCTCGTCCAGGAGGGCGAGAAGTACGCGATCCTCTCGGACATCCTCGGGACCGAGGACCACTACGGCGACATGGACTTCAAGGTCGCCGGCACGCAGACCGGCATCACGGCCCTCCAGATGGACATCAAGATGAAGGGCCTCGACCGGGCGATCATGGAGAAGGCCCTCCACCAGGCGCGCGAGGGCCGGATCTACATCCTCCGTCAGATGCTGAGCGCGCTCCCCGCGCCGCGCGCGGCGGTCTCGGCGTACGCGCCGAAGATCATCCAGATCCCGATCAACCCGGAGAAGATCGGCGCCCTGATCGGCCCCGGTGGGAAGGTCATCCGCAAGCTCCAGGAAGAGACCAAGACCAAGATCGAGATCGACGACCAGAAGAACATCGTCGTCATCGCCGGCGGGCCGCAGTCGAAGATGGACGACGCCGAGCTCATGGTCCGCGCGCTCTCGGCCGAGGTGAAGATCGGGACGCAGTTCAAGGGGAAGGTCGTCTCGATCAAGGATTTCGGCGCGTTCGTCGAGATCTTCCCGGGCCAGGAGGGCCTCGTCCACGTCTCCGAGCTCGCGGACGGATACGTCGAGCGGGTCACGGACGTGGTCAAGATGGGCGACGTGGTCGACGTCGAGGTGATCGACGTGGACCCGCAGGGCCGCATCAAGCTCTCGAAGAAGCGGATCGATCGCCAGAAGAAGGGCCTCCCCGCCGAGGACCCGAACGCTCCGCCGCGCGGTGACCGTGGTGGTGGGCGTGGCGGCGACCGTGGCGGCCGTGGCGATCGCGGTGGCCGTGGCGACCGTGGCGGCCGTGGCGATCGCGGCGGGCGTGGCGACCGGGGTGACCGCGGCGATCGCGGAGACCGTGGCGGCGAGCGCGGCGGCGAGCGTCCGGCCGAGGGCGGCGCGCCCTCCGAGCCGGCCGATGCTCCGGCGAGCAGCCCCTCGACGGACGAGGAGCACGCCACGCACGGTTGATTGGCGATTCAGAGCGCGCAGCACGGTGCGCTCGAATCGCCAAATCGAGGTTGGTTGCTGCGAGAGGCGCCGATCGAAGATCGGCGGCCTCTCGCAGCGGCCTATCTTCGGCGTCTTCGGCGTTGAAACAGAAGACGCCTGGTTCTGGCAGCAACGCCTGGTTAAGGCAGCTGCTTCGTGACCGCGACAGGCGCGGGCGCCGGAGCAGCGGTCTGCTCCGCGGGGGCTACGAGAGCGGCGTCGTTACCGGCCTCTTGCATGCCCTTCTTGAACTCGTTCATGGACGAGCCGAGCGACCTCATCGCCCCCGGCAAGTTCTTGCCGAAGATGAGGAGCGCGATGAACAGGATCAGCAGCGTCCCCATCGGTCCCGGCATCAAAAGCGCGAGGTGCATGGCCCTTCCTCCTGGTGGTATCTCGGCGCAACGGTGTGCACGGCCCTTGCCGAGACGCAGTGATGGTTGCATCGACCGGAGGGGCTTGTCCTTGTGACTTCGGTAAGACCTACGTAAGGGTGTAGGCGGGAACGACGTGCGCGCCCTTTCGTGTCACGCGGGCTTTACGAAGGGTCGATCGTCCCAAACACCCGATCGAACAGGGCAAAGGTGATGTTGTAGTTCACCTCTGTCATGCGGGCCGGCTCGTGGTGGAGGCGATGGCGCCGCGCGGCGCGGCCGATGATCGGGAAGCGAGCGAGGCGCTCGACGGTCGCGAGGTGGAAGCTCGCGTGGAACCACTCGTAGACGAGGTAGTAGAGGGTCGCGGTCGCCATGAAGAAGACCCCGACGTTCCAGCTCACCGCCAGATGGAGCAGCGCGCCTCCCACCGCGGTGAGGAGGACGACGAGCACCCCCGCGAACACCGGGAAGAGGACGAAGCGCATGTCGCGCGAGTCCTGGACGAGCATCGAGTCCGCGCGGAAGTACGCGTGGTGATGGACCGTGTGCCGGTCGAAGAGGAGACCGAACCCCGGCCAGAGATGGTGCATGGGGAAGCGGTGGAACAGGTACTCGACCGCGTTCGCGAAGAGGAACGTCCCCGGGACCGCGAGGAGCTCGATCGGCTCGAGCTCGCGGAGCTGCGAGAGCGCGCCTCCGATCGCCGCGAGCGTGAAGATGTGCATGAGCACCACGTGCCGCTTGAAGGAGTAGCTCGCGGCGATCTTCGGCCGGAGCTCTTCGCGCGTCGCGAGGGCCACGACTACTTCGCACCCGGGAGCGGCAGCGGGAGGTCCTCGGGGACGGCCCACTCCTGCTTCGGACCCGCCCAGATCGAGCCCTCCTGGACACCGCCCGAGTAGACGCGGATCCGGATCGTCATGGTCGTCTTGGTCGGGTCGCGGTCGGGAAAGATCTCCGAGAGCTCGGAGATCGTGCGGACGGCCTCGCACTCGCCCTTCGTGACGAAGGTGCCCTCGGACTCGTCGCCGGCGGCGTTCTTGTAGACGAAGAGGAGCGAGTAACGGATCGACTCGGGCACGTCCGGGCCGGTGAGCGGCGGCCACGAGAAGCGGACGCGTGAGCCGTCGCGCTTGTAGTCCACCTTCGCGGGCCAGATCCTGAGCTGCCCCACGTCCACGAGCGTCGTCACGGCCGAGACCGAGAAGCGCGCACTCGTCGTCTCGGAACCGTCCGCGGCCTCGACCGTCACACGCGCTTCATGGAGCTTGTCGCGCGGCCCCGCGAGCTCGCCGGAGGCCGCCGGGGTCTTCACGTGCTGCTCGAATCCCATGGACGCCTACCAGAGAGTGACCATCGCAGCGCCGACGGGCGCGACCCGAACGCGGACACTCCCCGAACCCCCGTTGCCGCCGGGACATGCCGCGAGCAGGACGGCGAGAGCCGTGAAGGTGACGAGGAGGACTCGAACGCGGGCGCCCGTCATGAAGCTCGAACGTAAGGATAACTAGGATTCGTGAAGGAGGAGCGGACTCTCATGAGATATGCCCTGAGTCTCGTCGCTCTCCTCGCTCTCGCGCCGGCCGTCCATGCCCAGGAGAACGCGACCGTCGGTTCGCGCACCTACGCGCGGCCGACCTACGCGCAGCCGACGTACGTGCAGCCCTGGGACGACACGCCGCGCACGGCGACCGGTCGCACGGAGCGGCCGACGCGCGAGATGCCGTCGGTGCGCACCGAGGAGCCCACCGCTCCTCGCCCGGCGAGCCCGAGGACCACTCAGCCTTGCGCTCCTCGCACGCTCCCCATGCCCACCGAGCGTCCGACGAGCGACCCCTTCGTGATCATCGAAGAGCGCCGCTCCGTGGTCGCGGCGCCAGTCCGGCGCGCCGCTCCTGTCGAGCGTGAACCGCTCGTCTACCTGGCGCCGTCTCCTCCTCCGCCGCCCGCCGAGCCGCGCGTCGTCTACGTGCGCGAGCCGGCGCCCGAGGAGCCGCGCGTCGTCTACGTCCGCGAGCCCGCGCCTTCTCCGCGCGTCGTCTACGTGAACAGCGGCTACGGCAATGGTTGTGGCCCGCGGACGTACTACGATCCTTGCTGGTCGCGTCCGACTTACTACGACAACTGCGGTCCTCGCGTGCGCGTGGGAGTCGGCGTGGGCGTGCGCGTCGGCGGAGTCGGCGTGGGCGTGCGCGTCGGTCACCGCAGCGGTGTCGGCTTCAGGATCGGCTTCTAGCGAAGCGCCTGCTCCATGCGCTTCTTGACCACCCAGAGGAAGAGGCGCGCGGGGAGGAACCGCTTCGCGATGATCGCGAGGCGCGCGTCGCGCCCGATCGGATAGCGGAGCGCGGGGTTCTCCTCGCGCGCGATGGAGACGATGAGCTCGGCGACCGCGCGGGGGTCCGCCATGGTCTGGACTTCCTGGTCCACGTACTTCGCCATCTTCTGCGTGAGCGCGAAGTAGGGCGAGGTCGCGTCGTCGCAGCGCTTCGCGAGGCGGCGATTCCGCTCGAAGATGTCGGTGCGGAACGCCCCGGGCTGGACGAGGACGACGCGCACCCCGAAGAGTGCGAGCTCGTGGCGGATGCTCTCGCTCCAGCCCTCCACGGCCCACTTGGAAGCGTGGTACGACGAGAGGCCGGGCTGACCGATCGTCCCCGCCACGCTCGAGACGTTCACGATCGTCCCCGCGCGTGCCTCGCGCATGCGCGGCATGAAGGCCTTCGTCGTGCGGACGAGTCCGAAGAAGTTCGTCTCGAACTGAGCGCGGAGCTCGTCGAGGGAGACGTCCTCCGCGAAGCCGCCGAGACCGTAGCCCGCGTTGTTCACGAGCACGGAGAGGGGGCCGCGTTCGTGCACCTTCGCGGCGCACTCGTCCACGGAGGACTGGTCGGTCACGTCGAGGCGCTCGACGTGGATCCGGTCCTGGACCATGACCGCCTTCGCGGCCGCGTCGAGCTTCTCGCGCCGCGCGGGGTCGCGCATGGTCGCGAAGACGTTGAAGCCCGCCTGCGCGAGCTCGACCGAGGTGAGGAGACCGAAGCCCGCGGCCGAGCCCGTGACGAGGGCGAGCGGCCCCGGGAGGTTCACTTCGTCTCCGGCGGCGGAGCGAGCTCGCGCGCGCGCTCGGTCGCTCGCATGACCGCCTTGATGAGCGTGACGCGGAGGCCGCCCTCCTCGAGCTCGAGGAGACCGTCCACCGTGCAGCCCGCGGGCGTGGTGACGGCGTCCTTCAAGAGGGCAGGGTGCTCTCCGAGCTCGAGGACCATGCGGGCCGCTCCGAGCACGGTCTGCGCCGCGAGCAGCGTCGAGACGTCGCGGGGGATCCCGACCTTCACGCCGGCCTCCGCGAGGCTCTCGATGACGACGTAGACGTACGCCGGTCCGCTCCCCGAGAGGCCGGTCACGCCGTCCATGAGCTTCTCGTCGAGGACGGCCGTGCGTCCGACGGCGTCGAAGAGGGCGCGCGCGAGGCGGAGGTGCTCGTCCTTCGCGACGGAGCCGCGCGCGAGGACGCTCATGCCCTCGCCGAGGAGGCAGGGCGTGTTCGGCATGACGCGGACGACCGGGACTCCCGCTCCGAGCGCGCTCTCGAGCGTCTTCGTGGTCACCGAGGCGGCGATCGAGACGACGAGCGCGCCCTTCGCGATCACGGGCGCGATGTCGGCGCAGACCTGCGGGACGACGGTCGGCTTGACCGCGATGAGGATGATGTCCGCTCCGCGCGCGGCGTCGGTGTTCGTGGCCGCGGCCTTGATCCCGAGCCGCTCGATGCGCGCGACGGACTCATCGCGGGCCGCCGTGCCCGTCATGTCCGGGCCCCGGACGCCTCCCCGGTCGATGAGGGCGCGGATGATCGCCTCGCCGATCTTCCCGACGCCGAGCACCGCGATCTTCTTCCCCTCGAGCATGGTCCGCGCGGTGCTCCCTCCGGTCGCGCTGTGCTAGAGTACCAATTCCTGGAGGGACCGTGGCCGAGGAGGCCGCTCCGCCGTCGCCGACTCCGAGCGCGAAGACAGGAGCCGCCGTCGCCGACCTGCCGCCTCCGCGCGAGCTCGTCACGCTCCTCGCGGCGGTCATCGCGCTCGCCTGCGCGGGTCTCGTCGTGGCGGGCGGCTACCTCAAGTGGACGGCGCCGACGCTCGGCGTGCTCCTGATCCTGGGCGGCGCCGAGTCCCTCGTCGCCGTCGCTCTCGTCGTCGCGTGCGCTCTCGCCGAGCAGCGCCGCAAGTTCCCCTTCGTCCTCGCGATCGTCTTCACGACGCTCGCGGCCCTCGCCCTCGCGGGGATCCTCGTGCTCTCCGGGATGATCTGACCGCGATGCCGATGAACTACTGCGAGGTCTGCGGCGTCCTCATCGCGAACGCGCCTCCGGGCACGCCCGCCTCGATCTGCGAGACGTGCTTCGCGCAGCGGAAGGTGATCGTGACGCCGGGCAGCGGCTCCTCGAGCGAGGACCAGGCGACCGCGGCCCCCGAGCGCGTCCAGTTCACGTGCCCCGCGTGCGGGAGTCTCCTCCAGCTCCCGCCCGTGAAGAAGCGCACCCGCATCAAGTGCCCGCAGTGCCGCGGCGACTTCGCGCTCTTCCCGGACGGCCGCATCGAGAAGGCCGCGGCCGGCAACACCCAGAAGTTCGAGAAGACGCCGTCGGCGGCGCGGATCGAGCAGGAGAAGCTCCTCGGCGACTTGAAGCCGTTGAAGGAGCTCGACGACCTGCTCGCCCGGGTGCCCGAGAAGAAGCGCGAAGCGCTCCCCGACGAGATGTCGGACGCCGCCAAGTTCGACTCGAACAGCGCCTCCGCCCAGCCCGACGTCGAGCTCGAGATGCTCCCTCAGGGCGTCGGCCCCGGCGAGGCGGCGCAGACGAACACGCAGGACTACGTCCTCCTCCCCGAGTCCGGCGGCGAGCCGGACTTCCCGGAGTCGAAGGAGCTCGACCCGGTCAAGCCGGACCAGCCGCGCCAGCCGCCCAAGAAGATCCAGACCGCGCGAAGGACGAAAGACCAGGTCTATCAGCAGCGGAAGGAGAAGGAGCTCCGCGCGCAGCGAGCGGCCGACGCGCAGAAGTACACGCTCGCGCTCATCGAGAAGCGTCACCAGCGGAACGTGAAGACGCTCAAGCTCCTCGTCGTCGTCTTCCTGCCGCTGATCCCGGGCGCCTTGCTCCTCATGTCCACGACGCAGGAGGCGGGCTTCGCGGTGCGCGGCGGTCTCGGCCGCACGCTCCACGACGTGGGAGAGACGGCTCGGCGTGGCGTCGAGGGCATTCTCTCCCTCACCGGCCACTCGGCGAAGTAGCTCTCTCGACGTCCTCAGCGTCCGATCTTGTCGAGCCCGGCGAAGAGGTCGGTCCAGAAGCTGATGACCACGTAGCCGACCATGACGGCGGCGACGAGGAACATGACGACGGGCGTGAAGGTGAGGATGAGCGACTGCCGCGTCTTCGCCTCCTCCTCGAGGCGTTTCTCCGCGCCCGCGAGCGTCTCGTCGAGCTGGCCGGTCATGGCCCCCGTGCTCGCCGCTTCCCGCACCTCGACCGGCAGCGACTCCTCCTGGAGGAACGCGTCGCCGATCGTGAGCCCCTTGTCGATCCGCTCGCCGATCCTCTTGAAGGCTTGCTTCACGGGCCAGAGAGTCGCGGCGTCGCCCGCCGCGTCCACGCCGTCGCGCACCGGGATCCCCGAACGGTAGAGCGCGCCCAGGACCTGGAGCGCGTGCGCGATCGCGCGCCGGCGGAACAGGCCGCCGAACGCGGGGAGGTTCATGACGAGCGTGTCCACCGCCGCGGGCGAGGTCTCGCGCGCCGCCTTGAAGGCGGCGATCGCGATGAACAGCACGGCCCACGCGATCCCGAGCGGGAGGATCGACACCTTGAGGTAGGCGAAGAGCCCCTT
>CAZYLP010000229.1:0-10842 GCA_964648345.1 uncultured Planctomycetota bacterium
ACCGCCGCCGCCCCGGCGCCGTCGCCGGCGGCGCTCGGCGGGGCCGCCGCGCGCGTCGAGCGCCACGCCGCCGAGGTCATGGCCGAGGGCTCGAGCATGAGCGTCCTCACGACGTCCGTCGAGAGTCTCGCCCCGCCGGCGCCGCCGCCGCCGCCGGCCCCCGCGAAGAAGGTGAACAAGGTGGACAAGCCGGCACCCCAGCACCCCATCGACGCGATCATCCGGAAGAAGCTCAAGGTGACGGGCGAGCGGTTCGACTTCGCGGACTGCACCCGGCTCGCGTTCATCGGCGCCGGGCTCGTCGGCGCGGTCTACCGGGCGCGCGACAAGGACGGCAAACCCGTCGCGCTCAAGGCGTGCGTGGACTACGACACCGGCGGCGACAAGAGCTACCGCCGCTTCCTCCAGGAGCGCCGGGTCCTGAAGGAGCTCGTCCACCCGGGGATCATCGCCGTGCACACGGCCGCGATCCACGAGGACATCCCCTACTACACGATGGACCTCGTCGAGGGGAAGAAGCTCGAGGACCTCCTCACGACCGACCGCCCCGCGCGGGACGAGCTCGTGGGGTACGTCGCGGGCCTCGCCGACGCCGTCGCCTTCGCGCACGGCCGCGGGCTGATCCTCCGCGACGTCCGCCCCGGGAACGTGATCGTGCGCGAGTCCGACAAGAAGCCGATCCTCATGGACGTGGGCTTCGCGAAGGACCAGAGCGCCGACCTCGGGCTCACGGCCCCCGACGCCGTCATCGGCATGCCGCGCTACACGGCGCCCGAGGTCCAGCTCGAGTCGAAGAAGGCGTCGCCCCAGTCCGACGTCTACTCGCTCGGAGTCATCCTCTACGAGGCGCTCTGCGGCAAGCGGCCGTTCGACGCCAAGTCGGCGCTCGTCCTCATGGAGTCCATGGTCGGGAGCGACCCGCCCGCCCCGTCGACGATCGACCCCGAGTGCCCGAAGCCGCTCGAGGCCGTGTGCATGCGCGCGCTCTCGCGCGACCTCTCCGTGCGCTACTCGAACGGGAAGGCGTTCCTCGACGACCTCGAGAGTGCCCGGCGCGGGAAGACGAAGGCGGCGCCGCAGGACCGGCCGGTGCGGCCGGGGCTCCTGCGGCGCCTCCTCGCGATGCTCGGGCTCGGCTAGGGTCCGCGTCCCCGAGCGAGGGGCCTACGGGAAGATCGGCGTCGTGTCGTCGATCGTCCGCAGGAAGCGGATCAGGTCCGAGCGGTCCTGCGCGTTCGTCACGAAGTGGTGCCGGACGCCGCCGTTTCCGTCCTGCGAGCCGTCGAGCACCTGGTCGAGCGTCTGGGCGAGGCCGTTGTAGTAGTAAGGCGCCGTCTGGCTCACGCTCAGGAGAGACGGGATGTTGAACCCGTTCGCGCCGAGCGGAGCCACGGCCTGCGAGACGTCGGCGGCGTTGAAGCGCACCTCGTTCGTGCGCCCGCCGCCCAGCGTGAACGTGCCGACGTTGATGAGCACGCCCGGGAAGGTGCCGGGCTGCGTCGCCGTCTTGCGCACCTCGGCGCCGATCACGTTCTCGTTGCCCTGACCGATGTTGTCGGCGGGCGACGGGGGGAACGCGTAGTCCACGCGCGAGCGCGTCCACTTCGGGCCGCCGTGGCACGTGGCGCAGCTGAAGCCCGCGACGACGAAGCCGACCTGCCCGAAGAGCGCGCGGCCGCGGACCGCCGCCGGGTCGCTCGCCGGCCAGTTGCCGCGGAGCGGCCGCACGGCCTGCTGGATCCAGACGGCGATCGAGTCCTGGTCGGCGTTACGCCCCGTGTTCCTGAAGGGCAGGAGGTTCGTGACGGGGGGCGGCGTCGAGCACGCGAGGCGGCTCCGCGCCACGCTCAGGTTGGCGCGCGTCACCCACGTGCCGCTCGGAGTGCCCGTCGGTCCGGCCACCGGCCCGTTGTTCGCCGGCGTGTACTCGAAGACCGACGTCTGGTCCGCGCCGGCGCCGTCGATGCCGCCCATGGCGTAGATCTGGTTCGTGCTCCCGACGGCCGTCGCGCCGAAGAAGGCGCGCGGGCCCGGCATGCTCGTGTGGACCGTGGCGACGAGCGTCACGGCCTGCGCGAGGTACTCGTCCACCGTGTCGAGGACCGTGCCGGCGCCGTCCAGGCCGCCGAACACGAAGACGCGCGACGAGACGCCGCGCTGCACGGCCACCGCTCCGTGACCGCGCCTGGCCGTGAGGCCCGCCACGAGGAAGGTGGACCAGGTGCCCGGCCCCGCAGGGTCGGCCTGGAACCTCTGCACGTTGGCTCCGAGCAGACTGGCGGGGGCGGCCTCGCTCCCGGAGTTGCCGCTGACGACGTGGATGAGCTGGAGCGGCTCGGCCGTGTTGACCCCGCCCGCGGCCGCGATCCCGAACTGGGCGACGCCCCCCGGGAGCGACGCGACGGTGCGCCACGTGTCGGTCGCCGGGTTGTACTCCTCGACGATCGCGCTCGCGTTCGTCGCCGCGAGCGTGTCCGTGTAGCCGCCGACGACGTAGATCCTGGGACCGCCGCTCGTCTTCACGGCCGCCGCCCCGATCGAGTGGCGGACCGTGAAGCCGGTCGCGTTCCGGCGCACGAGGGTGTTCGTCCGCGGGTTGAGCTCGAGCACGGCGTCGCCCGCCGGGACGAGCGAGCCCTGCCCGGCGCCCGAGCGGCCGCCGAAGATGAACACGCGGTCGTCTCCGAGCGTCGCGACCGCGAAGTCGCGCCGGGGCGTGAGGCCCGCGAGCGTCGGGAGCGCCGGCGTGCCGGTGACGAGGCCGTTCGTCGCCGTCAGAGCCCCCGTGAACTGCTGGAACTGCTCGATGAGCGCGGACTCGGTGGGCGTCGCGCCGGAGGCCCCGCCGATCGCGAGCGGGAGGCGATCGTCGTCGATGAGGCCGCGGCCGCCGAAGACGCCGCGCGTGTTGAGCTCGAAGTCGTGGTTCTCGTCGCGGACGGCGCTCCAGTTGAGGAGGCGCTGGTCCGCCGGGTTGCCCGCCGCGAACATGCCGTCGAGCGGGATCGTCTGACGCGGACCGGCGTCGAACATCCAGGTCACGCCGTCCGCGAGGCCGCGCGGGTGGCAGGTGATGCAGCCGCCCCACGACTCGCTCGACATGCGGTCCTGGGGACCGCGGCCCGCGAAGAAGAGCTCGGCGCCGCGGAGCGAGGTCGCCGCGACCGTGCCGGCGCCGGGGAGCGCGCCCGCCTGGATCGTGAACTCGATCGTGGGGCTGGTCGCGTTCGTGATGTCGAGCGACGTGACCGAGCGGCTCACGAAGTTCGACACGTAGGCGCGAGTGCCCGAGCGGTTGACGACGATGCCGCGCGGAGCCTTGCCCGCGATCTGACCGACCGCGACGCTCTCGAGGTCCACGCGGACGATCTGGCTCGGGCCCGCGACGAGCGGCGCGCCGATCGTCGGCGCCGTGCCGTCATCCGTGAGCCGGACGACGAGGTTCGAGTTCTGGATCACGACCCAGGCATCCGTGCCGTTCGGGCGCCACGCCATGGCGACCGGGTTCGAGTGGAAGAGGCGCGGCGCCGGGGTCGTCGACAGGTTGACGCCCTGGTTCAGGTTCAGCGGCAGCGTCCGGCGGACCGTCGGGTCCGTCTGCGCGGCCGTGTTCTCGGCGCCGCTGGAGCTGTTGAACCCCGACACCAGGCCCTGGACCATGTGGTTGAAGCGGAGCGGTCCGTTCGGCGACGCGCCCGTGCTCACGACGAACCCACGGCTCGTCCCCGGACGGAGCGCGATCGCCGCGAGCTGGTTCACGTAGGCGCCCGTCGGCGTCGTGAACGCCTGCGGGTTCGTCGAGGCGACCGACGGGACCTGACCCGGGGCCGGGGCGAGCTGGCCGTTCGCGTTGAAGCCCGTGTTCGCCATGGGCGCGAGGGCGAAGGGGAACGCGACGTTGCCGGCGACCGTCATCCCCGCGAGGCGGCCCTCGCGCTGGTCATCCTCGCCCTCATCGAGGCTCGTCTGCCCGGCGCGGAGCTCGCCGTAGAACATGCCGACCCAGACGATCTCGTCGAAGTCGTCCGGATCGCCGTCGTTCGTGATCGCGATCGCCTGGGGCGAGCGGCCCACGTTGTCCACGCTCACGACCGCCGCGACGGCGTCCGACGTCGTGTCGATCACGTGGACGTTGTTCGAGCCCGCGTTCGCGACGTAGAGCCGGGCGCCGTTCGGAGTGAGGCAGAGCGCCTGGGGCTCGGTGCCGACCGCGAACGTCTTGAGCACCGTGCGGCTCGGTATGTCGATGACCGACACCGAGTTGTCCCGCGAGTTCGCGACGTAGGCGCGCCGGCCGTCCGGCATGACGGCGATGCTCGAGGGGTCGCGGCCGACCGGGACGTCGGCGAGCTTCGTGATCGTCGCCGTCGTCACGTCGAAGATCGAGACGCTGTTGTTCTCGGAGTCGCAGTTGAGGAGGAAGCGGTCGTCGCCCGTGAGCCCGATCGGGCTCGACTGCCGCGGGCCGCCGAGGGCCGCGACGACGTTCGTCACGTACGTGAAGCCGTTCACGAGCGTCGAGGTGCGGCCGCCCGACGTGACCGTCACGTTCACGAGGCCGACCGTGACCGAGCCCGGCGTGACCGCGCTGAGGGCGTTCGGCGCGAGGAACTGGACGTTCGTCGCGGCGGCGCCGCCGAAGGTGACCGTGGCGCCGGGCGCGAAGTCGTTGCCCGAGATGAGCACCGTCGTGCCGCCGTTCGCGGGGCCGCTCTGCGGGGAGACGCTCGCGACCGTGAGCGTCGAGCCGTAGGTGTAGCCGTTCGCGAGCGTCGCCGTCTGGCCGCCCGCGGTGACGGTCACGTTGACCACGCCCGCCGCGCTCGCCGGCGTCACGGCGCTCAGGAGCGTCGAGGAGAGGACCTGGACGTTCGTCGCGGCCGTGCCGCCGAACGAGGCCGTCGCGCCGGACACGAAGCCCGAGCCCGTGATGAGCACCGAGTCGCCGCCCGACGCGCTGCCCGCGTTCGGGAAGACGCCCGAGATCGTGAGCCCGATGTAGGTGAACGCGTTCGTGAGCGCGGTGGACTGCCCGTTCGTCGAGACGACGAGCGTCGCGGGTCCGGCCGTGCCGGGGCCCGTGACCGCGGTGAGCTGGCTCGGCGAGAGCACGACCACGTTCGTCGCCGGCGCGCCGCCGATCGTGACGGCCGTGCCGCCGAGCGTCGGCGAGCCGACTCCGGCGATGAAGCCGCTCCCCGTGATCGTGACGAACGTGCCGCCCGTTATGGGCCCGCTCGTCGGGGAGATCGTGAGCCCGTTCCCCGAGTTGATGAACGTCTTGTCCCCTCCGTCGCTGCAGCCGTGGAAGACGAGCGCGATGACCGCGCAGAGAACGCCGAGCACCACGGCGCCGCGGGCGCTGTATCGACGAGCCATCCGATCCCCCTTCTTCGATCCCTTACGACGGGGCAGACTATGCCGAAAGTCGGAGACGGTGACAACCGGGGTTTGGGGACCGAGTCCCCGAGCGAGGGAAGGTAGCTTCTCCGATCCCGGGGACGTCCGTGAGCCGACGCTCGACGAGACGTGACTCGAGGTCGAGCACGCCTTCGAGAGCGCTCGCTCCGCGCTCGTACGCGCGCGCCCGGTACGGGTTTCCGCCCTTCAGTCGGAGGAGGGCGCCTATCTCTCGGAGGGATCGGGCGATGGCGAAACGATCGGCGGGACACCGCGAGCGACCATTCCTTTTCACGTTGCAACGTGAACTCCTTTTCGTGGGACGACCAAATTCGGAAGTGGGTCTCGCCAGCGATGCGTCGCATCTGTGCGGTTCTTGCCCAGCAAGGAGTTGGGTTCCGGTCCTGCCTTTGTTCTCTCGACGTGAGTCATGCGGAGAACCGGGGTCTCAGGGAGTCTACTGGCGGTCCTTCTCGTCCTCGCCGTGCCGGCGATGGCGCAGGACCCGCCGCACAGCGCGAACGCGAAGACCGAGCTCGCGGAGCTCCGGGTCTCTCTGCGCTCGGAGGCGATCGCGCGCGTCGTGCGCTCGATCGCCGCGAAGGTCGGGAAGACCGACCCCGCGAAGGCGAGCCTCATCGCCGCCAAGGTGGCCGACCACGCGTTCGTCGAGAAGCACCTCGACGCGGAGCTCGAGAAGACGCTCGAGGACCTCTTCGCGAAGGAGCTCAAGACGGGCAAGCTCGAGGTCGCGGACCTGAAGGTAGACCTCCAGCTCTACCGCCGCTACCGGAACGGCTACACGGTGCGCGAGGTGGATGCGAAGCGCGTCCCCGCGAACCGGTCGGGCTTCAACCCGCCCCGCTCGACCGGCTACCTCCCCGAGGTCGCGGCGATCGACGCGAGCGCCGAGCACTCGATGCACGACCTCGTGGACTACGTCGACGACCGCCTCACGACCGCGGCCCTCGAGCGCATGGCCAAGTCCGGCGTCGTCGTCGAGGTCCACGTCGGCGGCGAGCTCGAGGCCCTGACGGACCTCAAGAACCGCGGGTGGAACGTCTTCGGCGAGGTCCGCTCGCCGAACGGGACCTACGAGCGGCTCTTCCTCGCGGAGAGCCCGACGGGCGAGATCCGCTACATCGTGAGCGGCGACGTCGAGGGCATGGACCGCGTCCGCCACCTCTCCGCGCTCCTCAGGTTCGCCGGCGACAAGGGCGTCGCGAGCGACAAGGTCGAGCTCGTCGGCGACCCGGCCGCGGTCGAGGCCCGCCGCTTCGCGGAGCTCCGGGAGGCGCTCGCGCGTCTCCCTCTCGGCGGCGAGACCGCTCTCATCGGCTTCCGCCAGGGCATGAAGACGGAGCTCCTGAAGCGCGCCCTCGCTCGCCGCGGCATCGAGCGCGTACGCGAGGTGCTCGGCTCGAAGCCCTACACCAAGCTCGTCGAGACGCTCGAGAAGGAGCGCGACAAGGCGCGGGGCGCCGAGCGCGCCGCGCTCGAGGGCGCGATCGACACGATCAAGAACGACCGCACCGTCGGCCGCGCGCTCGGCCTCGACCCGAAGGAGATCTTCGGCTCGACCAAGAACACGGAGGACGTCGTCAAGGCCGAGAAGGTCCTCGTCGCCCTCGCGAGGTCGCTCCCGGACTCGAAGGTCCTCGGCGAGCTCGTGCGCGGCGAGCGCCTCCGCCTCCCGGGCGGCGGCCTCGCGGACGCGCACGAGATCGCTCGCGACCTCGAGGCGGGGACGCTCCGCGCGGACGAGATCCTCGCGAAGACGCCCGAGGGCGTGAAGTCCGTCCTCCTCGTCAACAACTACTACGGCGACGCGATGGGCACGGTCGTCCGCGCGCTCCTCGAGTCGGGCCGCCGGCGGATCGCCTACTTCGGCACCGCGGGCGGTGTCGCCGCCGACGTGAAGGTCGGCGACATCCACGTACCCGGGACGTTCTTCGACCAGGCGGGCGGCGCCGTGAACGCGAAGAACATGTTCGTGGACTTCCTCAAGGGGCGGACGACCTCGCTCGGCAGCCGGCTCCTCCTCGAGACGCGGATCGGCAACGTCTACTCGCCGCTCGAGGAGACGATGAACTGGCTCAACGGCGCGCGTCAC
The DNA here is from genome assembly GCA_964648345.1 of uncultured Planctomycetota bacterium. Lineage (GTDB taxonomy): Bacteria > Planctomycetota > J058 > J058 > JACQDU01 > CAZYLP01. The sequence goes on from CAZYLP010000229.1 coordinate 7,514, forward strand.
GGCGGCCTGGACGCGGTCGAGGTCGAGACGAGCTACATCGCGAAGGAGCTCGAGAAGTACAACGCGAGCGTGAGCGCCGCGAAGCGCGCGCGCCTCTACGGCTCGGTGATCATCTCCGACGTGCCGGGCACCGAGGTGACCCTCGGCAACAACTTCGGCAAGACGCAGGCGACCTTCGCGAAGATGCTCGACGTCTACCTCGAGGCCCTCGGGATCGAGGACCTCGTCCTCAAGGAGAAGACCACGGGCCCGAAGAACCGGCCCGTGCTCGACGACCCGAAGATGCGCCGGGCCCTCGAGGTCGCGGAGAAGCTCGTCCCGCGCGAGCTCCCCCGCTCGACGAACCTCCGCGACCGGATCGCCGGGATCCTGAACGGCCTCAAGGCCGACCTCCTCGACGCCCTCGACATCTCGAAGAAGCTCAAGCCGGCCGACATCCCCGGCCTCGACGAGGCCATGCGGAAGCTCCTCGAGTCCGAGGTCGAGAGCTCGTACACCGACGCCGCCGCGACCGCGTCCCTCGAGAAGGCGAACGCGATCGTGTCGCGCGTGGCCATGGAGCTCCAGGCGAAGCACCCGCGCGCCGACTTCGAGCTCCGCGTCGCGGGCGGCATCGAGGGCGGCTCCTACTCGCCCGCCCGCGGCCTCGTCCTCGAGGTCAAGGGCAGCGCCGAGGTCCAGAAGAGCGCGACCGCGATCCTCTCCTCCGTGCTCGCCGACGTGAAGGACGCGCCGACGGTGCGCCTCGGCGACGCGGGCCCGAACGCGCTCTCGCTCGGGAAGGGCGAGGTCTTCCGCGCCGAGCCCGAGCCGCTCGTCCGCTTCAACGCGCTCCGCGCGCTCGCGCGCCGCGGCGCGATCGTGCGCGAGGCGTCGGTCGAGTACGCGGGCTCCGAGCACGCGATCGGCTCCGCCGCCGAGATCGTCGCGCGCCGGACGGGCATGACGCCCGCCGAGGCCGCGAAGGCCCTCGCCGTGCGCGGCGGGACCACCGGGACGACCTCGAGCGGCGTCCCGATCCGCGGCGTCGAGCGGCGGAGCGGCGTCATCGACGCGCTCGTCGAGCGCGGCGTCGGCCGTCCGGCCGAGAGAGCGCGAGGGCGCTGAGTGCAATCCATGCAATCCATGAGAAGAAGAGCGGGTTTGCTGTCCTCCGTCGCGCTGCTCGTCGCGGCTCTCGCCGCGACGGCGCGCGCGGAGGAGAAGGACTTCAAGACGCTGCTCGCCGAGGGCAACTACAAGGCCCTCGCCGACAAGCTCGAGGCCGCGCTCGACGTCTCGAAGCTCGACCCGAAGCTCGCCTGGTACGTGAAGGAGAACATCGCCTACCTCCGCCGCGGCGGGAAGCCGCGCGTGAAGGGGAGCGAGATCGTCCTCGTCCGCGGCGTGCGGAAGGACCACATCTACGAGGCGGCCCCCGGCGCCGGCGGCAAGGAGTACATGCTGCCGAACACGATCCGCTACCAGCGCATGAAGTGGGACCCGCGCCTCAACCGGATCAACAAGTACTTCGCCGAGGCGACGAAGAACAAGGGCGGCGACCCGAAGGCGCTCATCGAGCTCGAGAAGGTGCTCGCCGACCACGCCGGCAAGAGCCAGCGGAGCGTCCTCATCTCCGCGGCGACGCAGCCCGCGCGCGCGTTCGGGCCGCCCTTCTACATCATCCGCGTCGCGCCCGAGCGGGCGATCTTCAACTACGTGAGCAACTTCGCGGGCGAACGCGAGGTGCTCCTCCCCTTCTGGATCCTGCCGCACGAGATCGTCGCGAAGGTGGAGACGTACGAGGAGGTCCTCAAGCACCCGGTCTACGTCGAGAGCAAGCTGAAGGAGCTCGACATGAGCTCGACCGGCACGGGCTGGGGCGCCGACAAGGACGTCTGGAAGCTCATCGAGGAGAACATCCGCGCCGGCAAGAAGAACGTCCTCGAGGGCGTGGACGCGCTCAAGCCGCCCGCTCCGGCGGCTCCCGCCGCGCCCGCGCCCGTCGCCGCGACGGCGCCCGACCCGGCCAAGCCCGCACCCGACCCGGCGCAGCCCGTCCTCAACTCGAAGTTCGCGGAGGGCCGCAACGTGGGCCCCGACGCCACCGAGGCCGAGGTCGAGCGTTTCGTCGAGAAGGTCGAGAAGCACGGCGGCACCGTCGAGTTCCTCCCCGAGAACGACCCGCGTCTCCCGGCCGACGTGCAGGGCCGCACCACGCTCGGGATCGACGGCCGTCCGCTCGTCCTCCTCCCCGAGGGCGCGGTCAAGAAGTTCGCCCTCATCGACGAGCTGACCCACGTCCTCCAGATGGAGCGCGAGCTCGCGACCTTCGGCGTCGAGTCCCTCACGCGCCTCTTCGACGATGCCGCGAAGGGCATGGGCTCCGCGCTCGACAAGCTCAAGGGCTGGGAGATCCAGGGCAAGAAGATGATCCTCTCGCTCCTCGGCCAGGACGACCCCGCCCGTCGTACCGTCGAGCGTTCCGTCGAGCGTCTCGAGCGCGCCGGCTCCGCCGGCCTCACCGAGGCCGCACGCCTCTCCCGCCTCCGCGCCGCCGAAGGCATCGAGGCCCCGGCCCCCGTCGGCCAGCGCACGGGCTTCGCCGAGCGCCTCGACATCGAGGCCCGCGCCCGCGAACGCGCCTTCCGCCGCTGATCGCCGCGCCGCCTCTCAGCGGCTGCGGGCGCGGAGGAGGGAGAGCTCGATCTGGGCGCGGGGGCCGTCGGTCGGGTCCGGATCCGCGGCGGCGCCGCGCTCGAAGTCGGCGCGCGCCCCATCGAGGTCGCCCGCGCGGAGCCTGACGCGCGCGCGGTTGTTCCAGGCGTAGCCGGAGCGCGGGTCGATCTCCGTGGCGCGCGTGCAGTCCGCGAGGCCGCCCGCGAGGTCGCCCGTCTCGCCCTTCGCGCGGCCGCGGTTGCTCCACGGGTAGGAGAGCTTCGGGTCGAGCTCGACGGCCTTCGAGCAGTCCGCGATCGCTCCCTGCCAGTCGCCGAGCTCGCCCTTCGCCCAGCCGCGGTTGTTCCAGAACGACGGGTGCTTCGGGTCGATCGCGATCGCGCGCGTGAAGTCCTCGATCGCGCCGCGCGCGTCACCGGTGCGGACGCGGACGAGCCCGCGGCTCTCGAACGCGTTCGGCGAGGGCTCCTTCTGGAGCTCGATCGCGCGCGTGAGGTCGGCGAGCGCCCCGCTCCAGTCGCGGCGGCGGCTCTTCGCGAGCCCGCGGTTCGAGTGGGCGCGCGAGCTCTTCGGGTCGAGGCGGAGCGCCCGGTCCGCGTCCGAGATCACGCCCGGCCAGTCGCCGAGGAGCACGCGCGCCTCGGTCCGCGCGACCCAGGAGATCGAGGCCC
>CAZYLP010000230.1:0-10839 GCA_964648345.1 uncultured Planctomycetota bacterium
CGCCCGTCGAGCTTGTTCCCGAGCGCCTGCTCGGGGCTCATGTAGGTGAGGCTCCCCATGACCGTGCCCTCGGTCGTGAGGCGCGCGTCCTCGGGCGCGACCATCGACTTCGAGATCCCGAAGTCGATGAGGCGGACCTCCTCGTCCTGGGTCGGCCCCTCGGTGATGAGGATGTTGTCGGGCTTCACGTCGCGGTGGACGATCCCCGCGCGGTGAGCCTCCGCGAGCGCCTCGAGCGTCTGCAGGGCGAACACCACGATCGCGCCGCGCGGCCGGGGCGCGTCGTAGGCGATCGCGTCGCCGAGGGTCTTCCCCCGGACGAGGTCCATCGCGAAGAACGGCCCGGCGCGCGGATCGCGTCCGACCTCGCGCACGGCCGCGATGTAGCGATGAGAGAGCGTGCGGCACATCCGCGCCTCGTCCAGGAAGCGCTTCTCGGCCTTCGGGCCCTGACGGCGCACCGAGGGGAGGAGGACCTTGAGCGCCACGTCCGTGCCGAGCACCTCGTGGCGCGCCTTGTAGACCGACGCGAACCCGCCCTGCCCGAGGCAGTCGAGGATCCTGAAGTGGTCGCCCACGAGCGAGCCCTGGCCGAGCTCCTCGTCCTCCGCGGACGGCGTCCCGCGCGCCGCGAAGGAGCGCCACCGGACCTGCGCCGCGGCGACGAGCTCGGAGACGTCCTCGGGAGAGAGCTCGAGCGTCCGCGAGAGCGCCTCCACGCACCGTGACTCCTCGGCGGTGAGGCGCCCGTCCGCGAAGACGACGTCGAGCACGCCGCCGAGGAGCCGCCGCCGATCGGCCGTGCCCGCGGGCGGCCTCACCGGGTGGCGTGCGTCCCCCGCGCGCGCGGCCGCCATGATCGCGCGCGCCCGCGCGAGGGGTAGCCCGAGCCACGCGGAGCAGCGGTGGAGGAGCTCCGACTCGCGCTGGTCGAGGACCCCATCCGCGAGCGACGCGACCGCGAGCGTCCGGAACCACCCCTCGGCGTCCACACGGGAAGGGTATCAGGCGGCGCGGCGGTGCGTCGGCGCGAACAGGTCCTCGAGCCCGGCGAAGAACCGCTGCACGCTCGCGGTCACGCCGTTCGCGGCGGCGCGGTGATCGGCGCGCGCCTTCGCGCCGCCGCGGGCGAGCGCCTTCCGGAGCGCGGCCGCGCCGTGCACGAAGGAGAGCGGCGAGACCTCGCGCTCGCCGACGATCGTGTCGTCGAGCCCGAAGCCCTCGGCGTCGAGGACGTGCTCCATGGCCCGCCGGAGCGTGCGCCGCTGTCCCGCCCACACGGTCCGGAACGCGACGCGGCCCTTCGAGTCGACGAGAAACGCCGGCGCGGGGAGGACCCCGTAGGCCCGGTGCACCTCGCCGTCGAGCCGGTCGACCGCGACCGGCCAAGCGATCCGGTCGAGCCGCTTCCACTCGCGCGCGTGCCGCATCTTCTCGTGCAGGCTCCGCGGCTGCGGGTGGAGCTCGCCCGGGTGCATCTCGCGCACGTAGACCGTCACGAAATCGATCCGCCCCTCGAAGACGGGATGCAACGCCTCGAGCGCATCGAGCGCGCCGAGGGCGTAGGGGCAGGTGAGCGCGCCGAACGTCACGAGGACCGGACGCTTCCCGCGGCGCGAGCTCAGCCGGAAGCGGCCGGCGGGCTCGGTGGTCGGGAGGTCGAAGTCGGGCGCCTCGTCGCCGGGGCGCGGGCCGCCCTGGAACGAGACGTCGCGCGAGACTCCTCCGTGGAACCCGTCGTGGTTGTAGACACCCGTGCTCGCTTCGCTCATGGCGGGCACGCGCGAGAGCGAAGAGCGCTCCAGGTCGCTCCGTGTCCTGGACCCGGACACCGAACTTACGGCGGCAGCCGGTGCTCATTTTTGTGAGAATCGCGACCGGGGGTACGGACGGAGGCTTGAGCCTTCAGGGTGCGATCGAGGAGCTGGGTCTCTGCGAGCTGATCCAGGCCCTCTCGCTGAACCGGTACCGCGGCACGCTCCGCATCGAGCCCGACGGGGCGGCGAGCCAGTTCTTCTACCTCCACGAGGGCGAGATCGTCCTCCTCCGCACCGTCGAGAGCGAGCCCGTGAGGATCGGCGAGCTCCTCCTCCGCGCGGGCCTCGTCAAGGCCGAGCAGCTGAACGACGCGCTCAAGCTCCAGAAGCAGACGACCTACCGGCGCCTCGGCGACACGCTCGTCTCCCTCGGCTACGTGGACCCGAAGGCGATCGACCGCGTCGTCCACCTCCGCTTCGAGGAGGAGTTCCTCGACATCTTCCTCCTCGACCGCGGACGCTTCGAGTTCATCTTCGGCCTGACGCCCGAGGCGCTCTTCCCGGCGGAGACCGTCGAGCGGATCGCGCTCAACACGTCGAGCCTCATGCTCGAGGCGATGCGCCGCGTCGACGAGTGGCACGCGCTCCTCCAGCGGCTCGGGTCGCTCGACGAGATCTTCGAGAAGACGCAGCCCGACGTCGCGCTCGCGCCGAACGAGCAGGCCATCTCGCGCCTCACGGCCACGCAGCGGACGGCGGCGATCGGCCTCCTCGACGGACGGCGGAACCTCCGCGAGGTCCTCGGCGCGATCCAGGCGGAGGGCTGCTCGCGCCTCGCCGCTCTCCACTTCCTGGACGAGATCGAGAGGAAGGGCGCGATCCGCGCGCTCGGTCAGGAGACGCTCGTCGGCCGCCTCGCCGAGGCCCTCGCCTCGAACGACGTGGACGGCACGGCCAAGCTCATCCGCTGCCTCCTCGCGAAGGGGCCGATCAACGTCGACCTGGTCGGGCAGTACGTGGACTTCCTCCGCCGCTCGGGGCGCCCCTCCTTCGCGCGGCAGGAGTGCAAGATCCTCGGCGGGCACTACCTGAACCAGGGCGCCGTGGACGACGCGATCACGCTCTACCAGCGCGCGCTCGAGATCGACCCGCGCGACACCGAGGTCATCGACCGGCTGTTCTACGCGCTCCTCAGGAAGAGCGACGTCGAGCGCGCGCTCGCGCTGGCGGGCCCGCTCCGCGATGCGGTCGCGCGCGAGCGCGACCTCGGGACGGTCTCCCGGATCGTGAAGAACATGAAGGAGCTCGCGCCGCAGGACGTGCGCGTCCTCGAGCTCTCGGGCCTCGTCGCGAAGCGCCAGGAGCGCCTCGAGGAGGCGAAGATCGAGCTCGCGCGCGCCCTCGAGGCCGCGGACAACGCGGGCGCCGACGACGCGAAGAAGAGCGCGATCCTCCAGGCGCTCGTCGAGGTGGACCCCTCGCTCAAGGTCCCCTCCTCGGCGACGGTCCGCGTGAAGCCGCCCGACACGGCGCGCTCGCTGCCCACGCCCGCGGGCGTCGCTCCGCGGGCGCCGAGCCGCGCCCCGTGGGTCGCGGTCCTCCTCCTCGCCATCGCGGCCCCGTTCGCCGTCGAGGAGCTCCGCGCGCGCGAAGAGCTGGAGCGGGCGCGGCCCCTGGAGACGGCGATCGACGCGCGCGACCGCATGGCGGCGCTCGCGCTCTACGAGACGGCGAGCGCGCGCCTGTGCTCCGTGCGCGGCGAGGCGCGCGCGCTCGCCGACGCGCTCGCCCAGGAGCTCGGCGGCAAGCTCGCGGCGGCGAAGGCGCCCGTGGCGCCGACGCCCACCGAGCCTGCGGGGCCGCCCACGCCGGTGATCGGCGACACCGAGCTCTCGGACTACGACGCCGCGCGCCGCCGCGGGAACTGGCCGCTCGTCGCGAAGGTCGCGCGGCGCCTCCACGACTCGAAGGACAAGCGCGCCGAGCGCGTGCGCATGCCGGTCAAGATCATCACGGCGCACGAGGGCGCGGTCGTGACCTGGGAGGGCGGCGAGGGCCGGACGCCGTGCGTCCTCGAGCTCCCCGTGGACAAGAAGATCGAGCTCAAGCTCAGGAAGGTCGGCTTCGCGCCCGCCCAGGTCACGGTCACGGCCGACGAGTACCGCGAGGTCACCGTCGAGCTCATCCGCGGCGTCCTCTGGCAGCAGCCCGTCGCCGGCTCGGTCGTCGCGCTCGCCGCGGCGCCGGGAGTCGCGGTCGTCCTCACGCGGCCCGCCACGCTCCACGCGCTCTCGCTCCAGGACGGCGCCGTCGCGTGGGAGCGCTCCGTGGAGGGCGAGGGCGACCTCGGCCCGCCCGGCTTCGTGCAGGGCCGGATCCTCGCGAGCGCACGGAGCGGGGCGCTCGTCGCGTTCGGGCCGGACGGCGCGGAGCTCCCGCGGATCCAGACGAAGCACGCGCTCTTCGCGCCGCAGGCCGCCCCGGTCTCGGACGGGGAGCGCACGCTCCTCGCCACCGCGGAGTCACTCGTGCTCGCCGACGCCGAGGCGGGCACCGTCGTCCGCGAGATCGCGCTCCCCGCGCCGCCGGTGGCTCCGTCCGCGCTCAAGACGAACCGCGCGTGGACGCTCCTCGCGAACGGGACCGTCGTCGCCGCGGACCTCGCGAACGGGACGCTCCTCTGGACGGCGGACCCGAAGGTCCAGGTCTCGGGCGGCCCCATCCTCGTGGGCAGCGTCCTCTACCTCGCCGCGCGCGACGGCACGCTCCTCGCGCTCAACCTCTCGAACGGCTCGACGGCGTGGCGGCGCGGCCCGAAGCAGCCCGCACCGACCGACCACGGCGCCGCCGCCGACGACACGCGGATCGTCACCGCCTCCGCGACGCGCGTCGTCTCCTTCGAGGGCAAGGAGGGGAAGCCGCTCTGGGAGCAGTCGCTCTCGGTCTGCGGGCCCGTCCTCCGCGTCACCGGCCGCCTCTACGCGCCCACGTCGAACGGCGAGGTCCTCGAGCTCGGCTCGGCGGACGGGCGCACGCTCGCACGCTATCCCTTCGACGGCTCCTTCATCGGCTTCGCGACCGCGCCGAAGTTCCTCCTCGTCGCTTCGGGGCACACGATCTCGGCGATCGAACGCACCGAGTAGGAACACCGGTTGCGCGCCATGCCTCCGAGCGGAGGTTGCGCGACCGTGGCCAAGGAAGAACAGGAACAGGGCGACCAGCGGGAGCACCGCGGTGAAAGAACGAAACAGTCCCCTGCCCAGGAGCAGGACCTGCCCGGAAGCGAGGCCGGGATGCGGCCGCGTCCGAAGGTCGTGGACGAGGACTACGTCGGCTCGGGGAAGCTCGAGGGCAAGGTCGCGCTCGTGACGGGCGGCGACTCCGGGATCGGCCGCGCCGTCGCGGTCCTCTACGCGCGCGAGGGCGCCGACGTGGCGATCGCGTACCTCGAGGAGCACGAGGACGCGGAGGAGACGAAGCGCCTCGTCGAGAAGGAGGGCCGCCGCTGCGTGACGATCGCGGGCGACCTGGGCGTCGCGAAGCACTGCGAGGCGGTCGTCGCGAAGACGGTGAAGGAGCTCGGCCGGCTCGACGTCCTCGTCAACAACGCCGCCGAGCAGCAGGAGGCGGAGGACGTGGCCGACATCACCGAGGAGCAGCTCGTCCGCACGTTCCGGACGAACATCTTCGCCATGTTCTTCCTCGTGAAGGCGGCGCTCCCTCACTTGAAGGAGGGCAGCTCGATCATCAACACGACCTCGGTGACCGCGTTCCGCGGGAGCAAGCACCTCCTCGACTACTCCGCCACGAAGGGAGCGATCGTCGCCTTCACGCGCTCTCTCTCGCAGCAGCTCGTCGAGAAGAAGATCCGGGTGAACGGAGTCGCTCCGGGGCCGATCTGGACGCCGCTCATCCCGGCGAGCTTCCCGAGGGAGAAGGTGGAGAAGTTCGGCGCGAAGGCCCCCATGGGCCGCGCCGGCGAGCCCGCCGACGTGGCGCCCTGCTTCGTCTTCCTCGCCTCGAAGGACGCGTCGTACTTCTCGGGGCAGATCCTCCACCCGAACGGCGGCGAGATCGTGAACGCGTGAGCGGCGAGCCCGAGGTGAGGGATGAGAGCAAGCGCCGCAAGGGACTCTCGAAGGCGCTCACCCACGTCCTCGAGGAGTGCCGCATGGTCCTCCCCGGGATCCAGGCGCTCTTCGGCTTCCAGCTCATCGCCGTCTTCAGCCCGGGGTTCGCGGACGCGCTGGGCGAGCCGGGTCAGCTCCTCCACCTCGTCTCGATCGCGCTCGTCGCGCTCTCGATCGCGCTCGTCATGACCCCGGCCGCGTACCACCGGCAGTGCCTCCCCGACGGGGTCTCCGAGAGCTTCATCCTCCTCGCCTCGAAGCTCCTCCTCCTGAGCATGGTCCCTCTCCTCGTCGCGACGAGCATCGAGCTCTCGCTCATCGCGTTCGTGGTCCTCGGACGCATCGTTCCAGCGACCGTCCTCGGTGTCGCCCTCGGGGCCACCTTCGTCGGCCTCTAATTCATCCTGCCGCGCTTCCATCGCGGCGAGCCGGTTGGAACGGAACGTCCCGGCGAGACCCGCGGACTGAGGGCCGATGTTGCGCCTCAAAGCTAACGCGACCAACGGCTTCGCACCGGTGGCGTCGACGCGTTCCGGACCGGGAAACATTTTTCCACTGGCGCTTGTTGCGCGATCCCGTGCCAGTACACTCCGGCCCGTGAATCGAGGGGTTCCGCCCCCGATGTCCGGAGAGCATGAGATCCGACTTCCAGGCAGTCCCCGCGTCGCGGCACTCAGCCGGACTGGTCGACCTGCTGGACCGAGTCCTGGACAAGGGGCTCGTGGTCGCGGGCGACGTCAAGGTTTCGCTCGCCGAAGTCGAGCTCCTGACGATCCGGATCCGCCTCATCGTCTGCTCGCTGGAGAAGGCGGAGGCGATCGGGCTCGACTGGTGGCGGTACGACCGCTACCTCTCGCCCGGCAAGAACACCGCGCTCGCCGCCGAGAACGAAGCGTTGCGAGCGCAGATCCAGGCCCTCGAGCGAAAGATCGCGGCGATCGGCATGGACGGCGACGGACGCACCCCGTCGCGCGGGCGCCGGTCGCGGCGTAACGGAAGGCGCAACTCACGGTGACGGAATTGGGAGCGTAAAGATGGCCGTCGAAAGAGCACCTGGCGGAACTTCACTCATCGACGTTCTCGACCGCGTCCTCGACAAGGGCATCGTGATCGATGCCTGGGTGCGCGTGTCGCTGGTCGGCATCGACCTCATCACGGTCGAGGCCCGCATCGTCGTCGCGTCGATCGACACGTACCTCAAGTACTCCGAGGCGGTCGGCCAGACGGCCCCGGCCTCGAAGCCCACGGGTCTCGAGCTGCCGAACACGGCGGCGCACGACGAGGTCATCGCCGAGCGCGACGCGCTCCGGGCCGAGCTCGGCAAGCGCGGCAGCGACGGACACAAGCCCTCCCCTCGCAAGCGTATCCGGTCGTAGCGGGCTAGGTGAGTCGCACGGCGATGAGGGCGCGCGACCAGGATGTCGCGAGCGCGAGCGTGGCGAAGCTCGCGCTCGTCGAGTTCCTCCTCGTGAGCGACGACTTCGCGGCGTGCGCGCAGCGAGGAGTGGACTGGCTCGGCGAGCACTCCGCCATCGAGCAGTCCCTCTGCGTCGCGCTCGTCACGGACCCGTCTCGCCTCTTCGGAATCGCCGGCTGGCACATCCCCTCGGGCCAGGTCGCCGAGTACTCGCTCCCGACCGACGACGACCGGAGCCCGCTCGGCCGCGCGCTCCACGGCACCAAGCCCGCCTTCATCGCCGACTCGAACGGGTCCGCGCCGCACGCCTTCCACGGGAGAGCCTTCCACGCGCTCCCTCTTCGCTCGGAACAGCTCCCCGAGGACCGCGCCGTCGGGCTCCTCCTCGTCGTCGCGCCGCACGGTCTCCCCCAGGAGGCGCGCTGGCTCGCCACGGTGCTCGGCGAGAAGCTCGCCCGCCTCCGCTCGGGGCAGATGTTCGCCGAGGGCCGCTTCGGCCGCGAGCGCACGCTCGCCTCCGAGGCGGCGCTCCTCCACGCGCTCATCAACGCCGTCACCGACCCGATCCTCCTCACCGACACCGAGGGCAAGCTCCTCATCGCGAACGCGCGCGCCGAGAAGCTCTTCCTCGCGCGCGACGACGACAACGAGGGCCGGCGCCGGGCCGTGGCGCTCAACAACATGCTCTTCAGCTCCGCGCTGGCCGCCCAGGCGATCGGCCACGAGGTCGCGCGGCGCGAGCTCCCGCTCGTCGACCCGACCGAGGGCTCGGACATCCTGTTCGAGCTCCTCAGCTCGACGATCAAGGACCCGCAGGGCGGCCTCTGCATCGTCTCGATCCTCCGCAACGTCACCGACCTCGGTCGCGCGGCGGAGGAGCTCCGCGAGAACTACCGGAAGCTGAGGGTCGCGCAGGCCGAGGTGCGCGCCGAGCGGCACCGCCTCGACCTCATCATCGACTCGGTCGCCGACCCGATCCTCGTGACGGACGCCGCGGGCGACATCGTCCTCCTCAACGCGCCGGCGGAGAAGCTGTTCACGGTCCAGCTCGGCTCGACCGTCGAGGCGAAGGGCCGCGTCCGCGCGAACGACGCTCACTTCTCGTCGTTCGTCTCGAACCTCCTGTTCTCCGGCTCGGACCGGAGGCACCGCGGCGAGATCGGCCTCGTGGACCCTTACACCGGCTCCGTGCTCCCCGTCGAGGCGATCGCCGGCAAGATCCTCTCCGAGCACGGCGAGCTCACCGCCGTCGTCACGATCCTCCACGACCGCACGGAAGAGCTCGAGAAGGCCCGCCTCTACGAGCAGCTCAAGCGCGCCTCCGAGGAGCTCGAGCAGAAGGTCCACGCCGCGACGGCCGAGCTCGCCCACCAGAACGAGCTCCTCCGCCGCCAGGCGATCGAGCTCGAGCAGGCCTCCGCGCTCAAGTCGCAGTTCCTCGCGAACATGTCGCACGAGTTCCGGACGCCGCTCAACGCGATCCTCGGCTACACGCACATGCTCCTCGCGGGCGTGAACGGGACCCTCACCCCGCCCCAGCTGCGGAGCCTCGGCCGCGTCGACTCGAACTCGAAGCACCTCCTCGCGATCATCAACGAGATCCTCGACATCACGAGGATCGAGGCCGGCCGCATGCCGATCCACGCGAGCGAGTTCAAGCTCGGCGCGCTCGTCGCCGAGGTCATGTCCGAGCTCGAGCCGATCATCGCCCGCTCGCAGCTCGCGATCGAGAGCGACCTCGACCCGCACGTGCCCGCGATCTACAGCGACCGCCAGAAGATCAAGCAGATCGTGCTGAACCTCCTCTCGAACGCGATCAAGTTCACCCACGAGGGAGCGGTCACGGTCAAGGCGCGCTACGATCACGAGACGCGACTGGTCTCGATCTCCGTGAGGGACACGGGGATCGGGATCGACCCGAAGGACCACGACCGCGTCTTCGAGGACTTCCAGCAGGTCGACACCTCGACGACGCGCCAGTACATGGGCACCGGCCTCGGACTCTCGATCTGCCGCCGCCTGGCGACGATGCTGGGCGGACGGATCACGCTCGAGAGCGGGCTCGGCAGGGGCTCGACGTTCACCCTGCAGGTGCCCCGGCGAGTCAAGGGCAAGAAGCGATGAGACGAGCGGTAGCGAGGCGCGGTGCATGAGCTCGGAGAGGGACATGGCGCGGAAGAAGTCGAACGAGCCCTCGGGCAAGAAGGGCGGGGAGAACAGGAAGACCCCCGTCGCGACGAAGAAGCCCACGAGGAGCGCGAAGGCGCCCGACGAGGCGCCGGCGAGCCCGCCCCCGGCCGAGGCCGGCTCGGGCGCCCTCGTCCTCGTCGTGGACGACTACCAGGACGCGCGCGAGATGTGCTGCGAGTACCTCTCGTACTGCGGCTTCCGCGTCGCCGAGGCGCGGAACGGCCAGGAGGCGATCGACAAGGCGACCGAGCTCCTCCCGGACCTCATCCTCATGGACCTCTCGCTCCCGGGCATGGACGGCTGGGAGGCGACCCGCCGGCTCAAGGCCGACGACAAGACGAAGAAGATCCCCGTCGTCGCGCTCACCGGGCACGCGCTCGCGGGCCACTCCGAGGGAGCCAAGGCCGCGGGCTGCGACGCGTTCATCACCAAGCCGTGCATGCCCGACGCCCTCGTCGCCGAGGTGCGCCGCATGCTCGGGACCAAGAACAAGTCCAAGAACAGGAACGGGGGCTGAGCCATGGCCAAGGCTAGACCGAAGGCGAAGACGGCCAAGGCCGCGAAGCCCGCGAAGACCGCGAAGACCGCCAGGACCAAGGCGAAGTCGAGCCCGGCGCCGGCCAGGAAGGGCCGGGACGAGGCGCGCCCGAGCAGCTCGTCGGTGCGCCGCGCGCGGCCGAGCGCCGACGACGGCGACACCGTCCTCGAGCACATCGGCTCCGCCGAGGCGCGCCCCGTCGCGACCGCGACCGCGCAGGGCAACCGCGGCAAGTACGTCTACTGCATCATCCGCTCCTCCGAGTTCCTCCGCTTCGGGCCGCTCGGCCTCGGCGCCGAGCCCTCGGACGTGCACACGATCAACTACCGGGACCTCGCGGCCGTCGTCTCGGACACGCCCATGGGCGTCCACGACGCGACCCGCGAGAACGTCCTCGCGCACCAGCGCGTGAACGAGACCGTCATGCGCGAGCACACGGTCATCCCGATGTCGTTCGGCACGGTGTTCAAGACGCGCGACGACATCATCGAGCTCTTGAAGTCGGCCTACGACGCGTTCTCGGACGTGCTCACGAAGATGCAGAACAAGCTCGAGTTCGGCCTCAAGGTCCTCTGGGATCGCGACATGATCGTCAAGGACATCGAGAACGAGGACGAGGACGTGCGGCGGCTCAAGAACGAGATCAGCTCGCAGAAGGGCTCGACCTACTTCGCGCGCATGCAGTACGGGCGCCTCATCGACGCCGCGCTCCAGTCGCGCACGGAGCGGTACGTGGCCGACATCTTCACGGCGCTCCGCGAGGTCTGCGTCGCGTCGCGCTCGAACAAGCCGATCGGCGACAAGATG
>CAZYLP010000231.1:0-10837 GCA_964648345.1 uncultured Planctomycetota bacterium
CGACCGCGGAGGGGACCTTCGAGCGCCGGCTCTCGATCCCGGCGCTCGCTTCGGGCGCGGGGCCGCGCGGCGTCGCGGCGCTCTACGCTCGCGAGAAGGTCGAGGACCTCGAGACCTCGCTCACGGCGGGCAAGGAGCGCGCCGAGGTCGAGCGCACGATCGAGGCGACGGGCGTCGAGTTCCAGATCGCGACTCGCCTCACGTCGTGGGTCGCGGTCAGCAAGCGGATCACGGTCGCCCCGGGCACGGAGCGCAAGTCCGTGGAGCAGCCGCACGAGCTCCCGCACGGCGTCTCCGCGCAGGGTCTCGGCCTCCGCGCGGCCTCGGCCACGACGGAGACGGCTTCGCTCACCAAGACGGGCGCCGCCTTCGACAGGAGACTCGCCGCGAACGAGGCGGAGGAGACCGAGGCGTTCGAGCTGGCCGCGGGAGCGTTCGACCAGGAGCTCGACATCGACTACGGGGCGATCCCCGCCCAGCCCTCCCCGTCGAGGGCGCCCGAGCCCGCGCCGGAGCTCAAGCGGATGCGGAGTCAGAAGCAGGAGGAGTCGGGCCGCGCCAAGAAGGGGAGCCGCGAGGTCTTCCTCACGCGGTCGGGCGAGGCCGAGAAGCGGCCGGCGGAGGCGAAGCCCGTCGAGAAGGCGGTCGCGGGCAAGCTGCCCGCGGCCGCGAAGCGCTCGTCCGCGTGGCGGGTCTTCTTCCTCCTCGTCGCGCTGGGGTTGATCGCGTTCGCGATCCTGTGGCTCTCGGGAGTGCTCACCGCGGGGGGTGGTCGGTGAGCGAGGACCTCGACGTCCACCTCCGGGCGATCCAGGGCGGCGACGCCTCTGCCTTCGGGCTCTGGCTCGCCGCCGCGGAGCCCTCGCTCCGGCGAGGGCTCCGCGGCTTCGCGCGGCAGGTGGACGTCGAGGCCATCCTCCAGGAGGCGCTCCTGCGCGTCTGGCAGGTCGCGCCTCGCTTCGTTCCGGACGGCCAGCCGAACGGCCTCGTCCGTCTCGCGCAACGGATCGGGTCGAACCTCGCCGTGAGCGAGACGCGCCGCACGCGCGGGGTCGCGACCGACCCCGCGCTCCTCGCCGAGGGAGTGGATCGCTCCCAGCAGTTCGAGCCGTCGCTCCCCGATCCGCTCCTCCGCGCGCAGATCGAGAAGTGCCGCGAGAAGCTCCCGCCGCGCCCGAAGGAGGCCCTCGCCGCGCGCCTCGACGGCGAGGGCGGAGAGCCCGACGCGACGCTCGCGGAGAGGCTCGGCATGGAGAAGAACACCTTCCTCCAGAACATCACGCGCGCGCGGAAGCTGCTCCTCGAGTGCCTCGAGCGCGCGGGCGTGAAGCTGGGACTTACGCTCACATGAGCGCGCCCGACGAGGAGGAGCTGATCGAGGAGGCGGCGGGCGCCTTCAGGCCCCGCGACCCGCGGGCGATCGCGTTCAGCCCGGCGTGGCACGACCTCTCGCCCGAGGGCCGCGACGAGGCCTTCGCGCGCGCGACGGCGATGCGCCGCATCGAGGCGGCGCTCGACCCGCTCGGCCGCTCCGCGACGGTGAAGGCGGTGCTCGCGCGGATCAGCGGCGCTGCAGGCGGCGCATGAGCTCGGGCGGGAAGTCGCCCTCGACGCGGAAGAACGTGCTCATGACCTCGAACCAGCGCGAGGCCATCTCCTTCAAGCCGAGCTGCTGCGCCAGCTCGTGGACGATGATCACGAGCTCGCATCGGACCTTGTCGAGCCGCAGCCGGATGATCCCGTCCGCGCGCTCGAGCTCGCGGGCCGCCTCCTCGCGCCGGCCGGCTCGCGCGAAGATGACGGCGTCCGCGACCATGCTCCACGCCTGCGCGGCGTCCTCCCTCGTCCGCGGCGGCGTCTCGCCCGCGAGCGCCCGCGCGAGCCGGCCCATGCCGATCGCCTCGACGCGATCGGGCTCGTTGCGCGCGAGCCTCTCGAGCCTCGCGGCGTAGGACGCCGCCTCCTGGAAACGCCGCGCGCCGATCGAGGCGAGAGTGGCGACCCAGACCGCCGACGCGTACTCGGGCTTCGCGGCGAGGATCTCCTCGGCGAGCCGGACCGCCTCGTCGTGCTCCCAGCGCATCACGTGGACGCTCGAACGGACCATGAGCGTCACCGTGTCGCGACGCCGCGCGAGAGCCGTCCGGGCGTCCGCCTCGGCGAGCGTGAGGAGGCCGAGCCTGTAGTAGCAGGCGGCTCGGCGGCGGAGAGTCTCCGGGTGGTCCGGGAAGACGGAGAGGACGTGGCTGTACTCCGCCATGGCCGCCGACGTGAGGCCCTCGGTCTCGAGGTGGCAGCCGCGCGCGAAGCGGACGATCGGGTCGGTGCTCGCCGCGCTCGTGCGCGCGAAGATCTCCCGCGCCGCGGGGCGCGTCTCCGCGGTCACCCCGGCCCCCGTCAGGGCCTCCAGGTCGAGACCGTCGACCACGTCGCGGCGCCCCCGCCGGTTCGCGGCTTCCTTGTAGCGGGCGTGGTCGACCGGTCCGCCGAGGTCGTGCGCGATGAGGTGGTGGAGGCACAGGGCGTCCTCGTCGTCGGACGAGCGCGCGAGCGCGTCGTTCAGGACGCCGCGCGCGGCCTCGAGGTCGCACGCCCGCGCGAAGGCGCGCGCGGCCGCGACGAGCGCGGCCACCTCGCCCGAGGCGGTGCCATCCGGGATCCGGCGCGTCGCGCCGAGGAGCTCGACGCGGAAGTCCGGACCTCCGACCCATCGGCGCTCGCCGCGCTCCCCGGCCGGGGGCGCGAGGAACGAGCTCCCGGCCTGGGCCTCGCAGCGGCGCGCGAGCTCGAGGAGCTCGTGCACCGTCGCGCGCTCGGCGTCGCGGCGGCGGCTCTCCTCCGCGACCGCGAGCGCCTTCCTGAGGGCCGCGCTCTGCCGCGCGAAGACGGTCGCCGCCGCGACCGAGGCGAGGAGGAGCGCGAGCGCGACCCCGACGAGCGTGATGGTGTGGCGGCGCGCCGTGCGCGCGAGCCGGTCGGCGAAGCCCGGCGGGCGAGCGCGCACCGGCTCGCCCGCGACGAAGCGCTCGAGGTCCTCGGCGAGCGCGAGCGCGGAGGGGTAGCGCCGCTCCTTCTCCTTCGCGAGGGCCTGGCGGCAGATCGCGTCGAGGTCGCCGGGGACCTCGGGCCGCAGCGAGACCGGCGGCGCCGGGTCCTCGAGGCACACCTCGGCGAGGACGGCCGTGACCGGGCGCCCGCGCGTCGGGAAGGGCGGCTCCCCCGTGAGGAGGCCGTAGAGGAGCGCTCCGAGCCCGTGCACATCGGTGCGCGCATCGACGGCCCCGGGGACGCCCATGGCCTGCTCGGGGGCCATGTACTCGACCGTGCCGAGCACCTCCCCGCTCCGTGTCGCGCTCCCGCCGGTCGAGTCCTTCGCGAGGCCGAAGTCGAAGACGCGGGGCTCCCCGCTCTCCTCCTCGATCAGGACGTTCGACGGCTTCAGGTCCCGATGCACGATCGCGGTCCGCTCGTGCACCGCGTGCATGGCGCGCGCGACCTTCGCGACGAGGCTCGCGGCGCGCTCGGGGTCGAGCGGCCCGTCGGCCTTGAGCTCGTCGCCGAGCGAGCGCCCCTTCACGAGCGGCATGACGTAGTAGGGGCTCCCGTCCTCGGCGCGCCCGGCGTCGAGCACCGGGATCACGTTCGGGTGCTCGATCCGCGCCAGCGCGACGACCTCGGCGCGGAACCGCGCGACGGCCTCGTCGTCGCCGAGCGCGTCCGCGCGGATCATCTTGATCGCGACCTCGCGCGGGAGCGTCGGGTGCCGGCCCCTCAGGACGACGCCCATGCCGCCGCGGCCGATCACGTCGATCACGGCGTACGGGCCGACGCGGCGCTCCGCCTGCGACCCGCGCTTCTGGCGCCGCACCTCGAGGAGGAGCTGCGTCGCGTACTCGGGCGCGAGGAGGCCGGCCTCGCAGAGCGCGCGCGGCAGCGAGGCAACGCGCTCGCCGAGCTGCGCGCGGCGGTCGCGCTCGACCGCGACGAGCCGGACCGACTCGCCGTCGGCGGCGCCGCGCGCGAGGACGAGCTCGAAGAAGCGGCGGTCGGTGTCCGGGCTCGTGGGGGAGGCGAGGGCGAGGGTCATCCCTCCGAACGTGTCAGGGAGCGGGCGCGGGTGCAACCCGGCCCGTCGCGACGTAGGATCCGGCGAGGAGCGTGCGTGTGTCCCGACCCGAGGTCCTGGGGCGGATCACGGTCCCGAGCGGAGTCATCGTCGCGATCGACATGGGCCTCCTCGCGCTCTGGTCGCACGACCGGCCCCCGCTCGTCCCCGAGGGAGCGTTCGAGCCCGACCTGCGCGAGCGCGCGAACGGGGCGGTCGACCTCCGCATCGCGGGGCCGGACTGGGCCCGCGCGGTCCGCGCGTTCGACCGTCAGACGTGGAGCCACTTCATCTGCGATGTGCCTTCGAGCGACGTCGCCGCGATGCGCGCCGCGTTCGATGACGTCGTGAAGAAGAACGCGCTCGACGCCCGGCTCGAGGTGCTCGCGGAGCGGGTCTCGCACCGCGCCCGGGTCGACGCGACGCTCGCGCTCGCACCGGCCGGGATCGTGCAGTTCCACGGGATCTGGGCGACGACGGCGAGCGGGCTCCCGACCGACCGCGCCCTCGGCGTCCTCGGCGAACGCGTCGGGGGCCGCTCCGAGTGGGCCGAGTGCTGGCGCGCCGTCTGGGTCGAGGTCACGGGCTCCGTGGTCGCGCGCTCGGAGCGCGCGGGCGACGTCATGGTCGATCGCGCGCGGCTCGCCTTCGCGGACGCCGACGCGCTCGGCGCGTGGCGGCACGAGGAGCCGATCGACGGACGGGCCGACTTCGTCTTCTGGGGCCGGGACGCCGCGGCGGCCGCGAGGGCCGCCTCGGCTCCGTCCCTCGGCGACGGAGAGTTCGGCTGGCGCGACCTTCCGGTCGAGGAGGCCGCCGAGCGAGGGACGGGAGTCGAGGAGCTGCGGCGGGAGAGGTCGCTCAGGATCGCGACCGACTTCAGGCCGCACTCGCACCAGTTCTACGTGCTCGACCAGATCCGCTCGACGCCGTCCGAGTCCGGGACTCTCGAGGTGGGCGGCGCCGTCCTCTGTGGCTTCACGACCACCTGGGGCGACGGCTGCTTCCCCGTGTTCCGCGACCTCGACTCCTCGGGCGCGCTCGCGCGACTGCGGGTCGAGCTCGCCCCGGAGCGCTACTGAGCGCGGAGCCCCCTCACGCGAAGCTCACGCTCTCGTCGTAGGCGTCCCGCCACGCGCGCCACCGGCACTCGCACGTCACGCACCGGTAGACCTTCGTGACCGTGTACTCCCAGTCACCCGAGTGGAGGTAGGGCTCCTCCTCGGAGCTCAGGCACTCGAGCTTCTTCTGCGTGTGGAGCCTGTCCAGCTCACGCGCGGATTGCTTCTTGAAGCCGCTCACGCACTCGCACTTCTTCGCGAGGAGCCGGATCAAGCGCTCGATCGCCTCGTGCCGGGGCGGCGGGATCGCCTCGAGTCGAGGGAGCGGGACGTCCGCGTCGCGACTCAAGAGGCACGACGCGACGGTGGCGACCTTCGCCTCCCCGTCCGCTCCGCCGGGTGGACTCTCGAGCTGACGGACGAGCCACTCCGTGACGACCTTCCGCGGGTCCTTCTCGAGGGGCGGGAACAACGCTCTCCAGCCGTACTCCCCCGCCGAGCCGAGAGCCCACGAAGCGAGGCAACCGCGCAGCTTGTCTCGCGACTCTCCCGTGAACGGCCGGAACGCGGCGGCGGCGTCGGAGTCGACCTGAGCGAGCGCGCGCACGAGCGCGACGTGCCGCCGCGCCGGCGGCGAGGGCCGCCGGTCGAGCCACCGCAAGACGGCCGCGACATCGAACCTCGCGCCCGCGGAGTCGCGCGCCGCGGGGCAACCCTGCCTGACCCAGCGCCGGATCGTCGGTGGCGCGACCGAGAAGATGCCCGCGCACTCCTCGGTCGTCCGCCACCGGACCCGCACAACGGAGGCGAACGCCCCCTCGTGCCCGGAGATCGCCGCGATCTCGACCTGCGCCGCGGTGAGCTCGCCCGCGTGCACGCGCCCCGCGATCCAGGCGGCCTCGTCGGAGACGGCTCCCGTCTCGCGAAACCGCCGCTCGAGGGCGCGCAGCTCGTCGTCGCTCACCGCGAGGCCGGTGTCGCCGGAGTCAGTGCCCGGCCGCGAACTCGTCGAGCGCCGCCTGGATGTCGGTCAGGAGCTGCTCCCGGAAGTCGAGCTCGTGGAGCGTCTTCATGGCGACGTCCTGCATGATCTTGAGGTCCTCGGCGGCGTTCGCCCCCTTGCCCGTGTCCTTCTTCTCCTTCTTGAGCTTCATCGCGTACTTGGCCGCCGCGAGGTAGAGCTGGAACGCCGCCGTCTGCACGGGCTGCATCCGGTTGTCCGGGATCTGCTCGAGAGCGCGGTTGAGCCCGTGCGAGAGATCGCCGACCGCCGTCTTGAACGCGGTGAGCGTCTCGCCGATGCTCGCCCCCTTGACCCAGCCCTGCGCGATCCCGGCGCCGTCGCGGTGGGCCTTCCACTCGTCCCGCGTCGGGAGCGGGTCCTGGGTGTCCTTGTGGCTCTCGACGTGGGCCCTCGCGCCGCCGTACGTCTTGACGAGATCGTTCACGGCCGCATCCCCGCCGACTCGCTGGAGCGTGTCGAGCATGTCGTTGCGGATCGCGGTGAGAGCCGCGACGAGGCGCTTGTTCGGGTTCGCCGTGTCGTCGAGACCGTAGGAGTACATCGTGTAGCTGTAGTAAGGGATGGACCTCGCCTCGTGGCCGACCCGGTACTGCTGGGGGACCACGGCGAGGTTCTTCTCCTTGACGAACTTGTCCTGATACTCGGCGGCGCCGATGTACAGGTTCTTCGTGGCGGCGAGGACGTCGGCCTTGGCGATCGCGCCGATGGGCTTGATCTTCTTCCGAAGCGCCCGGATCGTCTTCAGCACGACCTTCGGACCGGTCCCCTCCACGAGGGCGAGCGTGCGCCACCGATCGATCAGGTCGCCGATGCTCGCCTTGACGTAGCCCTTCTTGATCCCGGCTCCGTCGCGGTACCCCTGCCACTCCTCGCGCGTCATCATTCGCGATCGGCCTCCGCTGTGGACGCGCACACTACCTCAAAACGGCGACGACCGGGACCCTGCATCACTGCAAGTGTCCCGGTCGTCCTTGGAGGCGGCGGGAATCGAACCCGCGTCCCGAAGCCGCTCGACCTGAGCCTCTACGCGCGTAGCCTGCTATTTGGGTCTCGTCCCCTCGTCTCCAGTCAGGCAGGATCTTCGGGGACCAGCCTCGGTGAATCTCGCCCCCTCGCGCCGAGACGCCACGAGGGGACCAGCCCGCATTATGGCCGACTGTCCGCCCCCCACGGGCCGAGAGAGCAGCAGTCGGTGCTGTTAGTTGTTGAGACTAAGCAGCAAGAGCAAGCTGACGGTTGTCGGCAGCTTGTGTTTGCCAGGTGTTTTACGAGGCCTCCCGGCCACCTCGGCGCGCCACTCAGACCGGCACGACCCGGTCGATACCATGTCGCCCCCGTGTACGGCCCTGTGCCTCACTGGAATCGGGGCTGCGTCCAATCCTAACGGACGCCGTCAGAGAACGCTCCTGTCGGCGCGGGGATTCAGTGTCGCGGGATCAGTCGCGCCCGCGCATGGCGCGCTGGATCGCGCGCTTGTCCTGGTCCTTCTTGAGCGCCTCGCGCTTGTCGTGCTGCTTCTTGCCCCGGGCCGTGCCGAGGAGGACCTTGCAGAAGCCGCGCTTCCAGTAGAGCTCGAGCGGGACGATCGTGAGGCGCTCGGTCTCGGTCACCTCCTCGAGCTTCCGGATCTCGCGGCGGTGGAGGAGGAGGCGCCGCGGACGGTCGGGGACGTGCTGGGCGTAGCCGGCGTTCTTGTAGGTCGGGATCGAGATCCCGAGGATGCGCGCCTCGCCGTTGTCGATCCGGGCGTAGCTCTCCTCGAGCACGACCTTGCCGTCGCGGAGGGACTTCACCTCGCTGCCGGTGAGGACGATCCCCGCTTCGATCTGCTCGATGATCTCGAAGTCGTGAAACGCCTTCCGGTTCTTCGTGATGATCTTCTTGCCGTCGTCGTCCGGCTTCTTGGCCATCGAGGCTACTTCGCGCTTCCGTCCATGCTCTTGATGAAGCTCTTCGAGAGAGGGTTCTCGCCGAGCTTGGTCCAGAGGAAGAACCCGTTGAGGAAGAGGACGAGCCCGACGAGACCGAATGTGATCGATGTCGCCCAGAGCCGCTTGCTCCTGGTCGCGGAGGCGATCGTGCAGATGACGACGCCCAGCTGGATGCACGCGAAGGAGAACTCGAACCAGAGGCTCTGCTCGACGTGGTGGTTCCGCTGGTTCTGGAAGTAGCGCGCCTCCTCCTCGATCTCGCGCTTCTCCTTGTCGTACTTGGCGGCCGCGGCGCGGAAGCTCTGGACGAGGGCCGTGTCGCCGTGGAGCGCGCCGGCGAGGTCGGCCGAGTTCTGGGCGACGTTCTGCTTGATGCTCTTCGCCTGGTAGTAGGACCAGGAGTCGTTCACCTTGCCCTGCTCGAGGATCGCGCGGAGGTTCGACGCGCCCCAGCGGCCGCTCGAGAGCGCCGCGAGCACGGCGAGGATCGCCGTGGTCCTGATGATCCAGACCTCGGTCGCCGAGGGCTGGGGTGGAGTCTCCTTCGCGGGTTCGCTCATGCCTCGCTTCTACCAAAGGATCCGTTGGATCTGCTACGATCCGCGCCTTGCTCCAGGAGTGAAGATGACGAAGCCTGGCACGAGCGCGCTCCCGGCGCGCCGGCTGGAACTGGCGTTCCAGGACCTCAAGACGGGCCTCACCGAGGCCCAGGCGCGCGCCGAGGCCTCGCGCTGCCTCTACTGCAACGACGCGCCCTGCATCACGGCGTGCCCCACCGCGATCAACATCCCCGAGTTCATCCGGAAGATCGACACCGGGAACTACAAGGGGAGCGCCCGCACGATCCTCGACGCGAACATCCTCGGCTACTCGTGCGCGCTCGTCTGCCCCGTCGAGGTCCTCTGCGTCGGCGCCTGCGTCTACAACCACCAGGACCGGCCCCCGATCCAGATCGGCCTCCTCCAGCGCTTCGCGACCGAGTGGGCCTACGACCGGAAGATCCGCTACTGGAACAAGGGCCCCGCGACCGGAAAGCGCGTCGCGCTCATCGGCGCCGGACCCTCCTCGCTCGCGTGCGCGCACGAGCTCACCAAGCTCGGCCACGAGGCCGTGATCCTCGAGGCGCGCCCGCTCCCGGGCGGGCTCAACACGACGGGCTGCGCTCCCTACAAGATCCGCTCCGAGGCCTCCCTCAAGGAGGTGGACTACATCACGGGGATCGGCTTCGAGGTCCGCTGCGGCGTCGAGGTCGGGAAGGACATCTCGCTCGGCGAGCTCGAGCGCGTCTACGACGCGATCTTCCTCGGCGTCGGGCTCGGGCCCGACTCGAAGCTCGGCGTCCCCGGAGAGGACCTGAAGGGCGTCTTCGGCGCCTGCGACCTCATCGAGCGGATCAAGACGAAGGAAGGCGTCCCCGAGGTCTCGAGCGGAAAGCGCGCCGTGGTCGTCGGCGGCGGCAACACCGCGATCGACATCGCGCGCCAGCTCGCGGGGCTCGGCCTCCACACGACGCAGATCTACCGCCGCGACGGCGCCGAGATGGGCGCCTACGCGCACGAGCAGGAGTACGCCCGGAAGGAGGGCGTCGAGTTCCGCTTCAAGACGCAGCCGATCGCGTACGTCGCCAATGACGGCAAGGGCGAGACGGCCGGCAAGGACGCTCCGCGCGTCACGAAGGTCCGCTGCGTGACCATGTCGTGGCCCGCGGACAAGACGGGACGGCCGGTCCCGGTGCCGGGCTCCGAGCACGACATCCCGGCCGACGTGGTCGCGGTGGCGACGGGCCAGGAGAAGCTCGTCCGCGAGCTCAAGAAGATCTCGAACATCACGATCATGCCGGACGGGCGCGTACGCGTGGACCCCGCGACGGGCAAGACCGGGAACCCGAAGTACTACGCGGGCGGCGACTGCGCGAACGGCGGCAAGGAAGTCGTCAACGCGGCCGCCGAGGGCAAGAAGGCGGCGAAGGCGATCCACGCGGCGCTCATGGGGACACCGTCCACGGGGGGCTCGAAGTAGCCATGGCTGACCTGAGCACGAACTGCGGCGGCATCAAGTCGCCGAACCCCTTCTGGCTCGCCTCCGGGCCGCCCGCGAACACGGGCGACCAGGTGAAGCGCGCCTTCGAGGCCGGCTGGGGCGGCGCCGTGTGGAAGACGCTCGGCGTCCCGATCCAGAACGTCACCTCGCGCTACGGCGGGTTCGACTTCGGCGGCAAGCGCATGGCGGGGCTCAACAACATCGAGCTCATCTCCGACCGCTCGCTCGACGTGAACCTCCGCGAGATCGAGGCGGTCAAGAAGGAGTTCCCGAACCACGCCGTCGTCACCTCCCTCATGGTCGAGTCGAAGAAGGAGTGGGAGGAGATCATCAAGGCCTGCGAGCAGGCGGGCTCGGACGGCCACGAGCTGAACTTCGGCTGCCCGCACGGCATGTGCGAGCGCGGCATGGGCTCGGCCGTGGGGCAGGAGCCCAAGCTCCTCGAGGAGATCACGCGCTGGGCGAAGTCGTTCGCGAAGAAGCCCGTGCTGGTGAAGCTCACGCCCAACATCAGCGACATCACCGAGCCGGCCCAGGCGGCGAAGCGCGCCGGCGCCGACGGCGTCGCGCTCATCAACACGATCAAGAGCCTCATGGGCGTGGACCTGGACAAGATGGTCACCATGCCGGTCGTCGGCTCCCGCTCGTCGAACGGCGGGTACTGCGGCCCCGCGGT
>CAZYLP010000232.1:0-10802 GCA_964648345.1 uncultured Planctomycetota bacterium
CGACGGCGAGGCCGCCCGCGTCGATGATCGGGTTCGCCTCGCGCGCGAAGTCGCCCGCCTCGCCGGCCGGGTTCTCGCGGGGCTCGTACGTGCGCGCCCAGAGGAACCGCCCGTCGTGCGGGTCGAGCGCCGCGAGGCACCCGTTCCCCGACGCCACGACGAGCGCGCCCTTCACGAGGCCGAGCGTGGGCACCGGCAGCCGCTGGATGACCGCCCCGACCTCGCGGACCCGGACGCCGCGCCCGCCACGGACGGCCGGCCCCGCCCACTGCGCGAGGCGCTTCCGCCAGAGGAGGCGGCCCGTCTCCGCGTCCGAGGCCGTGACCCAGGTCTCGGTGGCCCCGAAGGCGGCGGCCGCGCCGCAGAAGACCTTCCCGCCCGAGGGGAGCGGCGTGCCGGCGAAGGAGAGGAGCGACTCTCGCTCCCCGGGGTCGAGCCGGCGCTCGGCGGCGCGCGGGTCGGAGCCGTTCCACTCCGACTCGAGCGCGTCCCAGACGAGCTTGCCGGTCCGCGCGTCGATGGCGACGAGGCGGCCGCGCGGGACGTCGGCTTCGACCGCGTCCGTCTGGAGCGTGGCGAAGACGCGCCCCGCGTCGTGCGCGAGCCCGAAGCGGGCGCTCGAGCGCGCGCGGAGGAGGCCCGCGAAGTAGCGCACGGAGCGGCGGTCCTCGTGGCGCCAGCGGACGGCGCCCGTGCCGGCGTCGAGCGCGACGAGCGCGCGCCCGAGGTGGACGACCGGCCCGGACTCGAGCCCCAGCGAGCCCGCCGTGAGGACGGGGAGCGGCCGCTGCCGCCGCGCGATGTCGCGCCAGTCGTGCTCGGCGGAGAGCGCGGCGTGGCTCGGGGCGATCCACCGCGCCCCGCGCGGGGCGATGACCGAGGCCACGGGCGCGAGACCGCCCGAGCCGTCCACGGCATGGTCGGCGAGCCCGGAGAGGAGCCGGAGGCCGGCCTCGAAGCGCTTCGTCGCCTCCGCGCGGCGCTCGGCCGACGGCGCGCGTTCCGCGACCTCGCGCCACGCCGCGACCGCGAGCGCGACCGCGCCCTGCTCGAGCCACCGGTCGCCCGCGAGGAGGAGGGCGCGCGCCCCGGAGTCGAGCCCCGCGAAGCGGTCGGCCACGGCATCGAGCGGGCCCGGACCCGGCAGCGTCTGCGCCGCCTCGAGCTTCTTCGCGGCCTCGTCGGCGTAGAGCCGCTCGAGCTCGGCCCGCCCCTCGGCCGGGAGCGCCGCCAGGCGCTGCCGCACGAGGCGGCGCGCGGGGAGGAGGAGGCCGTCCCCGGCGCCGACGAGGTCGTCCCCCCGCTTGTCGAGGAGCGAGCCCGCGGCGGCGAAGGCCTGCGCCCAGGCGCCGGCCTTGATCCGCGCATCGACGACGCCGAGCGCGGTCTTCGCCTCGGAGACCTCGAGGTCGGGGTCGCCATCGCCGCCGCGCGACACCGCGATGGAGATCGCAAGGAACGACACGGCGAGGGAAGCGGCCGCGATGCGGCGCGTCCCTCGCCGTGCCTTCACCGGCCCGCGCTCACTTCTTGTCGGCGGGCTTGTCGCGGAGCTCGAACTCGACGTAGAGGTCGACCTCCATGATCACCTCGGTCGACCAGTCCTCGCCGAGCTGCGTCGTGACCTGGTACCCGTAGTTGTACTGGTACGGGTTGTACTGCTGCTTGTGCTGCGTCTGCGGGAGCGCCGTCTGGTCGCGGACCGCGCAGACCTTCCCGAGGTTGCGGTCGGCGAGCGTCGCGAGGTTCGAGCCCCGCGTGCGCGCCGCGCTCATCGCGGCCGTGTAGGCCCGGACCTTGAGCTCCTCGGGCTCGCTCACCGAGAAGCGCACGATCGGGGGCGAGCCCTCGCCCTCGGCGCTCACGGCGGTGTCCACGCCCGCGTCGCTCACCTTGTCGAGGACCTCGGCGATGCGCTTCCTGAGGGCCTTCGGGTCGGACTTCGAGACCTTGTGGAAGAGGATCGAGAGGGTGCTCGAGAAGCGGAACTCCGGCTCCTCCTTCGCCGCCTGCTGGCCCATCATGCGGCGGCGCATCTGCTGGTTCGCATCGCCGCCCTTGACGCCGAACGTGAGGCCGCCCTCCTTGACCTCGAAGGGGAACTCCTCCGCCTTCGCCTCCTCGGGCTTCTTCTCGTCCTTCTTGGCGTCGTCCTTCTTGGGCTCTTCCTTCTTAGGCTCGGGCTCTTCCTTCTTCGGCTCGGGCTTCTTCTTCGGCGTGTCCTCCTCCTCCTCGTCGTCGGCCGCGGGCTTCTTCTTCTTGGGCTTCGGCGCCGCTTCCTCCTCGTCGTCGGCCGCGGGCTTCTTCTTCTTGACGGCGGGGGCCTCGTCGTCGGCGGCGGGCTTCTTCTTGCGCTTCTTCGGCGCCTCGTCGTCCGACGGCGTCTTGCCGTCGCCCTTGCCGAGCGCGTTCAGGACGCGCGCGAGCTTGTCGCGGTACTTCTTCTCCGCCTCGCCCGACTCCTCGGCGCTCGCCGAGATCGTGAGGTCGATGCAGACCTCGTCCGCCATCGCCGTCGCCTTGCCGCGGACGGTGAGGCTCAGGCGGTCCTTGCTCTGCGGTGCCGCCTGCTGGTTCGCGTCCTGGGCCACCGCGCGCGGCGAGAGCGCGGGCGTCGCCGCGAGCAGCGCGGCCAGACCGAGGATTCCGAGGCCGTATGCCCTACCGGAACGGATCATTCTTCCTCCTTGTAGATGTGCAGGTTGCGCGCTCCGACCGAGAAGAAGCGGCCGCCCCCGATGACGAGGTCGCCCATCTCCTTCTTGGCATCCTTCCAGTCGAGCACCTTGGGTTTCCTGACGTGGTTCGAGTCGTCGATGCGGAACGCGCAGATCTTCTGCTTGCACGGGATGTAGACCGTGTCGTTCACGATCGCGCCGCGGCCCATGAGCGCCTCGCGCGTCCCGATGGTCCCCGGGTGCGGCTCGAGCGACACCTTCCGCTCGCGGCGCACCTCGTAGAAGGTGACGCCCTCGTTGCCCGAGAGGACGATCTTCCCGCCGAGGACGCCGAGGACGTAGTCGCTCTTGTCGCGGCCGCGCGGCTTCGTCAGCTGGGCGCCGTCGCTCAGCCGGAACAGCGAGTGGTAGTTCGCGTCGACCGGGAGGACGAGGACCATGTCGCCCACCGGGAGCGGCGGGTTGTAGCCGCGGCTGAGCTGCTTCATGGACTCGTCGGGCACGTTGCGCCACGCGCGGCGGCCGCCGACGTTCGTCTGGTCGTCCGGCTCGTAGGTCCGCGCCCAGTGGACGCGCCCGTCGATCGGGTCGAGCGCCTGGACGGTGCCGTTGTTCGAGCAGACGACGAGGGTCCCCTTCACGAGCGAGAGCGCCGGCGTCGGCATCATCCGCGGGTAGACCGCCTCCCACGGGTTGTTCTGGACCGCGAAGGCGGCGCTCGTCGCGAGGGGCCGCTTCCAGACGAGCTCGCCCGTCTTCGCCGCGACGGCGACGACGTAGGTCTCGTTCGGCTCCTGCGCGTTCGCGGCGGGGCAGTAGATCCGCTCGCCGCCGAAGATCGGCGTCCCGATGTAGGAGAGCTTGAGCTCCTTCTTCTCGTCGTTCGCGTTCTCGGCGTCCTTCTTCTTCTTGCGGCGGACGGGCTGGTCCTCGTCCTGCGCCTCGAACTGCGTCGTGTCCCAGTAGGACTTCTTGCCCTCGCGCCCCTCGCCCGAGCGGACGTTGAAGCAGACGAGGCGGCCGCGCGGGAACGGCTTGTCTCCCTCGAGGGGCGGCGCCTTGAGCGTCGCGTAGACGCGGCTCCTCTCGATCGTCATGCCGAAGCGCGGGACGCAGCTCGAGCCGACGAGGTCGGTCAGGTACTCCTTGATGCCCCGGTGGCCGCCGAACGCGTACGCGAGCTGGCCCTTCTCGACCGGCGGGTCGTAGCTGTCGTCGTCGTCCATGTAGTAGGCGCAGATCGTCTTCCCGAGGTGGACGAGGACCATCTCCTCGTTCGCGATGTGCCCCGAGAGGAGGCGCCGCACCGGGACGACCTGCTGGCCCCACTGGTTCGTGGTCTGCTCCTGCGTGCGCCAGTCGATCGCCTTGACCTCGTCGGAGGGGAGGCGGACGCGCTTGTCGAGGACGCCCGGCATCGCGGCCGAGTAGACCGGGGCGAGGCTCCCGGCGCCGTCGACGGCGATGTCCGGAGCGCTCGCCTCGGCGACGCGGTCCGCGTACTCGCGCGCGGCGCCCTCGAGCTCGGCGACCGCCTCGGCCTGCGCCCCCTCGAAGGAGGGGCGCGCGAGCTTGAGCGCCTGGGCGAGGTCGAGCGCCGTCGCCGCATCGCCGAGGAGCGGGAGGAGCGCGATCATGCGCTTCCCGGCCTTGATCCTGAGCGCCGCGGTCCCGTGGAGCTCGAGGACGGACCGCCAGGCCATCGCGGCGCCGACGAGGCTGCCGCGCTCGAGCTGGAGGTCGCCGACGAGGAGGAGCGCCTCCGCGCCCTCGTCGAGCGGGAAGTAGCGGTCACCCACATCGAGGAGGAGCGTCACGTCCGCCGTGCCGCGCGCGGCCGCGAGGCGGCGCTGCGCGTCCTCGGCGAACGTCTTCACGAACGCGTCGTGGCCGTCCGCGGGGAGCTGCGCGAGCTTGTGCCGGAGGACCCAGCCGGTCGGGCCGTGGAGCTGGTGGTTGCGGATCTTGTCGCCCACCGCCTCCGTGTTCGTCTGGTCGAGGAGGAGGAGCTTGTCCCCGTGCTTGTCGAGGAGCTCGCGCGCGGCGGCGAAGGCGTCCTGCCACGCGTCGGCCTTGGCCTTCTTCTCGAAGCGCTCCATGACGGAGCGGGCTTCCTGGCTCTCGATCGTGCTGTCCTGGACCTCCTTCTCCTTCTTCTTCTTCTCGTCGGCACGGACCGAGGTCCAGCCAGCGGCGACGGCGGAGAGGGCGAGGAGGCAGAGGAGGAGGCGCCCGCCGTTATGAGCGCGATACTTCATCGAGTCATCTCCCTGACGAAGGGGTTCTTCTTCCGCTCGCGGCCGATCGTCGTCTCGGGCCCGTGGCCGCAGATGACGCGCGTGTCGTCGTCGAGCGAGAGCAGCTCCTTCTTGAGCGAGCCGAGGAGCTGCTGGGTGTCTCCGCCGGGGAGGTCGGTGCGCCCGACCGAGCCCTGGAACAGCGTGTCTCCCGAGAGGAGGAGCATGCCGTCGGGCGTCTTGAGCGAGAAGCAGCAGCTCCCCGGGGTGTGACCGGGCGTGTGGAGCACGAGCGTCCCGGACTCGCCGAACGTCACGGTCTCGCCGTGACGGAGCACCTCGTCCACGGGGAGCGCGGGGCGGTCGACCCGCATCCCGAGCCAGCTCGCCTGCATCGCGAGGTTGGAGTACAGGAAGTCGTCGCCCGGGTGGAGCCGGATCTTCGCGCCCGTCGCCTCCTTCACCTCGCGCGTCCCGAGGACGTGGTCGAAGTGGGCGTGCGTGTGGAGGACGTGCTTCACCGAGAGGCCGTTGGCGCGGACCACATCCAGGATACGGTCGGCATCGCCTCCCGGGTCCACGACGATCGCCTCGCGAGTCTTCTCGCAGGCGACGATGGTGCAGTTGCAGGACAGGACCCCGACCTCGAACGACTCGACCAGCACGCGGCGACCCCGCAAGGATTAGGGCATGGCGATGCACGTTGGTCAATGCATGAAAAGGGCTAAGCCAAGGGCCGCTTGGCCGCGACGCCCGTCCGGCGCGGGTAAGCGGGCGGGGTCGGTCCGGCCTTGGGCACGAAGATGATCCGGCGCTTCTCGCCCGACGGGAGCGCGTGCTCCCTCGTGTACGGCGCTCCGCCGCCGAGGAGCGAGGAGACGACGCGCGCCTGTCCGTCCTCGAGGACGGCATCCTCGGGTCCGCGGTAGAGCACCGCCTCGCCGCCCGGCTTCACGAAGGGGAGGGCGTACTCGAGGCAGAGGGCGACGGTGCCGACGGCGCGGATCGTGGCGCGGTCGAACGAGTCGCGCCGGGTCCGCGCTGCGTCCTCCGCGCGCTCGGCGGCCACCGCGACGCGCTCGAGGCCGAGGGCGCGGGCCGTCTCGGCGAGGAAGGCCGCCTTCTTCTGGATCGCCTCGACGAGGAGCACGCGCTCGTCCGGGCGCGCGACCGCGATCGCGAGCCCCGGGAAGCCGCCCCCGGAGCCCAGGTCCACCCAGCTCGCGCCGCGCGGCGCGCCCTCGAGGCCGAGGAGGGAGTCGAGGAGGTGCTTCTCGACGAACGCGCCCTCCTCGGTGATCCGCGTGAGGTTGAGCCGCTCGTTGGCGGCGAGGACGAGGGCGCGGAGGCGGACGAGCTTCTCGATCGCGGCGGCGTCCGCGTACGGTGCGAGGGCGTCCCACGACGGGCCTGGGCTCACCACGCCCTCATAGCATCCCTACGGGAGGAAACGCTCGACGATGTCGGCCACTCGCGGGACGCCCTTCTCCTTCGCGGCGCTCTGGATCTCGAGCTGCCGCTCCTCGTACGTCGGGCGCTCCTCCTCGTAGATCACCCCGAGCGGCATCTCGATGGCCTTGCGCTCGAGGAGCTCGAACGCCTTCACCCGGTCGTGCGCATCGTACCCATCGGGGAGGTGCGTCCCGTGCTCGCGGACCATGTCGTACTGGTCGCGGCCCCGGAAGACGACGCAGGGGGAGAAGACGTTCAGGAACGCGAACCCGCGATGCCGGATCGCGCGTGCCATGAGGTCCGAGAGGCCCTTCGGCTCGCCCGAGAAGCCCTGGCCGATCCACGAGGCCCCCATCGCGAGCGCGAGCTTGAGCGGCTCGAGCGGCGGGTCGACGGAGCCGAGCGGCGTCGACTTCCCCTTGAGGCCGAGCGGCGACGTCGGGCTCATCTGTCCCTTCGTGAGGCCGTAGATCTCGTTGTCCATGACGATGTAGGCCATGTCGACGTTGCGGCGCATGGCGTGCGGGAGGTGCCCCGCACCGATCGCGAAGGCGTCGCCGTCGCCGCCGACGACGACCACCTCGAGCTCCGGGTTCGCGAGCTTGATGCCGGTCGCGATCGGGAGCGCGCGCCCGTGCACCGAGTTGAAGCCGTACGTCTCGACGTAGCCCGGGAGGCGCGACGAGCAGCCGATGCCGGAGACGACGACCGTGCTCTCGCGCGCGAGGCCGAGGTCGGCGAACGCCTTCGTGAGCGAGTTGAGGACGCCGAAGTCCCCGCAGCCGGGGCACCAGACGCTCTTCAGGTCGCTCCTGTAGTCCTTGAACGTGAGCGGGAGGCGTGTCCCTTCAGCCTTCTGGATCATCGGCCGACGACCTCCAGGACCTTCGTCGTGATCTCGCGGACGCTCCACGGGAAGCCGCCCGCGCGGTTGCACGGGATGAGCTCGCAGGGGAGGTCGAGGTAGGCGCGGATGTACCGGAGGAACTGCGCCGAGTGCGAGAGCTCGACGACGATCGCCTTCTCGACCGAGCGGGCGAAGGCCTCGAACTCCTTCTTCGGGATCGGCGAGAGGATCTGCGGCACGATCGCGCGCACCTTCACGCCCTGCTTCTCGAGCTCGCGCACCGCCTCCTTGACCGCGCCCTTCGAGCTGCCCCAGGCGAGGATGCCGACCTTCGCGTCGTCCGGTCCGTAGTGGCGCACGAAGGAGAGCTCCTCCGAGATCGAGCGGAGCTTCCGCCACCGCTTCTCGGCCTGGAGCTTGTTGAGCTCGACCTGCGACGTCGGACGTCCGCGCTCGCTGTGAGCGAGGCCCGTCGTCTGGTACTCGCCGCCCGGGATCCCGGGGATCGACATGGGCGAGACGCCGCTCGCGGTGAGGGCGTAGCGCGGGAAGGTGCCCGTCGCGAACTCGCCGGGGAGAGGCTTCGCGCGCTCGATGTCGAGCTGGAAGCCGTTGCCGGCCGCGATCCGCTCGCGCGAGATGCACTCGACGCGCTGGGCGATGAACTGGTCGGAGAGGATGATGACGGGGATCTGGTACTTCTCCGAGATCATGAAGGCGAGGACCGCGGTGTCGAAGCAGTCCTCGACGTCCGACGGAGCGATGACGACGCGGGGCGCGTCGCCGTGCGTGCCGTAGAGGGCCTGCTGGAGGTCCGCCTGCTCGGTCTTCGTCGGGATGCCGGTCGACGGCCCGCCCCGCATGCAGTTCACGATCACGCACGGGATCTCGGCCGTCGAGGCGAGGCCGATGAGCTCGCTCATGAGCGAGATCCCGGGGCCCGAGCTCGAGGTCATGGCCTTCTTCCCGGCGAAGCTGGCGCCGATGACCATGCCGAGCGCGGCCATCTCGTCCTCGCTCTGGAGGCACACGCCGCCGTACCGGGGCAGCCACTCGGAGAGCCAGTGGAGGATCTCGGAGGAGGGCGTGATCGGGTAGCCCGCGTAGAAGCGGCAGCCCGCGTGGAGCGCGCCGTACGCGATCGCCTCGTTCCCCGACATGACGAGGCGGGGCTCGCTCGGCGTGAACGCGAGGCGGATCCCGTCTTGCTTGACGAGCCGGTCGCGCACGAAGTGCGCGCCGACCTCGAGGGCCTTCCAGTTGACCTCGATGATCTCCTTCGCCTTCTTGGCGAACTGCCGCGCGATCGCGTGGCGGATCGCGTCGGCCGGGAGGTCGAAGAGATCCGCGAGGACCCCGAGGAGGACGACGTTCTTCGTGAGCGGGTTGCCCACGTCCTCCCGGGCGAGCTTCCCGAACGAGACCTTGTAGACGACCGACTCGGGGAGCCCGTCGTACGGCTTCGGCCCCGCGTAGGGGTCGTCCGTGTCCTCGAGGAACACGCAGTCGGGGGCGAGGTCCATCTCCGCCTCGAACTTGAAGTAGTCCGCCCACGAGAGCACGGCGACGGCGTCGAGGAGGTCGCCCTGGGAGAGCACCTGCTCGCGGTCCAGCCGGACGCGGCAGCTCGACTCGCCGCCGCGGATCTGGGCGCCGAACGACTTCAAGAGGAAGCAGTAGAGGCCCTGCGAGGCGCACGACGCGACGATGATCTCGCCCGCGGCGATGACGCCGTCGCCGCCCGACCCTGCGATCGCGATCGTCAGGTCGGTCGTCCGCTCGCGGCCCTTGACCGTCGGCAGGACGACCGTGTTCCCGGAGTGCACGCTCTCCTCCTCCCCGGGCACACCTCGCGAGAATCGCGCCTCTCCTCCCTGTCGCCTTTTCGTACGGGCCCGCATCGAGGTAGCCTGTGCGCGGGACCGGGAGGAGGTCAGGCTCGATGGTGAACCCGAACGAGTTCGAGGACGCTTACGAGGACAAGCAGAAGATCCGCGGCGCCGTGGTCACGGAGCCGATCTCGGCGCTCCACCCGAAGCCGGTCGCGACCGTCCGTCCGAATACGACGGTCTTCGACGCCGTTCACCTCATGACGGCGAAGAAGATCGGATGCGTCTGCGTCACCGAGAACGAGAAGCTGGTCGGGATCTTCACCGAGCGGGACGTCCTCACGAAGGTCGTCCAGCCCGGTCTCGACGCGAAGAAGACGGCCGTCTCCGAGGTCATGACCCGGAGCCCCGAGACGCTCACGGCGCGGGACAAGATGGCGTTCGCGCTGAACAGGATGCACGTCGGCGGCTACCGCCACATCCCGATCGTCGACGGAAACAAGCTGACCGGGATCATCTCCATTCGCGACATCGCCGAGTTCATCGTAGAGATGTTCCCGGAGGGCGTGCTGAACATCCCGCCCGAGCCCCGGCTCGGGATCCCGACACGGCCCGACGGGGGCTAGAGGTAACTCTTACCCTCTGGCCGATAACATCTTGCTCGCCGGGGCACGGCGAGCGATAACAGGCAGCCACCCACTACCGAGCGGAGCTGAAAGCAGTTCATGGAAGCACAGGCCAGCAGCGGGTCTCGCGCCAAGTCGATCGAGGAGCGGGACGCGGTCGTCATCCGGTTCGCCGGCGACTCCGGCGACGGCATGCAGCTTACGGGGACCGAGTTCACGCGCGCGTCGGCGCTCTACGGCAACGACCTCGCGACGTTCCCGGACTACCCTGCCGAGATCCGGGCGCCAGCGGGCACGCTCGCCGGCGTCTCGGGCTTCCAGCTGAACTTCTCCTCGAAGGAGGTCTACACGCCGGGCGACCAGCCCGACGTGCTCGTCGCCATGAACGCGGCGGCCCTCAAGACGAACGTGGGCGACCTCCCGGCGGGCGGGATGCTCATCGTCAACACCGACGGCTTCAACGACATCAACCTCCAGAAGGCCGGGTACAAGGGCAACCCGCTCAACGACACGAACCTGCTCTCGAAGTACCAGGTCGTGAAGATCGACATCACGAAGCAGGTCCAGCTCACGCTCCAGGACAGCGGTCTCTCCTCGAAGGAGATCGCGAAGTGCAAGAACTTCTGGGCGCTCGGGCTCATGATGTGGCTCTACAACCGCCCCCTCGGCCCCGAGGAGAAGGCGATCCGCGACAAGTTCAAGAAGAACCCCGACATCGCGGAGGGCAACGTCAAGGCGCTCAACGCCGGCTGGAGCTTCGGCGAGACGACCGAGCTCTTCACCTCGAGCTACAAGGTCGCGCCCGCCACGATCGAGAAGGGCACCTACCGGAACATCGAGGGCAACGAGGCGACCGCGATCGGTCTCGTCACCGCGGCGCAGCTCGCCGGGATCAAGCTGTTCTACGGCAGCTACCCGATCACGCCGGCCTCGAACATCCTCCACTACCTCTCGACGTACCGCGGCTACGACGTCGTGACGTTCCAGGCCGAGGACGAGATCGCCGCCGTGTCGTCCGCCGTCGGCGCCGCCTTCGCGGGCGCGATCGCCGTGACCGGCACGTCGGGCCCCGGCGTGGCGCTCAAGGGCGAGGCGATCGGTCTCGCCGTCATGACCGAGCTCCCGCTCGTGAT
>CAZYLP010000233.1:0-10790 GCA_964648345.1 uncultured Planctomycetota bacterium
CGCTACCTGCCGGTGGATCTTCTCGAGGCGGAGGTCGTCCCAGGTCTCCTCCTTGAAGCGGTCGTCGCAGAGGACGACCCAGCCGTCCGTCGGCGACGGGTTCGCCGCGAGCCAGGCCTTCGGGATCGACGAACCCTTCGCGAGCTCGTCGGCGAACGTGCGCGCGACGCGCGCGTCCACCGTCTCGCCGCCCGAGGCGTCGCCGCCCGGCGCCTTCGTCCAGTAGCCGAGGATCCCGTGGACCTGGTTGCCCTTCTTCGCCTGCTCGCGGAGCAGCTTGACCCAGTTCAGGAACCCGGACCGGGTGCAGAGGCAGAGCCGCCCGTCGTCCGTGTAGTCGAGGTAGTCGTGGCTCGGGATCCCGAACCAGCGGTAGTGGGGCGAGAGCGAGCCGCACGCGGCGACGACGACCCACTTGACGCCCTTCCAGTCGAGCCTGGTGAGCGGGTCCTTCGGCCGCTCGTTGGCCTCGGGGTCGAAGACGCCGATCAGATCCGAGGCGTGCTCGTCGTTCGTGTTGCTGAACGAGATCCCGCCGTCGAGGTACGCGTGGAACGCCCAGTACATGAAGTTCGCGCGGAGCGAGCGCGGCTTCGAGTCGCCGGGGAGCGGCGCGATCGGCACGGAGGCGGTCACGGCCATGCGGCGGAGCGCCTTGTGGACGTCTCCGTGCGGCTCGACCTTCGGGACCGCGTTCTCGGGGTTCTGCTGGAAGTTGAAGGCGAGGACGGCGTCGCCCTTCGTCTTCCTGAGGTACGGCGCGACCTTGGAGCCGGGGTCCACGGCGTAGCCCACGTTCCACGAGCCCTTGAGCTTCGCCATGTTCCGCGCGAAGGAGTCCGCGTCCGGCGAGCGCGTCCCGTCCATCGAGAGGAGCCGGACGAGGAGGCGCCTCACCTGACAGACCGACGCCGACTTGAAGACGTCCTGGCCGGCCTGCTTGATCGTGAAGGAGATCTCCCAGAAGAGCTTCTCCTTGTCGTCGTCGTCGTCCTTCAAGCCGAGCTCGAAGACCTTCGTCTCCGCGCCGCGGAAGTTGAAGCGGACCTTCGGGATCCCGGACTGCGTGTTCGCGATCGCCGTCGTCTTCGGCTTGAAGACTCCCTTCACGACGTCGCCCACGAACGTCGCGAGGAGGCGGTCCTTCCCGGGCTCCTTGACGGTGAAGCCGCTCTCGTCCGCGAAGGTGTCGACCTCGCTCACCTCGATCGTGAGACCCGTCGCCGCGGACGGAGTCTGGATGTCGAGCGTGATCGGCTTGGCCAGGTCCGGCTGCAAGCCGGGTGAGATTCGCGCCGCGAAGTTCACCCGCAGAATCCTAGCACGCACTCCGAGTGGCCGATGTCGTGCCGCCCGTGGCGTTTCCGGCCGCTGCTATCATTTGCGCTCGTGGCTCAGACCCCGCCGAAGCCGGTCGAGCAGGACTCGAGCGCGAAAGAGCTCGAGGCGGGAGCCCTCTTCAGGACGGGCAAGACCTACAAGGTCACGGTCCTCCCGACGGGTCATCTCCGCGCCGTGCTCCTCGACTGGACGGGCACGCGTCCGATCGCGAAGGCGAAGGTCGAGGCCAAGGGCCCGAAGGGCAAGAAGGAGAAGACGTACACGCTCGAGACGGACGCGGCCGGTCTCCTCTCGCAGCCGGACGTCCTCCTCGGCGAGTACACGCTCAAGGTCGCGGACAAGCACTGGACGCGCGTCCCCGCGGTGTTGACGCCGGACGAGGTCCACTCGCAGGCCGTCTACGGCGTGGGCGGCCCCGGAGAGCTCGACGAGGACCCCGACCCGGGCCCGAAGCCCGAGCCCGAGGACGAGCACTTCTTCAAGTGCTCGAACATCGAGGGTCCTCACTTCGAGTTCGACCGCTCCTTCGTGCGGCCGAGCGTGAGCGGCTCCTTGAAGCCGATCGCCGATGCGCTCCAGGGAGACACGAAGCGGCAGGCCTTCCTCTTCGGGCACACCGACAAGGTCGGGACGGAGGAATACAACAAGGGCCTCTCCGAGCGCCGCGCGCGCGCCGTCTACGCGCTTCTCGTCCACGACAAGGACGAGTGGGAGGCCCTCTACAACCAGGAGAGCTGGGGGATCCGCGCCGTCCAGCTCATGCTCCAGCACCTCGGCCACGAGCCGGGCTCGCTCGGCTCGAACGACGAGAAGACGAAGTCGGCCGTGAAGAAGTTCCAGGCGCAGAACGGCCTCGAGCAGGACGGGATCGCCGGCCCGAACACGCGCGCCGCGCTCTTCGCGCGCTACTTCGAGAAGGTCCACACGCCGGCCTTCGGCCCCGAGCGCTTCGCGGACTGGAAGTTCATGGGCTGCTCGGAGTTCAACCCGCTCGTGGACACCGAGAAGCCCGAGGAGCAGAACCGCCGCGTCGTCGCCTTCGTCTTCACGCCCAAGGAGAAGCCGCAGGGCCTCCCCTGCAAGCTCGGCAGCCTCGCTCCGTGCAAGCAGAGCAAGAAGCCCGAGGGCACGAAGGGACGCGTCGCGAGCTTCACGTGCGGCGTCTTCGACGACATTTCTTCTCGATGTGGATGTGAGAAGCCCCTGCCGCCGACGGACGTCCCCTTCGAGCTCCAGATCGCCGTCCCCGAGGAGGAGGCCGCGCTCGTCGTCCTCGACGGGACGACCGAGAAGAACCGGATCCTCGCGAGCGTCGCCAAGGACCTGGGCTCGGGCCTCCGGGGCTTCGACCTCCAGCACCTCGAGCACGCGAAGACCTACCGCCTCGAGCTCCGCGGAGCGGACGAGGCGATCCTGTCGGCGTGGCGGCTCGTGCCGGGCGAGTACCACCGCGCGGCCGAGAAGGGCGACGTGGACGGCCTCGGCCGGGCCTTCGGGCCGCTCCCGGTGCTCTGATGCCCGACTACCTGCAGCTCTGCGTCTTCAAGACTCCCGGCGCGCCGCTCGCGGGCGCGGACGTGAGCGTCACGAAGGACGGCGAGCAGAAGGCCTTCCAGCCGACGAAGGACGACGGCGCCGCGCTCTACTCGCTCGAAGGCTACAAGGGCGACGCGCCCGTCGGTCTGCGGGTGGCCGTCAAGCCGGAAGACAGGGCGACCGGAGGGAGCACCGCGGAGCCCATCGAGTTCGTCGTCGAGTACCACCCGTCGGGGCACGTGCTCGGTGCCAAGGAGGGCGAGACGCTCCCCGCGCAGGTCTCCCCGATCCAGAAGCTCCAGGCGACGAGCAACGTCTTCCTCGTCGAGGTCGTCTTCTCGCGGAACGACCGCTTCCTCGCCGCGCGCTTCTTCGATCGCACGGGGCGCACGCCGTTCGCGAAGAAGCAGCTCGAGTGCGAGGGGCGCAAGGCGACGACCGACGAGGAGGGGAAGATCCTCCTCGCGCGCATGCCCGCGAAGGAGCTCGAGGTCCGCTTCGACGGCGGGACGGCGGTCGTCCCCGCCGTCCACGACTCCTCGCTCGTCATCGAGGTGCGTCTCCGCTTCGTCGCGCCCGCGAAGGACGCGAAGCCACGGCAGAAGCCGCAGAGCGGGCCGGCGAGCGCGCCCCATCACTTCCCGGGTGGCGAGCCCGGAGCCGATGCGGTCGGCGAGCCGCCCGCCGAGCCCGAGCCGCAGCCGCCCTCGGGGGAGCCCCACTCCGAGTTCTTCGAGCACGCGCCATGAGCAAACCCGCCGCGACGGACGCCCTGGTGACCCTCACGCTTCCGTCGGACCTCCAGGTGGAAGGGCCGCCCGTCCTCTCGTTCCAGGTCTCTCGCTGGACCGCCGAGGGCGACAGGATCAAGGGCGCCGAGCTCACGCTCTACGAGTGCGACTACGACGACGAGTGGTCGCCCGGACGGCGCGACCCGAGCAGCAAGAAGCAGGTCGCCCAGGTCACCTTCGACCTCGTGCGCAACACCGACCAGTCGAAGAGTCCGCGCGTCGAGTGGCTCGTGACGAACCCGAAGCTCGTCTCGGGCGCGAAGGGGAAGGACGTCGTCCTCTACCTCGGCGGCGAGGGCAAGAAGCGGATCGCCTTCTCGCTCGCCGTGCCGCGCGACGCGACGACGTTCCACGACGAGGGCCCGGACCTCGAGATCGGGTGGACCTTCAAGGCGGGCACGGCGCCGCCCATCGAGCGGCTCGACACGCTGGAGACGCAGTCCTCGACGATCACGATCGTGGAGCCGCTCGCGCTCCTCCTCGGCCTCAAGCACACGAAGACGGTCGGACGCTTCAGCGACATCAACCGGAATCCGCCCGTCGCGCCCGCGGATGCGTACGCGACCCTCGACGACACGACGCTCGGAATCCTCCGCGACCCCAAGGGCAAGCGTCCGGTCGATGTGGACGGGCTCCGCTTCTCGAACTTCGTGCCGCCGCAGAAGCGGCGCGCCGTGATCCGCGAGCTCATGGCGGGGATCCGGATCGCCCAGCACGAGGGCAAGAAGCTCACGGCCGACGACCAGAAGTTCAAGGAGGAGTGCTGGAAGGACGGCGACATCCGGACGGCGTACTTCGTCCTCCACGACATCGCGAACGAGAGGGATGTCGTCGTGAAGAAGAAGGTGAACGGGGTCATGAAGAACGTGACGATGAAGACCGGCCCCTACGCCCCGAACGGGAACGATGACCGGAAGACGACCCGGGACTTCGCCGTCGGGAGGACCGCCTCGGGTTTCGTCAACATGAACGGGTCGGTCGTCCTCGTGTTCGACATGTCCAGCACGAAGACCGGGGGGAAGAAGCCCTGGAGCCTGTACCGCTGGGCGGCCAACCACAGCGTCGCCTACGAGTCGTTCCCGGTCTGCACCCAGGACGACAACGACACCGACAAGAGCGACGACCCGAAGAACACGTACGACTACAAGCACGTCTCGATCGGCTACGACGAGCGTGCGAACACCTACGTCAAGTGGCCGACGACGATCATCGAGACGTGGGCGAAGCTCTACATCCTCGCGTCGGCGCGGGCGGCGCACCTCCTCACGGTCACGACGCACAAGGAGTTCGGGCAGGCCGAGCACGGCGACCCGCGCTGCTTCGACGTGCAGGTCCTCTACGACGAGATCACGAAGCAACTGAACGCGCTCTCGAGCGCGCAGGGCGGCTCGCTCCAGCTCCCGGTCGGCGTTCGTTACGGGATCAACCGGCTGCGCGGCTTCGACCCGGCGGTGCTCGCGGAGGGGAAGAACCGTCCGAAGAACATCACCCAGCCCAAGGCCTGGCACTTCCCCCATCAGTCCGGGACGTGGGAGACGCCCTGACCCCTCGACTCCTTCTCGCCGAGCGCCCAGCGGACCGCCGCCGCGCGGAGCGCGACCGTGAGCGCGCCCAGCGCCTTCGCGGTGCTCGCGCCCGTGCGCTTCTTCTCCTCGACGACCCACGCGAGCTCGAGCTTGGCCTCCTGGACGACGGCGGCTGCTCCCTGGAACGGGCGGCCGC
The DNA here is from genome assembly GCA_964648345.1 of uncultured Planctomycetota bacterium. Taxonomy (GTDB): domain Bacteria; phylum Planctomycetota; class J058; order J058; family JACQDU01; genus CAZYLP01. The sequence continues at coordinate 5,391 of CAZYLP010000233.1, forward strand.
CGTCGAGGACGCTGTGGCACGTCTCGGCGAGGAAGGCGCCCGAGCAAGCTCCTCGATAGTTCCCGGCGCGCTTGAAGCCGGGCGAGAGGTCGAGCGCGAGCTCGACGCACGCCTCGCCGGCCTTCTGGAGCGGGGCGCGCTGCGACTCCCCGGGCGCATCGACGAACGCGCGCGCCGCCGCGATCGCCTTCTCGTGGACCGTGGAGCGCGGGCGCACGGCCTTCCAGACGGGGAGCGCGAGCTCGGCGGCGGCGATCGCGAGGTGGACCGCGAGCGGACCCGGCCAGCGCCACGCGCTCCCGACCCAGGCCTCGAGGTCGAGGATGTCGGGCGTGACCGTCACGCGCGGCGTGATCCAGCCGGGCGGCGCCGCGAGGAGGAGCTTGAAGGGCGCGCCGCCTCCGAGCGCATCGCGCGCGGCCTCGTCGCCCGCGTAGGCCGCGAGCTCGAGGTTCTCTCGTGACAGGGAGCCCTCCGCGACGCGCTTCGCGAGAGCTTCGCCCGCGGGCGTCGTCGGCGCGATCGGCGTCGGCGGGACGGAGAGGGCGGATGGAATCGGGACGCCGCTCCGCGTCGCCTCGGTGATCCGCTTCGCGCGCTCGCGGTGGCGGCGCGCGTCCTTCGTCTCCTTCTGCGACGTGGAGAAGCGCGCGAGCTCCTCGAGGAACGGGACGAGCTCCGGCGAGCTCGGCCCGCACGCGCGCTCCGCGAGGACGAGGGCGCGGCGGTAGCACGGGCCCGCCTCGCCCGGGCGGCCGAGCTCCCTGTAGAGCTCGCCGAGCTCGACCGACGCGCGCGCCGCCCCGAGGCGCGTCCCCTCGTCGGCCGCGCCCGAGTCCACCGCCTGCTTGAGGACGCGCGCCGCGTCCGCGAGTCGCCCCGTACCGCGGAGGCTCCGCGCGTGGGTCGCCTGCACGCTCGAGAGGTCGAGCGCCGTCGGGGCGGAGACGGCCTCGGCCGTCGCGCTCGCGCGGGCGAGGCTCGCTCCCTTGTTCTGGATGAGCGCCTGGTGCACCGGGTCGGCCATCGCGAGCGCCTCGATCGCGCGGCGGCAGAGCGGCTCCGCGCGGCCCTGCTCGCCGCCCGCGAGCGCCGCGAGCGCCTTCGCGTGGAGGCGCGCCGCGACCTCGCGCGTCGCCGTGACGGCGTCGAGGAGCGCCTCGTCCACGGTGGGCGAGCGCTTCCCGAGGAGCCTCTCGACCGCGGCGAGCGCGAGGGGCTCGGCCTCCTCCGCGCGGTCGAGGGCGAGGAGCTCGAGCGCGCGCTTCGCGAGCTCGGCCGGGTTGCCGTCGGCGGCGGGTCTCTTGTCGGGCTTCCTCGCCGCCATCGCGCTCCCGAGTCTACCGTGTCCCCGAGCGAGCGCAGCGGGTCGAGGGGCACATGACAGCGCGATGACCGTCCCCTTGCCATCATCCGCGCCGAGGCTTTCTCGAATGCGCACCTTCGCGGTCCTCTCCCTCGCCGGTCTCCTCGTCTTCTCCTCGCCGGCTCTCGTCCGCGCGGGCGACGAGCCCGACGCGGAGAAGAAGGCCGAGGAGGAGGAGCACGCGAAGGAGGAGGCGCGGCTCCTCAAGAAGGCGCGGCGCAAGGTCGAGAACGACGACAAGCCCGAGGCTCTCGCCGACTTCAAGAAGCTCGCGGAGATCGCAGGCGCGCGGGGGCACGAGAAGATGGCGATCACGGCGCTCACCGAGGCGCTCCCGCTCGTGGCGACGACGGAGGAGGAGGTCGATCTCCTCGACTCGCTCCGCTGGCTCGAGTTCCGGCAGGGCGAGTGGGCGGACTGCGCGAAGCACCTCGAGCGGCTCATCGAGCTGCGGCCGGACGACGCGATCGCGGCGAACAACCTCGGCGCCGCGCTCCAGAAGCTCGGCCGCGCCGACGAGGCCGTGAAGGCCTTCGAGCGCTGCCTCGAGCTCGACCCGGGCTACTCGCTCGCCCGCATGAGCCTCGGCCGCTCGGCGCGGCAGGCGGGGAAGCTCAGGAAGGCGCTCCGCGCCCACGAGCGCCTCGTCGAGAAGGCGAAGTCGCAGCCGATCGGGGACACGACCTGGTTCATGGGCTTCGAGAGCGAGAAGCAGAAGGCGAAGGCGAAGGGCGTGGACCTCGACACCGAGGAGAAGCGCGTCGCCCTCATCCACCTCGAGGTGGCGGTGGACCACGCGTTCCTCGACGAGCTCGACGACGCGGAGAAGGTGCTCGAGAAGGCGCGGAAGAAGTTCGCCGAGCACGAGCTCGAGCCCGCGCTCGACTTCGCGATCGACGACCTCGAGCGCGCCCTCGAGCAGCGGCCGGGGCACTTCCAGCTCAGGTACCTGCTCGCGCTCTTCCACGAGGCGCGCGGCGACGAGGCGGCGAAGAAGGCCGAGCTCGAGAAGTTCGTCGCGGCCGAGAAGATCGCGCGCGCCGCCGCGAAGAAGGCGCGCGAGAAGCTCGAGGAGAAGCCCGCGGAGAAGTGAGCGGCCTCAGGGGCCCCAGAGGCCGCGCTTCGCGTCCTTCGCCTCGCGCTCGAGCCGCTTGTACTCGTCCATGCGGTCGAAGGGGTAGCGCGTGTAGGCGTGGGCGTAGCCCTCGCGGATGAGCGTCGCGTTGTGGCACGTCCCGTCCTCGCACCAGACGAAGCCGAGCATGCGGCCGTACTGGTCGCGGCCGCCCTTGTCGGGCTCGATCCAGACGGTCTTCTTGTCGAGGCGCTTCTTCGTGAAGTCGCTCGCCTCCTTGCCGTAGCGCTGGACCGGCTTCGTCGGGTGGACGGTCTCGGGCGTGTCCACGCCCTTCATGCGGATCTTCTCCTCCTTGCCGCCGAGCGAGACGAGGATCGTGTCGCCGTCGAAGCAGCGGATCACCTTCGCCTTGAGCGCCGTCGTTGGGACGCCTGGTGGCGTGTCGCTCTTCTCGGCCTTCTCGGTGGGCGCCTCGGGCGGAGGAGTCTGTGGCGCGGGCCCCGGGACCTTCTCTGGCTCCGGCTCCTTGGGCTCGGGCGCCTTCGGCGCCGGAGGAGCGACCTTGACGGGCGCGGGCGGAGGCGGCGCGGGCTTGGTCTCGACCTTCGTGACCTGAGGCTCGGTCGCGGGCGGCGGCTCGCCGCCTCGGAACGCGAGGAGGGCGACGGTGAGAGCCGCGACGAGGATGAACACGACGACGACGAGCGGGCCGCCCGAGCGGGGCGGGGTGGGCGCGGCGAGCGCGCGATGATCGGCGGAGGAGCCGAACTTCCGCGCGCCGCCCTTCGCCTTGTGAGTCCCCGAGCGAGTCGTCTTGTGCTCCCCCGAGCCCTTGCGCTTCCTGCGGCCCGTGTCGCCCACCCATGCCTCCGCGGACCGAGATCCTAGCGCGGTTCGGCTCGGAGGGTCCACCGGTGGACGGCCGTGGGGCGTCCCGGGGATCCTCGTCCAGGGGCGCCTTGCACGGAAACGAGTTGCGCCGGTGGCGCCGTCGTTGCTCGACGAGGCTCAGCGCGTTGGTGGAAAGGGATGGAAGTTGGAATGAGTCGAACGACCGGCCTCATCATGACCCTCGTCCTCCTCGGAGTGCCCGCGGGAGCGCAGGCGCAGAACAAGACGGCGCCGAACTCGACGACGACGGCGGTCACCTCCTCGATCTACGAGGTCGAGAAGGGCGACACGCTCTGGGCGATCGCCCGGAGGAACAAGATCCCGCTCGCCGTCCTCGAGGCGGCGAACCCGCAGATCGCCGACTTCGACAGGATCTTCCCGGGCGACAAGGTCAACGTCCCGACGACCTTCCCGAGGAAGCTCCCGAGCTACGAGGACCTCCTCGGCAACCTCAAGCTCGCGCTCGACACCCCGTTCGCGAAGCTCAAGCTCGAGAACGGGAAGCTCTCGGTCGGCTTCGTGGACCCGATCACGAAGAAGGTCTTCTCCACGATCACGATCCCGATCGTGAAGAAGCCCGAGGTCCCGTCGGTCCCGACGAAGCCCGAGCTGCCTCCTCTTCCGAAGGACCTGCAGGCCATGGTCGACAAGGGGTGGGCGAAGGCCGTCCCGCGCGACGACCACTACGAGGTCACCGTCCGGGACCCCGTCGCCGGGGCCGACAGGACGATCCGGGTCCCCTTCGTGAAGTCCCCGGGCGACAAGCCCTGGTGGTGGGACCTCCTCTCCGAGGGCTACAAGACAGGCGTCGAGAACGGCTGGGCCAAGGTCTCGGGGTTCGGCGACGGCTACGTGCTCGTCGATCGGTATCTGCAGGGTCAGCACTATTCCACGGACCGCGTGTACTACTATCGGTCCCCCCAGAAGAAGCCGGAGCCGACGACGAACGTGGCGACGACGCCGACGACGACGCCGACCGTGAAGCCGAACACGCCCGTCCCCACGCCTTCGACGACGACCACGGTCAAGCCCGCCGGTTGGGACGTGTGGTGCCGGGCCAAGGTACGAGAGCTCTACGCGAGGAAGACCGGTTACCAGATGTCCGAGGCCCAGAGCAGCTCGGCGTCCGCAGCCTATGCGGCCTTCGTCATGCTGGGTGTCCAGGGCAAGGGGACGCCGCGCCCGGGGGACGTCATCTTCTTCGCCGGCGCGAACCGGATCGCGCTCGACGACGGCAACGGCAAGGTGATGTTCGAGGTCGGGGGTGTCATGAGCTCCCAGGTCGACCCGTCGACGATCGGCCGCAGCACCGGCTACGTGCCCTGGAAGTGATGCCGTGGGTCCCGGCAGACGCTCCTGAGCCCTGGCGCCGCCGAGGACTCCCGACGCAGAATGCCGCGGAGGTCTCCCCGGTTGGCGCCTTCCCTCTGCCCTCGCTGCGGCGCGCCGCTCGGGAGCGGAGCCTGCCCTCGCTGTCCGCCGGCGCCGGCCGCGATCAGCCGCTCCTTCGAGTCGGACTCGGGGCGCGCGCGCGGGCAGGTCGAGGCCCGGCAGGCGCGCCGGCGGCTGCCGGAGGCGCTGAAGACCGAGGTCAGGGCCGCGCTCGGCGACCCCGCGCGCCGCGTCGGCCGGTACGTCCTCCTCTCGCAGCTCGGACAGGGAGGCTACGGTTCCGTCCATCGGGCGTTCGACCCCGAGATGGAGCGCGTCGTCGCGATCAAGGTCCTCGAGCGTCTCGAGGAGCGCGCGCGCGAGCGCTTCCACAGGGAGGTGAAGGCGACCGCGCGGCTCAAGCACCCGGGCGTCGTCCCGATCTTCGACGTGGGCGAGGCGAACGGTCAGCCGTTCCTCGTCATGGACTTCGTCGAGGGCCGCTCGCTCGCCGAGCTCGCGTGCGAGAACCCGCTCGCGCCTCTCGCGGCGGCGCGCATCGGGCGCGACGTCGCGCTCGCGGTCGCGGCGGCGCACGAGCAGAAGATCCTCCACCGCGACCTGAAGCCCCAGAACGTCGTCGTCGACGCGACCGGCCGCGCGGTCGTCCTCGACTTCGGGCTCGCCCGCATCG
>CAZYLP010000234.1:0-4032 GCA_964648345.1 uncultured Planctomycetota bacterium
TCGATGAGCGACTCCGGGAAGGCGGCGCAGTTCACGGCCACGAACGGCTCCTTCGCCCGGCGGCTCCAGTCGTGGACGCAGTGGGCGACGAGCTCCTTGCCGGTGCCGCTCTCCCCGAGGATCAGGACGGGCGCCTCCGACGTCGCGATCGTGCGCGTCCGCTCGAGGAGGCGGACCATGCTCGGCGAGCGGCCGACGATCGGGTGACCGGGGTCCCCCGCCGCGAGCTCGGCGCGCGCGACCTCGAGCGCGCCGTCGAGCGCTCGCTGCTCGTCCACGCGCGCGAGCGCGGCGACGAGCTCCTCGGCGTCGAAGGGCTTCGTGAGGTACTCGGAGGCTCCGCTCTTGAGCGCGGCGACGGCGGCGGGCACGGTCCCGAACGCCGTCATGAGGATCACCGCGGTCCGCGGGCTCGTCGCGCGCACGCGCTCGAGGACCTCGAGGCCGCTCGCCTTCGGCATGCGGATGTCGGTCACGACGGCATCGAAGACCTGCTCCGACACGCGCGCGAGCGCCGCCTCGCCGTCGGCTGCGAGCACGACGCGGTGTCCGGCGGCGCGGACCGCGTCTCCGATCGCGAGGCGGATCGAGGGCTCGTCGTCGACGAGGAGGACCTCAAGCACGGACCACCGCTCTCTCCTGCGTGGGCAGCCACAGCGTCACCTCGGTGCCGCGTCCGGCCTCGCTCGCGATCGCGAGCTCGCCGCCGTTCGCGCGCACGACCCCGAGCGTCACCGCGAGGCCGAGGCCGGTCCCCTCGCCCTCGGCCTTGGTCGTGAAGAACGGGTCGCAGACCCGGTCGAGGAGGTCGCCCGGGATCCCCGGGCCGCCGTCGGCGATCCGGATCCCGGCGCGCTCCCCGTCGCGCGGCGCCGAGACCGTGACGCGGTCGCCCGCCGGCGCCGCGTAGAGCGCGTTCATGAGGACGTTGACGACGGCCTGCATGACCTGCGAGCGGTCGGCGACCACGGTGACCTCTCCGGGGCGCGCCCGGATGTCGATCGTCACGTCCTTCGCGCGCGCCGCGGGCTGGACCAGCCGGGCGCAGGCCGAAGCCATCTCGGCCACGTCGATCGTGGCGGGCGAGGGGGGCGTCTGCCGCGCGTAGTCGAGGAGGCCGCGGACCGTCGCCCGGATGCGCTCGAGGCCCTCGAGGACCGTCTCGAAGTACTCCTCGCGGCGCGCGTCGTCGAGCGCGCCCGCGCGGAGCGTCTTCACGCAGCTCGTGACGCCCGCGAGCGGGTTGTTGATCTCGTGGGCGACGCCGGCGGCGAGGAGGCCGAGCGAGGAGAGCTTCTCGGTCTGGATGAGGTGGCTCTGCTCGCCGACGACGCGGCGGTTCAGGGCCGCGAGCTGCTCGTGGGCCGACCTCAGGGCCCGGGTGCGGGCGCGCTCCCGGTCCGTGAGGAGGCCGATGAGCGGGCCGTGGAGGAGCATGCCGACCGCCTGCGCGGCGAGCGGCCAGCGCGCGACCGAGGCGCCGGACGTCGCCTGGAACGCTCCCGAGACCGCGAGAGCCGAGAGCGAGGCGCCGAGCCCCGCGCGCCGCCCGAACACGAAGGCGAGGGTCGAGACCCAGACGTAGAGCGCGCGCCCGAACGGGCTCTCCGCGCCGCCCGTCGCCGCCATGATCGAGGCGATGAGGCCGAGGTCGAGCGCGCCGGTGACCGCGTAGAGGAGAGCCCGCCGCGACGGGTGCCGCCGGGCGAGCGCGTGGAGGACGGCCGAGTAGGCGACGAAGACCGAGAGCGCGGCGAGGACGAGCCGGTGGTCGCCTCCGTCCACGCCGAGGAGCGCGTACGCCGTGCCCGCCGCGAGCATGGCGCCGCGGAGGCCGGTGTAGATCCGGTCCGGAGACTCGGGGGCAGGGGAGGGGGCGTCGGCCATGCCGGACGGGACAGGCACTCGGCGTGCCGCGCCGTTGCCGGAGCGTGTCATCCCGTCACCGCCCGGTAACTCGGGTCTTGCAGGGGCCGCGGAGGAGTCCCCGCCTCGGCGCGGCACGCGGTTTGGTGTCGATGAAGAGCGGAGGAATTCGCGGTGACTCCCCGCGCGCTCGCGACCGACCGCAGCCTCGCCGGCTTCCACGAGGCCCGCTCGGCGCTCTACGAGGCCTTCGGCGAGCTCCTCGGGCGTGGCCTCTTCGGCGGCAGCGTCGCGCGCGGGCTCGCGTTCGCGGGCGACGACGCTCTCGTCGCGCGCCTGCAGGCGGCGATGCCCGATGCCCTCCAGCGCGAGCGCGAGAGCGCCGGGATCGCGACCCGCGTGGACGAGCTCCACGCCCTCGCGGAGCTCGCGCGGCTCACGGTGACGGCGCTCCGCAAGGGCGACCTCGACGCGGCGGCGCGGGTCTCGGAGGTCCAGGGCCACTACCTGCGCGAGCACGCGGCGCCTTCGCTCGCCGCGTACGCCGCGGACCTCGAGGCCTCGGGCGCCCCGCTCCACGCCGCGGTAGGCCGCGCGCTCGCGCGGGTGATCGCCCGCGATGTGGCTCTCAACGGTGCGCCCGATGGGCGGGCGCCCCTCCCCCAGGGCAACGAAGACGAGGTGAGAACGTGTTGACCGCTCTCGACGTCCGGACGCTCCCCCCGCGCGATCGCCACGCGGAGATCCTGAAGACCTTCGATGCGCTGCGTCCGGGCGGTTCGTTCGTGCTCGTGAACGACCACGACCCGAAGCCGCTCCTCTACCTGTTCCAGGCGGAGCGGCCTGGCGCCTTCGAGTGGAACGTGCTCGAGAGGGACCCGGCGCGGTTCCGCGTCGAGGTCTCCCGTCGCGAGGGCGCGGGGCGGCGCGACGTGACCGAGTTCCTCGGCGCCGACCACGACCGCCTCGATGCGCTCATGGACGAGACCGAGCGCCTCGTCGGGCGCGGCGACTTCGTGGACGCGCTCGCGCGCTTCCTCGAGTTCAAGGTCGGGCTCGAGCACCACATCGACGTCGAGGAGAAGATCCTCTTCCCCGAGTTCGAGCGCCTCGCGGACATGCCGTCGGGCCCGACGACGGTCATGAGCGCCGAGCACGTCGAGATCCGCGACATCCTGGGCGAGATCGAGGACTCGCTCCGCGGCGAGCTCACGAGCGAGTTCATCGGCGCCGTCGGCGATCTGCGTCAGGTCCTCGGCGACCACAACGCCAAGGAGGAGCAGATCCTCTACCCGATGACGGACCGCTCCCTCGGGGCCGATGGAGCGGACCGGCTCGTCCGCTCCATGCAGGTCTTCTGATCTACCGCGCGGCGAGGAGCGGCGCCGGCGGCTCCTCGCGCGCCGGGCGGAGCGACGCCGTGAAGTGGCGCAGCACCGTCCCCGCCTCGACGATCTCGAGGCCGCGGAGCGACCCCGCGTGGGCGACGCACTCGCGCATCGTCGCGACGACGTGCGCGAGGTGGCTCTCGGTGTAGACGCGGCGGGGCACGGCGAGCCGCACGAGGTCGTGAGGCGCGGGGCCGCGATGGCCGAGCATGAGCGTGCCGACCTCGCACGTCCGGACTCCGCCGCGCCGGTAGAGGTCGCACGCGAGGGCCTGGCCCGGGAGCTTCTCCGGGGGCACGTGGGGGAGGAGCGCCCGGGCGTCCACGTAGATCGCGTGCCCGCCGGGCGGCTCGACGATCGGAGCGCCCGCGTCCGCGAGCGCGCGCCCGAAGCGGCGCAGGGAGTCGATCCGGTAGGCGAGCCACGTCTCGTCGGTCATCTCCTCGAGCCCGTCGGCGATCGCCTCGAGGTCGCGGCCCGCGAGGCCGCCGTAGCTCGGGAAGCCCTCGCGGAGGTCGAGGAGCGCACGGGAGCGGGCCGCGAGCTCCTTGTCCCGCATGCCGAGGAGGCCGCCTATGCTCGCGAACGCGTCCTTCTTGCCCGAGAACGTGAACCCGTCCGCGAGCGCGAACATCTCGCGCGCGATCTCCCGCGGCGACCGGAGCTCCTGACCGGGCTCCCGCTCGCGCACGAGCTGAGCGTTCTCGGCGATCCGGCACGCGTCCAGGAAGAACGGGACACCGGCGCGCTCGCAGAGCGCGCGCGCCGCGCGGACGTT
>CAZYLP010000234.1:4042-10742 GCA_964648345.1 uncultured Planctomycetota bacterium
TCCTTGTGGCTCCCGGCCCCCGCGCCCCCCCCCCCGCCCCCCGCCCCCCCCCCGGCGCCCCCCCCCCCCCCGCGCCGCGCGGACGTTGGCGAGCGAGACCGGCTGGGCGCCGCCCACGTTGTTCGTCGCCGTGATCACGACGAGGGCGACCGTCTCCCCCGAGCGGTGCCGCTCGAGACGGTCCTCGAGGGCCTCGAGGTCGATGTCGCCCTTGAACGGCGCCGCGACCGACGGTCTCCGGGCCGAGGGAGAAGGGAGGTCGAGCCCCACGCCGCCCGCGGTCTCGACGTGGGCGCGTGTCGTGTCGAAGAGGCCGTTCGAGAGGACTAGCCTCCCGCGGACGTCGAGCGCGCCGAAGAGGACGCCCTCCGCGCCGCGGCCCTGGTGGACGGGGAGCACGTGCGGCATCCCCGTGAGCTCGCGCGCGGCCTCCTCGAGGCGCTTCCAGCTCCGTGAGCCGGCGTAGGTCTCGTCGCCGAGCTGGCCAGCGGTGTTCGCACCCCACGCCTGGAGCGCGGCCCACTGCGCCGCGCTCGACGCGGAGAAGCCCGAGTCGGTGAGGAGGTCGATCGTGACCTCTTCCCCCGAGAGCTTGAAGAGGTTCCATTGCGCGCGGGCGAGGGCCCGGGCGCGCTCCTCGAGCGTGAGGACGGGGATCCGCTCGACGACCTTGATCCGGTACGGCTCGAACGCAACGCTCACGCCGACAGCTCCTCCCGCCCCGCCGCTGCGCGGTCGCGGATCGTCAGGCACTCGAGCCTCATGACGGGCCAGGCGTCCTCCCCAATGACCTCGAGCGCGAGCGGGAGGAGGTCACGCTCCTCGCGGCGGACGTGGTCGCGCACGAGCGGGACGAGCGCGTTCCTGATCCGACGAAGCTCGCGCCGGAAGGTCCGCGGGTCCACGGTCCCCGCGGCGAGCTCGCGGAGCGCCCTCACCTCGAGGCGGATCGCCTCGTGGTCGAGGCGGAGAGGGTGCGTCGTCTCGATCAGGCCGCGGAGCTCGAGGCGGGCGAAGAGGACCTGCTCCTCGAGCTCGTAGAGGCTCTCCGCGGCGCCGAGCCGCTGGACGAGGGCGCGGAGGTCGTGGAGGAGGGTCCAGGGGTCGCAGCCCGAGTGGGCTCGCGCCGCGAGGATGATCACGCCATCCACCGCCGCGAGGAGACCCGCGTGCTCGCCGGCGAGCTCCTGGACGATGTGGTCGCGCGGCATCCTCAGGGGTCGTCCATCGGTCATGGAATTTGCTCCCGACCCGCGACGCACAAACAGCGGGCCACGCGGAGAGCCTCCTCATCCGCCCGGAGGACCGCCCGGCCGTGTCCCCGGATCGCCACTCGGTGTTACGGCCCGGTGACGCCGCGACGGCGCCGCGGCGGTCCGCGGACGGGCCCGCTCTTTGCGTGCATCGGAGCGAGGTGTGACCGTGATCACGGTCGCCAACGACCACACGACGCTCTCCGTCGCCTGCTTCGCCCCCTGGCTCCCTGCCGAGCTCGTCCGGGCCGTCGGAGGCATCGCCCGGCCGTTCCGTCCCGGGGGCCGCTCGACGCGCGGACCGGAGGACGGCGGCGCGTGCCTCTGCGACGTGGGGCGCCGCACTCTCGACGCCCTGGAGCGCGGCGACCTCGCCGACGTGGACGCGCTCATCTTCGGCTCCGCCTGCGACGTGGCGCGGAACCTCGCATCCGTCGTCACCCGGAGGAGCCCCGCGCTGCACGTGGACTACGTGCACTTCCCCGAGAACGTGGGCTCGGACGCGGCGGTCGACTGGTTCGAGCTCGAGCTCGAGCGGGTGCTCCGCGGCCTGGCCCTCCTCGCGGGCGAGCAAGCCACGGACGCCGACGTCGAGGAGGCGATCCTGGCCTACGATCGGGTCCGCGCGGCGATCGAGCGGCTCGAGGCCGTCCGTCGCGACGAGCCGTGGCGCCTCTCCACGGTCGCGCTGGACCGCGCGGTGAGCGCCGCCCTCGAGGCGCGAGCCGAGTCCGCCGAGGCCGCTCTCCGCGAGGAGCGGATCCGCGCGCTCGAGCGGCCCGTCTCGCCGCGGGCGTGCGTGCGCGTCCTCGCCCTCGGCGGCTCCTGCGCGCGCCCATCGCGCGAGCTCCTCGAGGCGATCGAGGAGAGCGGGGTCGCGATCGTCGAGGACGACTTCAACCCGGGGCTCGGGCTCCTCGGACGGGCGGTCGGGGTCGGCCCCGAGCGCCCGCTCCGCCGGATCGCGCGCGCCTTCATCCGGCGGAGCCGCGCCCGGCTCCCCCGCGGCGGCCCGGAGCCGGTCGTCCGGCGAGCCCGCGACGTCGGGGCCGCCGCGGTCCTGCTCCTCGCCCCACGGTCCTGCGAGCCCGTGCTCCTCGACGGCGTGCTCCTCGCGCGCGCCCTCGAGAAGGAGGACATCCCTTGTCTCAGGATCGAACACGACGACGGCTCCGAGGACCTCGGCCGGGTGCGCTCGGAGGTGACTCGCTTCGTCGAGTCGCCGCGGCGACGTGGGTGGCCACCGTGCCCAGCGGCGAGCTGACGGCCCGGGTCACGCTCGAGCGCGCGCGTCGAGTCCTCGAGACGGCGGCCGCGCGCGTCGCGGCGGCGAGCGACGCCGGCCACCCCGTCGCGGCGGTGGCTCCGTCGGGGGCGCCGCTCGAGATCCTGCGGGCGTTCGGGGTCACGCCCTTCTCGCCGCCCGCGTATGCCATGGACCTCGCGGCGAAGGGGCGGGCGCTCCTCCCGATCCTCCACGCCGAGTCGGCGGGGTACTCGGACCTCTCGTGCGCGCTCATGAAGGCGCACATGGGCTCGGTCTTCGCGGGGCGGGCGCCGCGGCCCTCGCTGGTCGTCGCGAACTCGGTCGGATGCTCGGGCTACCTCCGGTGGTTCGAGCACCTCGCGCGGGCCACGGGGGCACCGCTCGTCGTCATCGACGTGCCCTTCGCGCGCACGGAGGACGCCGTCCCCGCCGACGTGCCGTACGTGGTCCGGCAGCTCCGGTCGCTCATCGGCGTCTGCGAGGAGCTGACCGGACGCCGCTTCGACGAGGTCGCGCTCCGCGCGGCGCTCTCGCGCTCGGCGCGCGCCGAACGAGCGTGGGCCCGATGCCGCGCTCTCTGCCGGCAGAGACCGGCGCCGTTCGACGCCTACTTCGACTCCTCGCTCCTCGCGGGGCCGGTGGACCTCCTCCGCGGCACCGAGGAGGTCGCCGAGACGCTCGAGGCCTCCGCCGAGGCGCTCTCCGTGCTCGCGACGATCCGCCACAGCCCGGTGGGCGTCGAGCGGTTCCGGCTCGTCGTCGAGGGCGCGCCTCCCTACGCGGCGATCGACGACTTCCGGGGGCATCTGGCCCGCTGGGGCGCGGTCGCCGTCGCCTCGACGCACTCGTGCGTCGGGGGCTTCTTCGAGCACGGCTTCGAGCACGAGGCGGCGCGACCGCTCGAGTCGATCGCGGAGCACATGCTGCGCGAGAACATGACGAATCGATCGCTGACCGACCAGGCGGCCCGCGTGAAGAAGTTCGTGCGGGACTACGACGCGGACGGCGTCGTCCTCCACGCGGCGAAGACGTGCCGCATCTACTCCGTCGGGCTCGACGCGCTCGAGAGGACGCTCGCCGAGGAGCTCGGGCTCCCGGTGCTCCTCCTCGAGAGCGACACCGCGGACCCGAGGCACTACTCGTCCGCGACCATGAAGTCGAGGATCGACGCCTTCTTCCGGAGGCTCGAGCACGACGGGCGCGGTCGAGCGTGACGGCGGTCACTTCGAAGGGGCGGACCGCGCAGTAACGTCGGCGTCATGCACTCGAGCTTCGAAGCGCGCATGCGCGACCCGGTGAGCGGGCTCATCCATCTCCTCGCGGGCGCGCTCGCGGTCGCGGGGCTGGCGTGGCTCGTCGCGCTCGGCGCGGCGCGCAGCCCGTGGCACGTCGTCTCCTTCGCGATCTTCGGCGGGAGCATGGTGCTCCTCTACGGGGCGAGCAGCGTCTACCACCTCTCGCCCGTCTCGGAGCGGATCGCCGCGCGGTTGCGGAAGATCGACCACTCGATGATCTACGTGTTCATCGCCGGGAGCTACACGCCCGTCTGTCTCGTCGCCCTGCGCGGAGCGCTCGGCGTCTCGTTCCTCGCGCTCGTCTGGACGCTCGCGGTCGCGGGCGTCGTCCTCAAGGTCTTCTGGCTCGAGTCGTCGCGGTGGTCGCGCATCGGCCTCTACCTGGCGCTCGGGTGGCTGAGCCTCGCGATCCTGCCGTTCCTCCTCGAGGCGCTCCCTGCGAACGGGCTCCTCTGGCTCGGCGGGGGCGGCGCGGCCTACACGCTCGGGTCCGTCGTCTACGCGTCGAAGCGGCCGGACCCGCTCCCGCGGCTGCTCGGCTTCCACGAGATCTGGCACGTCTTCGTCGTCGCGGGGAGCACGTGTCACTTCTGGCTCATGCGGGACTGCATCCTGTTCCTGTGAGCGCCCCGCGCCGCGCGGGTGTGACTCAGGTCACTGCGGTGCGCGCGGCGCGTCTCTATCCTCCCCGCGGCGGAGGCGCGATGCGGGTCACGGCGTTCGAGATGCGTGCGGTGGGCCAGCCGCTCGTGCGCGTCGAGCGCGAGCTCCGGGCGCCGCGCGCGGGCGAGGCCGTGGTCCGTGTGCTCGGGTGCGGCGTCTGCCACACCGACCTCGGCTTCCTCTTCGAGGGCGTCCCGACGCGGCACGAGCTCCCGCTCGTCCTCGGACACGAGGTCGCGGGGGTCGTCGTGGCGGGCGGCGACGGCACGGACGTGGGCCCGGGGACGCCCGTGATCGTGCCGGCCGTGATCCCCTGCGGCCGTTGCCGCACCTGCCAGCGAGGACGCGGCGACATCTGCCGCAGCCAGGTCTTCCCGGGGAACGACGACCACGGCGGCTTCTCGAGCCATCTCGTCGTCCCGGCCTCGGGCCTCTGTCCGGTGCGCGGCTACCCGCCGGAGACGGAGGGTTTCGCGCGGCTCGCGGTCGCCGCCGACGCGGTCTCGACGGCCTTCGCGGCCGTACGGAAGAGCGAGCTCGGCGAGGGAGACCTCGCGGTCTTCATCGGCGTGGGCGGGGTGGGCGGGTTCGCGGCCCAGATCGCGAAGGCGTCGTGTCTTCTGGGGGGGCGGGGGGGGGCCCCCGGGGGTTTTTTTGGGGGGGGGGGGGGGGGGGGGGCCCTCGCGGCCCAGATCGCGAAGGCGTCTGGCGCGCGGGTCCTCGCCCTCGACGTGGACGACGAGAGGCTCGCCCTCCTCCGCGCCCACGGGGCCGACTGGACCCTGAACGTCCGGGGGCGCCCGGCGAAGGACGTGAAGGCCTCGGTGCGCGACCTCGCGAAGGCGGAGGGCCTCCCGGGTGCCGAGTGGCGGATCTTCGAGACGTCCGGCACCGCGCCGGGCCAGGAGCTCGCGTTCGCGCTCCTCAATCACGGAGCGCGCCTCGGCGTCGTCGGGTACCACCCGGGCGACGTCTCCGTCCGTCTCTCGAACCTCATGGCGTTCGCCGCGCGGGCCGACGGCACCTGGGGCTGCCCGCCCGACCTGTTCCCGATCGTCCTCGACCTCGTGGCCTCGGGGCGGGTCGTCCTCGAGCCCTTCGTCGAGCTCCACCCCATGAGCACCGCGAACGAGGTGCTCGACCGTCTCCGCCGGGGCGAGCTGCGGCGGCGGCCCGTGCTCGTCCCCGACTTCGGGGCGTGAAGGAGAGCCTCTGCATGGACTGGAAGGACCACGACCTCGACGGCGAGCTGCGCTCCGGGAAGGTCCGCTACGAGACGAAGCCCGTCCGCTCGAAGGAGGGCGAGCCGATCGCGGGCCTCCACTCGGTGTGGATCACCCTCGACAACCCGTCGCAGCTCAACTCCTACACGACCGGCATGGTGAAGGACGTGATCCTCTCGCTGCGCCGGGCGTCGAACGACCGGGCCGCGGTCGCGGTCGTCTTCACGGGCGCCGGCACCAAGGCGTTCTGCACCGGAGGCAACACCGAGGAGTACGCGACCTACTACGCGGGCCGGCCCTCGGAGTACCTGCAGTACATGCGGCTGTTCAACGACATGGTCTCGGGCATCCTCGCGTGCGACCTGCCCGTCATCTGCCGCGCGAACGGCATGCGCGTCGGAGGCGGCCAGGAGATCGGCATGGCGTGCGACCTCACGGTCGCCTCCGACCTCGCGACCTTCGGGCAGGCCGGACCCAAGCACGGATCGGCGCCCGACGGCGGCGCGACGGACTTCCTGCCGCTCTTCGTCGGCGTGGAGCGGGCCCTCGCGAGCTGCACGCTCTGCGAGCCGTGGAGCGCGCTCCGCGCGTTCCGCTACGGCCTCATCCACGAGGTCGTGCCCGTGCTCGAGATCGACGGCCGGATCGTGACGAACCCTCTCGTCGGCCCCGAGGGCGACCTCCTCGCCGGAGAGGCCGCCGACCGCGCCCGGATCGCCTTCAAGAAAGGGCGCGTGGACCTCGGGCCGCTCGACGCCGCCGTCGAGGCGCTCGTCACGAAGTTCCTCCACACGATGCCGGGCTGCCTCGCGAAGACGATCCAGTCCGTCCGCAAGCACAAGCTCCTCCACTGGGACCGGAACAAGGAGTCGAACCGGCACTGGCTCGGCCTCAACATGCTCACCGAGGGCACGGCCTGCTTCCGCGCGTTCCACGAGGGGGAGGGGATTAACAGCGAGGTGGACTTCGTGGCCCTCCGGCGCGCGCTCGCGGAGGGAA
>CAZYLP010000235.1:0-10735 GCA_964648345.1 uncultured Planctomycetota bacterium
CCGGTCACGCGGCCAGACGTAGCGCCGGTTGAGCGATCGGGCGAACGGGTTCCAGCACCAGACCCCGAAGCGAGGGTCGTCCTCCATGGCGCAGGGGAAGTAGTCGGCGAGCCCCTCGCTGATCCCGGCCCCCTCCCTGGAGACGGAGAGCCGGGTGTAGCGGCTCACGATCGCGTGGGTGTACTCGTGGCGCACGATCATGGACGAGCGCGCCGTCGAGGCCGGCCCGCCCTTCCTGTCGCAGACGCCCATGCCGATCCAGCCCGCGAACGTCTCGCCCGCGATCGTGACCGGCCCGCGGTTGAAGAAGGCGTTGTTCTTGATGGGCTTCCCGGCTCGCGTCCCGAGCACGAA
Organism: uncultured Planctomycetota bacterium; assembly: GCA_964648345.1. Classification (GTDB taxonomy): domain Bacteria; phylum Planctomycetota; class J058; order J058; family JACQDU01; genus CAZYLP01. The sequence continues at coordinate 355 of CAZYLP010000235.1, forward strand.
GACCGCGAAGCGCGCGCGCGTGCCCGTGGCGGCGTTCGGATACGTGCGCTCGAGGTGGTCGATGTACGCGCCCACGTGCTGGAAGGCCGCGACCTCGTCCTGGTGCGCCGAGTCCTCGGCGGGCGAGAGCTTGATGTCGGCCGGACCCGAGTAACTGAGCTCCGGGCCGACCGCGTTGAAGACGCGCGTGTAGGGGCCGGCGAGCCCGTCGAACGTCACGGTGCCCGTGAGCGAGTGCTTCCCGCTCGAGTCGGTCGTCTCCTGGTTGGCCCCCTGGTGGACGGTGAGGTAGCGGAGCGGGAGCGCCGTCCGCGGCGTGTCGCGCGGGTTCTTCTCGTAGGCCTCGCCCTCGGCCGTCGCCGCCTCGTCGATTCGCTCCCTCTCGAGCTCGGCGCCCGTCTCCGCGTCGACGAGGACCCGGAGCGACTCGCCCCCGATCGGGCCCGTGACCTCGAACGCGAGGCGCCCGTGCGCGTGCACGAGCCGCCGCTCCGGCTTCGCGGTCACCTTGCCCTCCCTCACCTCCGGGAAGCGCTCGTCGAGCGCGCGCTCGACGGCGCGGGTGTCGGCGCGGCGCGCCTTCAGGTCCGGGACGTAGCGCCCGTAGAGGCGCACCGGCGCGAAGCCCGCCGCGGTCCACTCCATCTCGACGTGCAGCCCCGCTCCGTGGACGGGCACGCCGGCCACCACCTCGTCGAGGTCCACGCGGACGCGCCCCGCGCCGAGGTCGCGCGTGCCGGTGAGCAAGAGGACCGGCGCGTCGCCCTGGGCCTCGGCGGCCGACGCGGCCGTGCGGAGGCCGCGCTCGAAGAGGCCCGAGGCTTCCTCATCGATGAGGCGGCGCGCCGCCTCCTCGGCCGTGCCCGCGAGCGCCGCCCCCGACTCGAAGCGGACGCTCGCGGGCGTGCCCGTCTCGCCGTCCCACCGCACGCGCGCCGAGCGCGTGCGCTCCAGGACCGCGAGGCTAGCGAGCGGCTCCACGTCCGGACCGACCTGGGCTCGAGCGACGAGCGGGCAGCCGAGGACGACGACGAGCGCGGCGATCTTCGTGCGCATGACTCTCTCACTCTCCCGATCGAGAGCCGAGCTACGCGCGTGCCCGCGGACGAAAACCAAGGACGCATCACGGAGGCATCGCGAAGGAGCGGGGAGGTGAACCGGAAGACCGGCTCATCCCCTCACACTCTTTTCTCCGGAACGGACGGAGGCCCCCCGGAACCCGCGTCCGTGCACGCACGCTGGGGCCGATCGCCCGCCTGCATCCCCTTGCGGGAGAGGATGCGCGCGCGAGGAGGTCCTCCGGGGGACGGTATGGCGCGTGCGATCCCACCTCTCGACTTCGATAGAGAGGGGAACCATGAGAGTGCAGATCTCGGTGACGGCGTCCGTCGGCCTCGTGGCCGTGGTGATCGGTGGGTGCTCGTCGCACTCGGGGGGTGGCTTCGCGGGGAGCCTCGCGTCGCCCGCGTCGGTGCCGAGCAGCACGACGGCATCGACGAGGAGCGGATCGTCGAGCGTGACGAGCTCCGGGGCCACCCGGCTCCCGGCGCCGCAGCCGCTCCCGACGCCGACAGGCCCCGCCGGAGGTCCTCGAGCGCTCGGGATCGACGTGGCGGCCTACCAGCACACGATCGACTGGCCGACGGTCAAGAAGCGGGCGGGCCTCTCCTTCTGCATCGCCCGCGCGACCCGGGGCACTCATCGCGATGTGTCGTTCGCGCGAAACTGGCCCGGCCTGAAGCAGATCGGGATGATCCGCGCGGCCTATCACTTCTTCCAGCCGCTCCAGGATCCGGTCGCGCAGGCCGACCTCTTCCTGTCGCAGATCGGCGGACAGCTCGGCCCGGGCGACCTCCCTCCGTGCCTCGACGTCGAGGCGCACGCCGTGCCCGACGACCAGATGGCTCCGCTCATCCAGAAGTGGGTGGACCGCGTGAAGAGCCAGACGGGCATGGACCCGATCATCTACACCGCGCCGTACATCTGGGCCGCGATGGGGAAGCCGAAGGGCTTCTCCCTCAACTCGCTCTGGGTCGCTCACTGGAGGGTGGCGAAGCCGAAGATCCCGAACGGCTGGGAGGACTGGATGTTCTGGCAGTACAGCGTGCCGGGACAGCCCAAGACCGTCCCCGGGATCCCCGTCCAGATCGTCGACCACGACATGTTCCAGAGCACGGAGAGGGACCTGCGCCTCTACGCCGGCCTCCAGGTCGCCGACGACTTCGTGCGCGGCGTCGCCGTCGGTCCGAGCGCGCGCGGCTGCTGGACCGTGAGCCAGGACGGCGGAGTGCTCTCCTGGGGCGACGCGCGCTTCCACGGGACGGCGGGCGGCCGCACGTTCTCCGCGCCGGTGCTCGGGGTCGTCGCGACGCCGACGGGCCGCGGCTACTGGGTCTTCACGGGCGGCGGCGAGGTCATCCCGATCGGCGACGCCTTCTCGGCCGGGAACGCCTCGGGCGTCTCGTCCCCGATCGTCGCCATGGCCCCGACTCCGAGCGGGAGGGGCTACGTCCTCCTCGAGCGGGACGGCACGATCCACGCGAAGGGCGACGCCCCCTCGTTCGCGTCGGTGAAGGTCGGGAGCGCGGCCGTCGGCATCGCGGTGACGCCGAGCGGCAAGGGGATCTGGGTCGCCTCGGCCGACGGCGGCATCGCCGTGCGGGGCGACGCCGTCCTCCACGGCGACCTCCTCGGGCGGATCGCGAAGCCCGTGACCGGGATCGCGGCCACGCCGACCGGCAAGGGGTACTGGCTCGTCACGTCCGACGGCGCGGTCTTCGAGCACGGCGACGCGACCCCGCTCGTTCAGCGGGGGACGCGGAAGACGAACGCCCCGGTCCTCGGGATCGCGGCGACGCCGAGCGGGCGAGGGGCGTTCCTCGTCGCGGGCGACGGCACCGTGCTCGTGCTCGGCGACGCGGTCGACCCCGGCCCCCGCGCGCGCTGAGAGGAGAGCCATGAGCCACCAGAAGAAGCTCGGCCTCGTCTTCGCCGCCGCCGAAGCGGGGATCCTGTTCCTCGGGCTCGCTCTCCTCGTGAGCTCGCACCGGACGATCGCGTGCGAGCGCGCGGTCGCCGCCCCCGAGCCGGCGCCGGTCCGGCCGACCCGTCTGACGTTCCGGCGCGAGGCCGACCTCCAGGAGGAGCGCGCCCTGCGCCTCGTCGCCCGCGCCCGCGACGAGTCCTCGCGCGACCGCGAGGCGGCGCTCCGGCTCCTCGCGTCGGAGCGCTTCACGGAGCCCTCCGCGTTCTCGATCGTCGCCGTCGCGCGCGAGAGCCTGTCGAAGCCCACGACGCCGCGAGTCGAGGCGACGGCTCCGCGGCGGACGACGCTCGCGAAGGATCGTCCGCTCCCGCCACGGCCAAAGGCGCCCGCGGAGCGCAAGGCCGCCGACGAGGCCGCGCGGATCGCGGGCGCCTTCCCGCGCGCCCTCTCGACGAAGCACTACGACATCTTCACGACCGCCTCGTCCGAGACCCTCGAGGCCGCGGGCGTCTCGCTCGAGGTCCTCCACGAGGGGCTCACCAGGGTCTTCGCCCTCGAGACGGAGCCCGCGGGACCCGTCGCCGTCACGATCTACTCCTCGAAGGCCGAGTTCCTCGAGAAGGCGCGACCGGACCGGACCTGGTGCGCCGGCTTCTACTCTCGCTCGAGGATCGTGACCTACGAGCAGACGACGCCCCGGGACACGGAGTCGCTGCTCTTCCACGAAGCGACGCACCAGTTCGAGGACATGGCGCTCGGCCGGGAGCGCTTCGAGGCCGCGCCCCGGTGGCTCATCGAGGGGCTCGCGGCCTACTTCGAGCGGAGCCACGTCCGGAACGGCGAGCTCGTGACGGACTCCATCAACGACTGGCGCCTCCCCGCCGTGAAGGAGATGATCCGCGCCGGGCGGGTCTCGCTCCGCGACCTCCTCCACCTGAGCCGGGAGACCTGGGGCGCCGACCACTACGAGCCGGCGTGGAGCCTCGTCTACTACCTCGTGCACGGCACGGAGGGCGGCCTCGCGCGCTTCAAGCGGTACTTCGAGGGCGTGAAGGCCGGCGAGGACGGCGTGAAGCTGTTCGAGAAGTGCTTCGAGCGGCCTCTCGACGAGATCGACGCCCGGTGGCGCGCGTGGGTGCTCGGGCTCGGCTGACGAGCTAGAGCGAGCGCGTGACCGTGGCTCCGTCGCTCATCCTCACCGTCAGCGTGCGGCCGTCGGCCGAGAACGTCACCCAGGAGATGGCGACTCCGCCCTCCGTCGTGTGGCCGCTGCTGCTCTCCCACTCGCTCCGCGAGCTGCTCTCGCTGTGGAGCTCCTGGCCGCTCTCGCGGTCGTAGACCGTGAGGGTCGTCGTCTCCTCTCTCGTGCTCGAGGCGATGCTGCCCCAGCTCTCGCTCTCGGTGCGCAGGACCGCATAGCGCCGGCCGTCGGGGCTCACGACGACGTGGGAGCCGTCGGCGACCGAGATCACCGCCAGGGGGTGATCGCGACGGATCGCGTCGTGGCGGGCGAGGAAGGTGGCGACATCGCGGACCGTGACTCCGGTCGCGAACCCGCGGTCGGTGTACGGCGGCCACTCCGCGGCCCAGTCGGGCCTGGCCGCCGCCAGCCGGGCGAGCGCCTTCGCCTCGCGGGCCCGGAGCTCCTTCATGGTCGGGGCGCCCTTCGGCCGCCGGCGCGTGCGGCGAGCGGCGCGGGCGGCGAGCGCGCACTGGACCCGGATCAGCTCGGCGCGCCCCTCGCCCCCGTCGACCAGCCAATCGGCGTAGGCGAGGCGGGGCCCATCGTCGAGCGGCGCCGCCCGGATCGCGGTCACGAGCTCGTCCTCGAGCGCCCGGAAGCGACCCGGATCGACGGAGCGGAGCCGGTTGAGCCAGAGCGCACGGGCGGCCGTGTCTCCGTCCGCGGCAGCGCGTTCGAGCCGGCGCAGCTCCTCGTCACTCAAGCGAGCCTCTGCGCCCTCGATCGTAAGACAAATCCCGGCGTTCTCCTGGCGATGAGGGCCCCGTTCGACGAGAGTGTGTCCGCACCGATCACCCGCGCCCCTCGTCGCAGCGACGGACGCAGACACGGAGGGGCCCATGATGAAGAAGTTCGTCGGCGACAGATCCAGCATCGAAGCGACGAGCACGGACGGACGCCGCTGGTCGGTCCAGCACTTCGACCGCGGCCACCTGACGACCTACCCGACGTTCACCGAGGCCGAGCTCGAGAATCTCGTCACCCGGCAGCGGATGAAGCCCGTCACCCCCGGCACGCGCTGAACCTCGCTTGACGGAGCGGTCCTGCGGCGCCTGCGCCGCGTGCTGCTACATCCCGGCGGTGCCGAGCCTCGGGAAGCGCGAGTACGAGCTCTGCCGGCACTCGTCGCCGAGCGGCTGCGGGGTCTACGAGTCGCGGCCGGGCGAGTGCCGCGACTACTCGTGCCTCTGGCTCTCGAGCGAGCTCGGTGAGCTCGCCGACCGTCCGGACAGGATCGGCCTCGTCTTCGACAAGCCCTCGCTCGTGGGCGACCACGCCGACTACGCCGGGGTCCCGTTCATCTGCGCGCGCGAGATCCACGCCGGCGCTCGCGACGGAGAGCGCGCGGCCGAGCTCCTCGGCCTCTTCGCCCGCTCCTGGGTCGTGAGGCTCACGAGCCCCGACGGGAGGACGCGGCTCACGGGGCCGGCGCCGCTCGTCGAGCTCCTCGCCGAGCGCGCGAGCCAGCGACGGCGGACCGAGCCCTGAGCGCGAGCCCGGAGCCGGTGAGCCGTCAGCCCACGCCACGGTCCCGCCGCCAGTCGAGGCAGCGCTTCGAGCCTCGCTCGAAGGCGGCGCACGCCGCCGGCCGGCGCTCGTAGATCGCGCAGAGGAACCGTCCGCCGCTCCGCACGAGCGCCGAGCACGCGCCGTCCTCTCGTTGCCGCAGGATGCGCCCGGCCTCCTCGTCGATCCGGGTGAGCGCGACGAGCTCCTCCGCGGTGAGGCGGGCCTCGGCCTCGGGGTGGACGCGCACGATGAGACCGAAGCAGCAGGCGCCGCAGGCGGTGCACTCGAGCTCGTCCGCACGAATCACCGGGGCGCCCACTTCGGCCGGCGCTCCTCGAGGAAGGCCGCGATCCCCTCCTTGCCCTCTCCCGACGCGCGGCGATCCGCGACCAGGCGCGCCGTCGCGGCGTCGACCTTGACCTTGTCCTCGAGGTCGCGCGCGACCGTCCGGACGAGGCTCTTCGTGGCGGCCATGGCCGAGGGCCCGCCCGTGAGGAGCTCGTCCACCGTCGCGCGCACGGCGGCGTCGAGCCGGGAGTCGACCTTCACGACCTCGGAGACCAGCCCGAGCTCGAGGGCCCGCTTCGCGTCGAAGCGCTCGCCGAGGAGGAAGAGCCGGCGCGCGCGCGCCGTCCCGATCTTCTCGATCACGTGAGGTGCGACGACGCCCGGGAGGAGCCCGGCCTTCACGTCGGAGAACGCGAAGACCGACGCCTTCGCGGCGATCGCGAAGTCGCACGCCGCGACCAGGCCCGCGCCGAGGCCGATCGCCGACCCGCTCACCCGCGCGATCGTCGGGAGAGGCGAGTCCGCGATCGTGCGGAGGAGGAGCGCCACGGCGCGCGCCTCCTCGAAGCTCGCGGCCTCGTCGTGCGCGGCCGTCGCCCGGAACCACGCGGGGTCGACGCCGGCGCTGAAGTTCTTGCCGCGGCCTCCGATCAGGATCACCCGCGCGAGCGGGTCGCCGATCGCGCAGCCGAGCGCCCACGTCAGCTTCCGGATGAGCTCGCCGTCGAGGACGTTGTCGGCCTCCGGCCGTTCGAGCCAGACCTCGGCGATCCCGTGGCTGGTGGTGTAGGAGACTCCGCTCAAGTCCCGTCGCTCCCTCGGCGAGAGGGTCGCATGCCGCGGCCTCGAGGTCTGTCATCTCCGATCCTCGGTGTCACTTCTCGACGATCGAGACAACCATCCCGTTGAACGGTTCGTGCCGTTGGCGTCCTTGCGGGCGGGGGGGGCGCCCGGGTTAGGATTCCGCCCCGATGAGGGGTCGTGCGAGTGCACGACCGGAGGAGAACACACACGTGCCCAAGTGGATGCAGAACACCAACAACGCGGTCGCGAAGATGGTCGAGGAGAAGCAGCAGCTCGAGGTGGACCTCGGCAAGAAGGTGCTCGAAGCGTTCAACAAGCCTGCTCTTCTCGATCCGCTGCGCATGCTCTGCATGTGGGGCGCGATGGAGATGATCAAGCAGGACGCGCCCATCAAGGAGGCCGTCAAGCTGGCGATCGCGGACGAGACCAAGGCGAACAACGCCTTCGTCAAGAACGCCGAGTTCGTGAAGGGCGTGGCCGGTCAGCCGAACAAGCTCATGACCACCATGCTCAACACGTGCAGCGCCACGGACTGCTCGAACGTCATCCGCCTCTACGGCGCGTTCATCGAGAAGTACAACGACAAGCTCAAGGGCGACAAGGACGCGCTCCGGCTCGACTTCAAGAAGCGCGAGCGCTGGCGTGACCCGGCCCAGCTCGACGAGCTCAACAAGGCGCTCGAGAAGGCCAAGGGCCAGGGCGCCCACATGAAGAGCCTGATCGCGAAGTACGAGACGGGCGGCATGAACGAGTACTACGCCACCCAGAACCAGCTCGTCGGCATGAACGGCGGCCAGGCGCAGTGGCGGCTCGAGTTCGACAGCCGGATCCTGAAGCTCGACACGTGGTTCGGCCTCGTCGGCGCCTCGGACATCTCGGGCACGACGACGGACACCCTCTACTTCCTGAACCACGCTCACGGCTCCGCGGAGCTCAGCGACCCGATCTACCGCCTGCTCCCCATCGGGACGATCGTGTCCGGCGCCCACCACTCGCTCATCGAGGTGGCGCTGCCTCTGTCCCAGAACAACCTCAACGACTACTCCATCGGCAAGTACACGAGCCTCATGGTGAGTGAGAGCGCCCACCCGGCGAAGGGCGAGCTCGCGGGCATCTTCTCCGCGTTCGAGGGCGACAAGCGCAACCACATCATGCTCGTGGGCTACACGGGTGACTTCAAGGCGATCGTCGAGATCGAGAAGGCGAAGAAGGAAGACGCCAAGAAGCCCCTCAACGACCCCACCCGTGCGACCGGCCAGAGCAAGTGCGTCGCGTACACGGCCGCGCTCAAGAACATCAAGGTGGACGGCGCGTACGTGTTCGAGTCCGGCGAGAAGGCCGCGTTCTTCGCGATGGCGAACGCGAAGAAGCTCCACGTCGCCATGGACAAGGAGCACGCCTGGCCGACGCACTCGAACCTCAAGGCCTGGCTCCAGAAGAACGGCTTCCCGAAGACGGAGTGATCGCCGAGGCGTTCTAGCGGCCGAGCGCGACGAGGGCGTCGCGCGCGGCCGTCTGGACCGCCTTCCGCCCATCCCTCGCGGCGAGCTCGCGTAGCTTCGCGGCGGCCCGGACGAGTCCGAGGTCGCCGCACGCGAGCGCCGCGTGTTGTCTCACGTACCAGGCCGGGTCGGCCAGCGCCGCGACGATCCGCGGGCCGGCCGACCGCCCGCCAACCGCGCGGAGGGCGTCGAGCGCGTTCACGCGGACGCCCCCGCTCGGGTCGTCGAGGAGCTTCGCGAGCGCGCGCGCCGCGGACCGGTGGCGCATGCGACCGAGGCCACGGACGGCGTGGAGCCTCACGGTCATCCGCTCGTCGCCGAGCGCCGCGACGAGGACCTTCGCGGCGCGGCGGTCCGCGATCGCGCCGAGCGCCTGGAGGCTCCACTTCCGGACGCGCGGCCGGCTCTCGTCGCGCGCCGCCTCGAGGAGTGCCGGCACGACGGGAGCCCCGATGCGCACGAGCTTTGCGATCACCGCCTCGGCGGCGCGATCGCTCGGCGTGTCGAGGTGCGCGATGAGCACACCGTGGTCGTCCGGCTTCCGGGGCATGCGTGGAGCTCGTGTCTATCATGGACCGCTCGAGGGGTGCCATGACTCGTGCCCATCTCTCCCTGCTCGCCGCGCTCGCGCTCGGCGCGCTCTCCGCGTCGAGGCTCCACGCGGAGGACACCGCGGTCCCCGTCCTCGTCGAGACGGCCGACGGGTCGGTCCTCGCGGGGAAGGTCGCCGCGAGCGCGGAGGTCGTCCTCGTGGACGGCGCCGCCAGGACGAAGCTCGCTCTCCGCGACGTGCGGCGGGTCTGCATCTCGTCGGTGCGCGAGAAGGAGACGAAGGCGCTCGAGGCCGAGGTCAAGGCTCTCCGCGACCGCCTCGCCGACGACGACGCGAAGGTGCGCGAGGCAGCCTCGACCGCGCTCCACGCGCTCCCGGGCTCGGCCGCGCCGTTCCTGGCGCGCCTCGCGAAGGACTCCGACCCCGAGGTCGTCCTCCGCGCGAAGGCCGTCATCGCCGCGCTCGCGGCGAAGGGCGAGCTTCGCGACCCGCGCGACCTCGTCGTCGTGAAGAAGCGGCTCCTCCGGGGCTGGCTCGAGCTCGAGAAGCTCGAGCTCGAGACGGACATGGGGACCGTCGCGTTGCATCGGGACGAGCTCCGCATGCTGCGGAGTCCGAAGGCTCCCGCGGACGCGGACGCCGAGCTCGGCGACGACGACTGGCTCCCGCCCATGGCGCACGCGCCCGCGAAGCTGCCGCTCCAGGTCGTGGCGGTCCTCTCGAACGGCTCGCGCCTCGTCGGGCTCGTCGCCGCGGAGGCGCTCGCGCTCGCGGACGCGGAGGGGAAGAAGCTCTGCTCGGATCGCCTCGTCTGCCTCGCTCGCGACGAGGAGGCCCGCGAGCTCTTCGTGGTGCACCGGGAGGGCGTGCCCCCGTTCAAGGCGGCGCTCGCGGCGAAGGAGGTCCCGATCACCTGCTCGGGCCGCACGTTTCAGGTCCCGGCCGCCTCGATCGAGTCGCTCACGGTGGGCCCGCCCGGCGGAGACGCCAAGGGCTCGCTCATCGAGCTCGTGCGCCGGTTCGTGACGGCGCGCGCCCAGGGGGTCGAGACGCCCGCCGAGCGGTTCTGGGTCCACATCAACAATCAGCCCGCGAACCCGTGGAACAGCCAGGGGAAGGGCATGACGTGGAGCCTGCTCGACGTGAAGGGCAAGGTGGCGCTCGTCGGCGCCGACAAGAAGACGGACGCTTACCACGGCGACACGCCGGTCGCCGAGACGCTCCCGATCCTCTGCGTGAAGAAGGGCAAGCTCGCGGCCCCCGAGGGCGTGGACGCGAAGGACTTCTACAACGGCTGGTCGGGCTCCGAGCTCCGCCTCTCGAAGCCCGTCGCGGGGAAGAAGCTCGAGTCCCTCGAGGCGGCGAACGCGCTCATCAAGGCGGAGCACGGCGAGGGCTGGGAGATGGCCGAGTTCCACAGCCCGCACGGCGGCTGGCACTGGTGGGGCTACTGGACCGCGCCGGCCAAGGAAGACCGGTAGGCGCGGCTCAGGTCT
>CAZYLP010000236.1:0-10719 GCA_964648345.1 uncultured Planctomycetota bacterium
GCAAGAAGCACAAGCTCGGCCACCTCGTCTTCACGTTCGCCTTCAAGCCGCTCGAGGGGCGGAAGGACGTCGTGCGCGGCGAGATGGTCCTCTCGTCGCGCCACCCCGTGTTCGCGCCCGTCGCGCGGATCGTCGAGCCGGTGATCGCCATGAGCGAGCACATGCTCGACGGCGAGTACGCGCGCGAGCTCGCGCAGAGGACGATTCCGCGCGACTGGGCCAGCGAGTCGGACTTCGACGTGCCCTGCATGTGGAGCCACGAGCCCGGGAGCCCGGACGCGTGGAACCCGTCCTTCACGGCGACGACCGTCGTCTTGAACCTCCAGTCGTGGTTCTTGAACTACGTCGTCTGGCTCAATACCGGCAAGTGGCCGTACGACCGCCGCGCCAAGAAGTAGGAGAACCATGCAAGACGAACAAAAGACAGTCAACTTGTTCTTCGGCGGCGCCGGCTCGGTCGGCAGCAAGGTGATCGAGTCCGTCGTCCGCACGACGCTCGACCCCCGGGCCGCCTTCGCGATCAAGAAGCTCGCGATCCTCGACCATGACGTCCTCGAGACCGGCAACCTCATGCGTCACGAGGCGCTCCCGGAGGAGGTCGGGCTCGAGAAGACGGAGATCATGAAGCGGAGGATCGCGAAGCTCGCCCCGGCGATCGACGTGGAGGTCGTGAAGGGCTCGATCCATGACGACGAGACCCGTGAGCGGACGGACACGCTCGTCGCGAGCTCCGACGTTCTCGTCGCGACGTTCGACAACAACGAGGCGCGGAGCGCGCTCAACGCTCTCTCCGTGGAGCACGAGAAGCCGCTCCTCGTCGCCGAGGTCCTCTCGGGCGGGCTCGGCGCCTGGTTCTTCGTCGCGAACCACGGGCCCGAGGCGCCGTGCCTCGCGGATATCGGCGCGGCGCGCGGCCTCGACGCGGCCTCCTCGGACGTGGGCCGCTCGAGGAAGAAGATCGACTACGCCGACCCGAGCTCGCGCGTCGAGGCGGCGCGTGTGCCCGCGGACGACTGGGCGTGCGGTCTCGCGGCCATGCTCCTCGCCCGGGAGGTCGTCCTCGCCGCGCGCGCGGGCGGCGTCGCGTCCTCGACGCCGCCGATCCGGCTCGTCGCCTTCCAGTCCGTCGCGGACGAGACGATCGGCTCCGTCTTCCAGTGGCCGCTCCAGGTCACGCGCGTCGCGGCGCCGCGTCGCGCGGACTGCACCGTCTGCGCGCGCGTCGCGGAGCCGACCGAGGCCGAGCACGCGGCCAACCTCGCGTTCTTCACGGAGGAGTCGAGCTCGTGAGCGGTGCTCTGGAGATGCTCGTGGAGGGGAAGGACGGCGACCTCGTCGCCGCGGAGGGTCACGTTGACTTCGACGCCGTCAACGTCGTCTTCTACGCGGAGGCGCCCGAGGGGGCCATGCTCCTCCTCGAGAGCGCGACGGCGATCCACTGCCCCGAGGGCGGCCAGGAGCCGTTCGGCCCTCTCTGGTGCTGGCACGTGCCGGCGCCGCTCCTCCTCGAGGCGAAGGAGTGGACGGCGCGGCTCCTCGCCGGTGGAGAGCTCGTCGCGTCGTGCACCTTCGAGACCTTCGATCGCGCGCGGGCCGCGGCGATCGTCTCCGCGCCCGACGATGCGAGAGCGAGCTTCGCGCGTGAGCTGCACGCGCGCGGGCTCGTCGTCCGCGCGGAGACGCTCGCGGGTCTCCGCGACATGGCGGGGACGCCCGCGTGCGACGTGGCGCGGCTCCTCGTCCAGTGCCGCGTCGAGGGCGCCGAGGTCCGTCACGGAGTCGTCGAGGGCCTCGAGCCCGTCTTCGAGCTCCTGGACCCGCAGGGTGTCCGCTACAGCCTCCCCGCGACCGTCGTCCGCGAGAAGGGCGCGTCGGTCGCCGAGCTCCAGGGCGTCTTCTCCGGTCCGTGCGCGCCCGGGAAGTGGAGCGCCTCGCTCGTCGTCGCGGGGATCACCCTCGCGAGCACTCTCGCGCGCGCTCCAGGAGGTCAGGACGTGCTCGACGATCTCCAGGTCTCGGCGGTCCGCTTCGACGCGATCGGGGCCGACACCGGCGGCCGCGTCTTCCTCCTCGAGAAGCCGGGCGGACTCGCGGTGAGGATCGCGCTCGCGCCGGTCCGCTACTCGCTCACGGCGGGCTATCCGGTGCGCGTCGCCCTCCAGCTCCTCGACGACGCGGGTCGGACGCTCGCGACGACGCCGATCACGCTCGACCCGGACGCGCGGACGGGGAGTTACCGGACGCGCGAGCCGCTCGTCGTCGCGCGGCCCGAGAGCGAGGGCGCCTTCACGATCCGGCTCGTCCTCCCGCCGCGCGTGCTCGCGGAGGAGGTCTTCAGCGTCCTCTCCGTGCACGCGATCACCGAGGCCGCGAAGATCTTCGACCCGGCGCTCGTCCTCCTCGGCCCCACGAAGGACTCCACGATCACGACGCAGGCGAATCGGGCCGACCTCGAGGGGAAGCTCGTCGTCAAGTTCCGCCTCGACACGAGCCACTGCTTCGTGCCGGGGACCGTGCTCCCGTTCTTCGCGCTCCTCGCGAACGACGCGGGCGAGGTCGTCGCGCAGGGAGAGGCGACGCTCGAGGTCCACCACCCGACCGACGAGAGCGTCCTCCTCGCCCTCCCGCTCGCGGGCGTCGCCGCGCGGCTCACGGACGGCTTCCGCGTCCATGTGCTCCTCGTCGGGCGCGAGGTCTTTGCGCGCCGCGTCGAGATCGATCCGCCTCCCGTCACGTTCAACGGCGAGGGCGCGATCGTCGGCGGGCTCCCGCGCGTCGTGTCCGACGAGGCCTTCGCGGAGGCGCTCGGCTTCTTCGCGCCGCCGCCCGAGCCGCGGCGTCGCGCGCGTCGAGCGAGGCGCGCGTGAGAGTTGTGGCGACGCGACACGCGAAGGCCGGTTCACCGTCACGGGGAAACATGGAATTGATGAGAGTCAATGGAGCCACGAAGCCCGCGACCGGACGCTTGTTCCGGCAACTCGGGATCTTCGGCCTCGACAGGATCGAGCACGCGATCGTCGCGGGGGTCGTGACGGGGGACCCGATCTTGCTGATCGGCAGTCACGGCACGGCGAAGACGACGCTCTGCCGGCGACTCGCGGAAGCGCTCGGGTTGCGCTTCTGGGCCTACGACGCGAGCAAGTCTCTCTTCGAGGACATCCTCGGCTTCCCGAACCCCGCGAGCCTGACCTCGGGACGAATTGATTATGTGCCAACTCCCATATCTATATGGGACAAGCAGGCGGTCCTGATCGACGAGCTCTCCCGCGCCGCGCCCTCCATGCAGAACAAGTGGCTCGAGGTGATCCGCTCGCGCCAGATCATGGGGCGCAAGGTCGAGGGCCTCGAGGTCGTCTTCGCGGCCATGAACCCGGCGAGTTACATAGGCGCGCAGCCGCTCGACGAGGCGCTCGCCGGCCGCTTCGCGGTGATCGCGATCGTGCCGGAGGTTCGAGACATGGAGGACGAGGACGTCCTCCGCGTCGTGTCGAACGTGACCGAGGACGACGCCCCCGGCCTCGCTCGCGACATGGAGCAATCCGGGACCGAGCTCCGCTCGTTCGTCGAGGACGCGCGCCGCGCCGTGGCCGACCTCGACGCCGACGTGAAGAAGAAGCTGGCGAGCTACACGCTCGAGCTCGCCCGGTTCCTCGAGAAGCGCGACGCGCCGCTCGACGGCCGGCGTCTCGGCATGCTCTACCGGACGCTCCAGGCCTATCTCGTCGTGGCGGGCTCCGAGCGCGACCTCGACGGCAAGCTCCTCTACGCGGCGCTCGAGAGTCTGCTCCCGTTCGCCGCGACCGGACGGGAGCTCCCGTTGCCTGTCCTTCGCGCCGCTCACGACGCCGCTCTCGCCGCGGCCTCGGGCTCGAAGCGCGTGCGCGGAGTCCGTCTCCCGCGCGACCCCGTCGCCGCAGTCTACGCCTTCGAGGAGCAGGCCGCGCACGTGGACCCCCAGGAGCGGCGCGCCACGGTGACGCACTTCCTGGCCCAGGCGCGCGTCCAGCAAGGACACGAGAAGCGCGCGCCCGCTCTCGCCGCGCTCGCCCTCCTCGCCTCGAAGGTCATGAAGGGCGCGCTTCGCCTCGCCCCCGACGAGCAGTTCCAGATCCTCGAGACCTTCGCCCGCGCCTCGACGATCCCGCCCGAGCAGCTCACGGACGCGCTCTACTCCCTGAATAACACCACCAACTCGGAGCGGGCCCACGACCTCGGCGCCCCGGCGACGAACGCCGCTCTGCGGCTGGGTTTCGTCGGGGCCGCGACGAACGGCGCGCCCGACGCGAAGGAGCTCGCTCGTCTCGCCGACCTGATCGCCCACACGCTCGAGGGAGGGGAGCGCCGATGAAGGTCCAGGCCTACCGCGAGACGGATCGTTTTGGTGGTCTCACCGTCGCCGAGCTCTCGACGATCCAGGTCGATCTCTGGCGGGTCCACCGCGAGCCCATGAGCTCGCTCGCGACGCTCCGCTGGCCGGGCGCCTCGGCCGCGTTCCACGATCGCGCTCCTTCGGCGAGCGCCTTCTCGACCGACACGAGCGACACCTTCACGTATCGGTCCGAGAAGGGGCGAAGGACCGTCACGGGCCGTCTCGTCTACGAGTCCGTGTCCGACCTGATCGAGTTTCTCCTCAAGCGTCTCTCGCCTTCGAGCGACGGCGAGCTCGGCCGACTCATGCGCCGGATCCGCGATCGTCGAGGCACTCGCGTGCGGACCGACCTCGAGGACCTGATCCTCGGCGACGAGTCTCCTTCGCGCGGTTACGGTCGCCGCTGGCGACGCCGGACCCGCGAGCAGCGCACGCTCCCGATCACGCCGCGGAACGACTTCGAGCAGCTCCTCGACCACCGCGCCCAGGTCGGGGGTCGCGTCTACCGGATCCCGCGGCCGTTCGGCTCGACGGGCGACGGCGCGCTCTACACCGCCGAGACGACCGCCGAGGTGAGCGGTCGCACGATCCCGCGCTACGACTATCTGCTGCCAAATATGCGCGCCACGTCTTACGGCGGGAACTCGGACTCCGCCCTGCTCCACTTCGACGGTCGCCGCGTCGAGTGGCTCCGCGACGTGCGTAATCTCCAGCCCGGGATCCGCGAGGCCTTCGAGGCGACGGGCGCCGTCTGGCGCTCGGCCGACTTCGACGCCTTCCCGCTCATGCACCTCCGTGCGCGGTGTCTCGTCCGTGTCCCGGGGCGAAGGGGCCTCAGGAAGGTCGTGCCCGCGGCCAATCTCCCGGATCGTCTCCGGACGCCTGCGTTCGCTCTCGACAGCCGCTTGCCGATCCCGCTCGAGGGCGACGAGCTCGTGATCGACAACCCCGCCGTCGCGCTCGCCCTCCTCCACCGCGTCACGCGCGGGATCTTCGTCCCCGACGACCCCGCGCGCGAGGTCCCGGCGCGGCTCCTCCCCGAGGAGGAGAGCTACCTCGTCCTCGCCGAGCCCGCGGCTTGAAGGTCGCCGGCCCCGAGGAGCTCCTCGAGCGCTGTCTCGAGGAGGCGGAGAAGCTCTCGGATCCGCGGATCCTCGTCTGTCTCGGTCACCTCGCTCAGATCGCGTGGGTCAGCTTCTCGAACAAGACCCAGACGGCCTGCATCCGTTTCGCCGGCGGCCGCTACCGGATCGACTTCTCGCCGATCTTCGTCGCGGGCTGTCTCGAGACCTCGGCCGACGCGTTGTTCGTTCTGCTTCACGAAATTGGGCACAAGATCCACGGCGATCTCCTCCGCGTCGAGGACTTCAACGGCTCCGAGCTCAGGAAGAACGCCGCGAACATCGTCGCGGACATACGGATCAACGGCGAGCTCTGCCGGCTGTTCTTCCCGCAGGGAGTCCCGCTCCTCGGGAAGCTCTACGACGAGGACAAGACGGGCGCGCTGCTCCTGCTGCCCCCCTTCATGCTCCTCAGGAAGGGGGCGTGGGAGGAGGCCGCGGCCGTTCCGCGCGAGGACGTGATCAAGGCGGCGAAGCGCCGGTTCCGCCGCGCCGGGCGCAAGCCGGCGGACGCCGACGCGCTCGCTCGGTGGTACGTCGAGGCGTGGCTCACGCCGGCCAGTCACCAGGGGCTCCTCGATCGGTTGCTCGAGATCCTGGGGGACGAGGAGGCGCCGTGCTTCCTCGGGGAACACGAGCCCGGAGAAGACCCGGAGCTCGCGGATTGGGGGGATCTGTTCTCGAAGGAGGCCGGGAAGGGCGACGAGGAGGAGGAGGACGAGATCGTGCCCGTGCTGCCGACGCAGAGGGCGACGGAGCTCCACGAGAGGATCCGGAGGGCGCTCGAGCCGGATACGAGGAATCCGCGGCAGGTGTTCGCCGTCACGAACGAGCGCGGAGTGGTGCCGGGGAGCGGGAGGCGCGAGGCGTTTCTCCAGGCGGCAGGGGTGTGGCCCGTGTTCTTCGAGTCGGCCATGCCGGCGCGGGTGGACGATGAGCAGCGAGTTCACGTCTACATCGACGTGTCGGGGTCAACGAGTGAGGCGCAGCCGGTGCTCTATGGGCTGGTCGTCCACCTGGGGGAGCTCGTGGGGCAGCCGGTCTACCTGTTCTCGAACACGGTGGCGCCCGTGTCGCTGAAGGAGCTGAGAGACGGGAAGAGGAAGAGCACCGGGGGGACCGACTTCGATTGCATCGTGAACCATGCGGTGAGGAATCGGTTCAGGAAGGTGCTCGTCGTGACCGACGGGTACGGGGGCCTCGAGCCGCAGAGTCATGTGAAGCTGAGGAGGGAGAGGGTGCGGGTTTACCTGCTGCTCACGACCGACTGCGATTGGTGTCCGCTCAAGGAGCATGCGCGGGAGACGTGGCGGCTGAGGGTGTAGGCGCTCACCGTCCTAGAACGCGCCTCGGAAGAATGAACGTCACGTGCTCCGGCTTTCCGCGAAGCAGTGCTTCCACGTCAGCATCGGTACTTGCCCTGAGCCGGTCGTAGTCCTTCTTCTTGAGGCGCGGTGGTATGTCGATAAAGCCGACGCCTTCGCGCTCGATCTTGATGTCCCGCTTCTTGCCTGGCCATAGCGCAAGACAAGCGTACGCAGTGCGACGCGTGACCGAAGCGCCAGTCCCAGCGGCCAGAGGGGAGCGCCTTGAGCGCGTCGAGCAGCTTGATCAGGCGCCGTTCGTCATTCTCAACCGTTGGGAACACGAGCATGACGACGTCCTCGGCGCCGCCCGCGGGGACGAGGATCTTGTCCACGAGGGCAAGTGTCCAGACGGGCGTGATCTGGAGGCGATCTTGGCTCTCCACCAGTGTCGCGGCAAAGTGGCAGCCGGTCATGAATCGGACGAAGGCCGAGAGTCCGAGTTGAATGCTCGGAGCCAAGCGCACGCGCCCGTCGGCGGGCGAATCGAACGAGTCGAGGGAATCGGGCACGAAGTGGCGCGTCGCCTACCGCTTGTCGATCGTCGGGAGCGGAGGGATGCCGGCGACATCCATCCGAACGGGACGCATGATGACCGCTGCGATCTGCCCCTCGTGCCGGATGGCTACGGGATGGGTCTTGGAGAGGGCGAGGTACCGCTGGGGGTCCGCATCGAAGTCGGCGGACTCGACGATTTCGATTTTCCCGGCGGCGTCGCCCAGAACCTAACTCCTCATGGTGATCCTAGCACTGGGGTCCGACATCTACGATGGCCGGTGCGCGCCATCGTCACTTGGGCGCTCGCACCTCGACGTCTCGCCCCCACTGAGCGATCCACGGCTTGAGTTCGATCGTCGAGTTCACGGTGAACTGGAGCCGCAGCCGGCCGTCGGCGAGGTCCTCGAGGCGCTGGTTCGGCATCCAGCGCCGCTCGCGGATGTGCGCCTTGAGCCACGGCACGTCGGCGAAGACGAGGTCCACGTCGATCGCCTCCTGCTTCGAGCTCGGAGGCGTGAAGACGCCGAACGTCCGCTCGAAGTGGTGCTCGGGCGACCACTCGTTCGAGGTCGGATACTTGAAGTACTGCCCCTTCAGGCGCTCCGCCTTCGAGATCCGGTCGATGGCGAAGTTGTAGACCTTCTCGTTGTCCTTGAAGCGCACGAACAGGTAGAGGGCGCTCCGGTGGAGGCCGAGCGTGAGCGGTTCGACCTCCCTCTCGGTCGGTTCCTTCCCGGGGGGCGTGTAGGTGAGCTTGACGCGCGTGTTGAACGTCATGGCCGCGATGATCTCGTTGAGCGCGGCCACCGTCTCGGGCTTCGAGTAGTCCTTCGGCGCGTCCGGGACGACGTAGAACATGCGCGAGAAGTTCTTGCGGACGCTCGCGGCGAGGCCGCGCTCGAAGCGGCTCAGGAGCTCGGTGTGAGCGAGGTCCAGCTGACGGGCGATCTCGGCGTCGCCCATGAAGCCGAAGAGCTGCTCGATGAGGTCGTGGGCCGCGAAACGCGCGACGAGCTCCCACTGAGCCGTCGTCCCGACCGGCGTCGTGACGTGGAGGCGGCGGTCGGCGCCGGTCCCGCGATACTCGAGGGTCGAGCCGTGAGGGAGGAACTCGAGGAGGACGTGCTCGATGCGGTGCTTGTAGTTGCGGAAGGCCCGGGGCTGGAGGCCGAGGTCCTCGGCGAGCTTCGAGACCTTGACGCCGCCCGGGTCGGAGTAGAGGCGGAGGACGCTCCGCGCGAGGCGGAAGGAGGGAGTGTCGCGGTCGTCGTCCCCCGTCTTCGAAGACTTCGCGCGCGGTCGGGTTCGCTTGGTCATGAGGGCCTCCCCAAGGCCATCGAGAGGATAGGTACCTCGGCGGCATGTTTCGTGCCGCTCTCGGCCGTAACACGCTCGAGATCATGTGTCTTGACTACAACATGTTACGCGTATGCAAAAGGGAACGAAGACTGTTACCTTTCGCATGCATCAACGGAGGCTCTTGTCTGGCTCCCAAACACGAGACTCGCCCATCCCTCGGTAGGTTCGTGGATTCCCTGCAGGAGCAAGGCCGCTACACCTTTCTCCGGGAAGAACTTACGGGGGTATTGGATCGCTCGCCCGATGCAACCAAGGTTGCCCTTCACCGCCTCTCCACGAAGGGGAGGGTCGTCGCTCCCATGCGTGGGTTCTACGTGGTCGTGCCTCTCGAGTACCGCAGTGTCGGTTGCCCTCCCGCGTCCTGGTTCATCGACGACCTCATGAACTTCCTGGGGAGGCCCTACTACGTGGGACTCCTCACGGCCGCCTCCCTTCACGGCGCCGCGCATCACGCCGTTCAGGAGTTCCAGGTCGTCACGTCGCGGCAACTGCGAAAGATCGAGTTCGGCCGCATGCGCATTCGCTTCTTCACCAAGCGAAGCATGGAGCGAGCTCCCGTGGTCTCCATGAAGACCGACACGGGTTCGATGCGCGTGTCCACGCCCGAGGTGACCGCGCTCGATCTGATCCGTTACTCGACGAGCGCCGGTGAGCTGGGGAACGTGGCGACGGTCTTGTCCGAGCTCGGAGAGCGCCTGGACCCGGCGAAGCTCCTCGATGTTGCAGACGGCGAGGGCGAAGTCCCGCCCATGCAGCGGCTGGGTTTCCTCCTCGAGCGCGTGGGCAGCGAGGAGGCCTTGGTCCCTATAGAGAACTGGTTGGGCCAGCGAGCGCCCCGGCCGGTGCCACTGAATCCGCGTCGAGCGTCGAAGGGTAGTCCGCTCGACGAGCGCTGGCAGGTTCTCGTGAACGAGGACGTCGAGGCCGAAGCATGATCCCGCGGGCGCACATCACGGCGTGGCGTGCGCGTGCTCCCTGGCCCGACGACGCTCAGGTCGAGCAGGATCTCGTCTTGTCGCGCGCGCTGGTGGAGATATTCTCGGAGGCCTCGCTGTCGAAGAACCTAGCGCTCCGCGGCGGCACGGCCTATCACAAGGTCTTCCTCGCGACGCCTGCGCGGTACTCGGAGGACATCGACCTCGTGCAGACGGTCGAGGGGCCGATCGGTCCGATCCTGGACGCGATCCGCGACCGCCTCGACTCATGGCTCGGGAAACCTCGCCATAAGAAGGGCGAGGGCGGCACGACCCTCAGCTACAAGTTCGACTCCGAGGTTCCTCCCGTCCGACCACTGCGCGTGAAGCTCGAGGTCAACACACGCGAGCAGTTCACGGTCTTCGGCCACGTGAAGAAGAACTTCTCGGTCTCGAGTCCGTGGTTCACGGCCACCTCGGAGGTCGTAACCTACGAGCTCGACGAGCTCCAGGCGACCAAGCTTCGCGCGCTCTATCAGAGGAAGAAGGGGCGCGACCTCTACGACCTCTGGCTGGCGCTCACTCGGGGTGGCCTCGACGCGAAGAGGGTTGTCCAGGCTTTCGTCCGGTACCTCGAGCGCGACGGCACGAAGATCACCCGCGCCGAGTTCGAGGAAAACCTCGCCGAGAAGCTCGACGATCCCGCGTTCGAACGAGACCTGAAGCCGCTCCTCGGCCCCGGTGTGATCTATGACCCGCGCGAGGCACACCGTGCCGTCTTCGAGCGGCTCCTGTCTCTGCTCTGACGGTTCGTTCGACAATCAGTCAGAGCTGCCGTAGCGCGTACGCCGCGACCTCGGCCAGGCCCTCGAGCGCCTCGCCGACGCGCGGATCCCCGCCCTCGGAGCGGAACACGATCTCCTTCGCGAGGAGGAGCGTCAGATACTCGAGCCGCCGCTCCGCGCGGTCGCGGACGAGCTGGTAGTCGCGGTGCCCCGCGTTGACCTCCCACCGGCCTTCGCGCACTCGCGTCCGCCATGCATTCCGCGCGTCCTCGACGAGCACCGGGTCTGGGATCCCCGAGCTCTCTGTCC
>CAZYLP010000237.1:0-10718 GCA_964648345.1 uncultured Planctomycetota bacterium
CGAAGTCGGGCTCGAGGCCCGCGGGCTCCGGCGTGCCGGTCGCGTCGGCGTGCTCGCCGTCGGTGCCGTCGATGTCGTTCGAGAAGTAGACGGCAGAGACGTTCTTCGCCCTGAGGTGCGCGATGATCTCGTCGATCGCCTTCGCCGGATCGCGGAGGCATTCCTCGGCCCAGAGCTGCCGCACGCCGAGCGAGCTCTCCCAGTGGCCGCGATCGTGACGCGACGCGCGCGTACCGACCTGCACCATGCGTCCATCGCGGCCGAAGAGCTCGTTCGCGTGCCACGACCACGTCGCGAAGCAGTACTTGATTCCGAGTCGGTGCTCGAGCAGATCGGTGTGCGCGTCCGGCTGGACGATCCCCCAGCGGTCCTTGCGCGCGCGAGAGAGAGCCGAAGCGACGGGCCACGCCGTGGAGTGATCGCCGCCGAGCACGAGCGGCGCGATCTTCGGGTTCAACGTGAACACGAGATCGAGCGCGCGCTCGGCGATCGAGAGCGGTGACACCGGGAGCTTCGCGCGCACGGCGGGGAGGCGGACGATCGTGCCCGCCACGGGCGCGCGGAGCGTGTAGCGGACTCCCGGCTCGCTCTGCGTCCCGACGACCGCGATCGCGCCCTCGAGCGCCTGCGCCTCGGCGAGCGCGCTCTCGAGCTCTTGCCGCGCGAGCTCGACCTCGCGCGGCGAGGAGACGCTGCTCTCCGCGAGGCCGACCTTGCGCTCGTGGTGCGTGCGCGCGCTCGCGGCCCGCGCGAGCGCTCCGCGGAGGCGGGCGCGGAGCTCGCCCAGCTGCGGGCTGTCGATCGCGAGGAGCGGCTGGTCCTTCGCGACGGTGTCGCCGAGCGCGACGAGCACGTCCCGCACGACGCCCGGGAGCGGCGCGCTCACGTCGGCGGTGCGCGTCCGGTCGAAGGCCACGCGCGCCGTGCACTCGATCGTCGGGGCGATCTGCGCCCGCTCGGCGAGCACGAACTCGATCCCGGTCGCCCGCTCGATCTCGGGCGACTTGAAGTGGACGCGCGTTCCCGGCGCGAAGGGGGCCGTCACGACTCCGGGCGGAGGCGTGACCGAGCCGCACTTCGGGCACACGGACTCGGGGAGGTCGTGCTCCGCGCACCAGTCGTTCGCGGCCTTGAACTTGGGGATCAGCTCCGGGTTGCAGATCGTGCACTTCGACTCGGGCACGGAGTGGCCCGCGCACCAGTCCGGCGCCGTGCTCGAGACGATCGACGCTGGAGGCGTCGGCTGCTCGATCTTGCGAGGCGCGTCGGGGACGCCGCTCGTGATGACGGCCGTGGTGACGGCGCCGAGGCCGAGCACGATCGTCCCGATCGTGATGATGGGGCGAACGAGAGACATGGGGGCTCCTTCCGTTGCTGGGGGGACGGGGTGCGACCCCGTCCGCTAGCAGCGGAAGGAGACGGAGCTCAGGTCGGCGCGGCCGCGCGCGAACGGCGGCGGCGCCTCTATGGGGCGCGGCGAGAGGACTTCGAGTGAAGCGAGGAGGTCGAGCGGCGGCTCGGCGACGGCCGCGGCGGCCGACGCGAGCGCGAGGCCGTCGAGGGCGCGCGCCGCGCTCGCGGGGCGCGAGGCTCCCTGGCCGGGGAGCAGGATGTCCACGCACGCGCAGCACTCGTCCACGCCGGTGAGCGTGGGCTCGCGCGGAGAGTCGAGGAGGCCGTCGCCGCAGCAGAGGCCGCCCGCGTCCTCGACGCTCACGCAGCCGTCCG
This sequence comes from uncultured Planctomycetota bacterium, assembly GCA_964648345.1. Classification (GTDB taxonomy): domain Bacteria; phylum Planctomycetota; class J058; order J058; family JACQDU01; genus CAZYLP01. Next base: position 1,729 of record CAZYLP010000237.1, read on the forward strand.
GCTCGAAGCAGAGGACGCGCCCGCCCCGGTCGCCCGCCGCGCAGAGGAGGGCGAGGGCGAGGAGCACGGTCAGCAGGCTCCGGGCGCGGCTCATGCCGATGATCATACCAGCGTACCGGGCACGTGCCGCCGAGAAGCCGAAGTGACCGCTCTCAGCCCCGTGCCAGGTCCTTGACCGCGAGACGCTCCCCGCCGATCACGAGCCCCGCGCCCTTCTTTCCGGCGAGCTTCAGGCCCGGCACGCCCAGAGCGTCGATGAGGCGCTCGTGCTCGCGGTCTCCTTCGACGGACACCTCGGTGATGAACTTCTCGCGCGTCGAGTCGAGGTTGTCGGGCTGCTGCACCTCGATGAGCGCTCCGAGACCGGGCCGCGCCAGGTAGACGGTCTTCCGGCGCGCGAGCGTGTTCAAGCTCCTCGGATGGAGCAGCCACCCGGAGCCCGCGAGGCTCGCCACGTACTCCTCGATCGCGCCGACGTTCACGGCGACGTGGTGGAGCCCGGCTCCTCGCTTCTTCAGGGCCGTCTTGTACGGTCCCTTGCCCCGGGCCTCCATGAGCAGGAGGAGACCGTCCTTCGCCTGCGGTCCGACGTAGATCTCGCGCGTCCCTTCCGACGGGAAGTCCTCGACGGGGCCGAGCTCCCATCCGGACTTCTTGCAGACGGCCGCGGCGCGCCGGGCGGAGGGCACGAGGACGGCGACGTGACTCAACGAGGCGTTCATGCGCCGCCGAGTGTAAGAGTCCCCCGCTCGCTTGCAAAGGCGCCCCTTGCGGGTCATCCCTTACCCGCCCATGGGCCGCGAAGGCATCGCCTTTCTCATCCTCGCGCTCACGCTCGCCCTGACCCTCGCCCGGCCCAGGCTCGGGAGGTACGAGGTCCAGCCCGCGTGGGCGGCGGTCCTCGGCATGACGCTCATGGTCCTCTCGGGCATCGTCGCGCCCGCGGACATCGTGGCGGCGGGCGCCGACCTCTGGCGGCCGCTCGTCGGCGTGTGCGGGATCGTCGTCACCGCGGGGGTCGCGGAACGGCTCGGGACGCTCGACCGCCTCGCCCACACCTTCGAGCCCATGACCCGCGGCTCGGGGCGGCGAGCGTTCACCACCGTCTACGTGCTCTCGGCCCTGACCGCGGCCGCGCTCAACAACGATGCGTGCGTCCTCGTGCTGACGCCGCTCATCGCGACGGCGTCCCTCCGCCTCTACCCGCGCCGGCCGCACCTCGTGAAGACGTTCGCGTTCGGCGTCTTCGCGGCGGCGGGCGTCGCGCCGCTCGTGATCTCGAACCCCATGAACCTCGTCGTCGCGAACTACATGGGGATCCGGTTCAACGCGTACGCGATGCGCATGATCCCGGTGTCGATCGTCGTGTGGATCATCTCGTACGTCGCGCTCAGTGTCCTCTATCGCCACGAGCTCGCCGACACGACCCCCGCTTCCGGGCCCGAGCGGCCGCCGCCGCCGTTCTCGCGGCCCGCTCGGGTCGCCGCCGTCGTCTTCTCCTTCATGCTCCTCTCGTACCCCGTCGCGACCAGCCTCGGTCTCCGCGCGTGGCTCATCTCGATCTCGGGGGCCGGCGTTCTCATCGCGGTCGCGCTCCTCGGACGCGCCGCGGGCCCGCGGGAGCTCGCGCGCGCCGTCCCGTGGGACGTGCTCGCGTTCCTGTTCAGCTTCTTCGTGATCGTGACGGGCCTCAGGAACACGGGCCTCGTCGCGCAGCTCGCGAGCATCTACTCCACGGTGGACGGGACCTCGCGCGTCGCGGTCGTCGGGGTCGTCTCCGCGCTCGGCTCGGCGCTCCTCAACAACCACCCCATGGCCCTGCTCAACGCGCACGCGCTCCAGCAGACGCCCGGGGCGAGCCAGACGGACGTCCTCGCCGCGCTCGTCGGAGGCGACCTCGGGCCGCGGCTCATCCCGATCGGGTCGCTCGCGGGGCTCCTCTGGTTCGCGGCCCTCCGCCGCGTGGGCGTCCAGGTCCCCTACCGGCAGTTCCTCGTCGTCGGGCTCGTGACGACGATCCCGTCCCTCCTCGGGGGGCTCCTCGTGCTCCGGCTGAGCGGAGAAGTCGCCTCCTGAGGAGAGGCGCGGACGTCCAGGGGCTTCTCGAAGTCCCCTACCGGTGATCGCGCACGTAGATCGACCCGCGCGAGTCCGTCCCGCCTCCTTCGCACCGGAGCGTCACGCGGAGCTCGTGCTTCGCGCCGGGCTTCTTCGCTCGCGCGTCGAGGACGAACGTGTTCGCGCGGAGCTTCGCGCCCGACCAGCCCCGGTGCTCGTCCTTGGCGACGACGACGCCGTCCTCGAGGAGCTCGACCTTCTCGATCCAGATCCCGTGGCGGCCGTCCTCGTAGAGGCACTCGACCTCGACCGGCGTTCGCAGGTCGTGGAGAGGCGTGACGTCGATGTTCAAGGGCTTCACGGCCGGCTCGAGGTCGGCTCGCGACCACCCGCCCGCGCGCCGGCCGAGGAGCCGCGCGAGGAGCGGCGCCGAGCGAGCCTCGAAGTCGGCGAGCGCTCGACGCTCCGAGGCCCAGAAGACCTCGGCGAGCGCGACGAGCGGCGGGAGGAGGCGGCGTTCGAGCTGCTCCTCGGATGCGTTCTCGCCCCAGAGACAGCCCTCGGCTCCGACGACGAGCGCGGGGTCCTTCGCCGCGCCCGCGAACGGGTCGAACGAGAGCGCGCGCTCGGTGGTGAGCCCGTCGAAGTACGTGAACTCGTAGGGCGAGGCGATCACGCGGCGCTTCGCCGCGGTGACGCTGACGACGGCGGCGGTCGTCCGCCACGCTTGCACGAGCGCGTCCTTCGCGAGAGACGGGTGGAGGGCCTCGTCCCACACGACCCCGCGCTTCTTGTTGCGCTCGAGGATCGCGAAGATCCGGGTCTCGAACTGGGCCTGGAGGTCCCGGGCGGTCTTCAGGCCACGCGACTTCCTGAGCTTGTTGCAGCTCTCGCAGGCGGCCCACGCCGTCTCGACGACCTCGTCGCCGCCGACGTGGAAGTAAGGTCCGTCGAAGACGCTCGACACCTCGCCGAGGAGCGCGGCGAGGAACTCGTACGTGGACTCGCGCGACGGGCAGAGCGCGTTCGGAGGCGAGTGCCACACCTTCACGACCTCGCGCGGCGTTCGCGAGCACGAGAGCTCGGGGTAGGCGGCGAGCATGGCCGTGACGTGCCCGGGGAGGTCGATCTCGGGGACGATCGTGACGCCGCGCTCGCGTGCGTAGGCGACGAGGTCGCGGAGCTCGGCCTGCGTGTAGAAGCCCTCCGTGGCGCCCTTCGAGCCGAGCTCGTGGAGCTTGGGGTAGCGGCGGCTCTCGAAGCGGAAGCCCTGATCGTCCGAGAGGTGGAGGTGAAGGACACAGAGCTTGAGGTCGGCGAGGAGATCGACGATCCGGCGCAGGCACTTCACCGACAGGAAGCTCCGCGCCGGGTCGAGGAGCAGCCCGCGCCAGCCGAGGCGCGGCCGGTCCGTGACGACGACTCCGGGCACGCGTGCTCCCTGGATCAGCTGCGCGAGAGTCCGGGCTCCGTGCGAGATCCCTCGCGGGTGGCTCGCGGAGAGGACGATCTGCTCACGCGAGACGTGGAGCCGATATCCCTCCTCGCCGCGATCTTCTCCGCCGAGCACGAGGGAGATCGCGCGCGGCTCGGCCTTCGTGGCGGCGAGGAGCGGGAGTCGCAGGCCCGTCCTCCGCGCGACCGTCGCCTCGAGGTGACGCGCGGCCGCGTCGAGGAGGCCCGAGCGGTCCGAGCCGACGGTCGCGATCCGCGCCGTCGCGTCGAGCTCGAAGGCGTCGTCGCGCCGCTCGACGCGCTCGGGCCACGGCACGAGCGGGAGCACGGTCGGCTTCTCCTGCGAGCGCGAGGACGACGCCGCGAGCGTCGAGACGAGCCCGGCGGCGAGGAGGGCGAGACGCCGCGACGGCCTCGCGCTCACCGGTCGAGGAGCTCGACCGGCACGGAGACTCGCTCCTCGAGCGGGACGTTCGTCCTCAACACGACCTCCGCCTTCGCGCCTGGCCGCGCGGCGGCCTTCGCGGTGACCACGAGCGTCGCGGAGCCGTCCGTCGCGCGCTCGAGCGAGGCCTCGAACGGCGCCTCCGCCGGCGCGACGGCCGCGCTCTCGACCGCGCCGCCGTCGGCGCGCAGCGCGATCCTCGCGGGCGCGGCCCCGACGCGGAGGAGCGCCTTCGCCGGGTCCGCCGTCACTCGAGGGGTCACGTCTCCGAACGCGACGATCCTCACGATCGGCCCCGCCGGGTCGTCGAGGTGGACGACGATCGGGCACGCGAACGGCCCGGGGGCGATCCCGCTCCGCGCGCGGACCCTGAGGTCGGTGCGGAGCCCTTCCTGCACGACCTCGGGCGTGACCTGGAGGCGCTCGCGGTCGAACTCGATCGCGAGGATCCGGATCCCGCTCCCACCGTCCACGCGGTCGAGCGTCGCCGTGCGCTCGACCTCCTCGCCGCGGCGGAAGCGTCCGAAGCTCACGCTCTCCGAGCCTCGCACGGCGTCCGACGCCGTCCCGACGACGACGATCCTGAACGCGGGCTGGGTCGCGCAGTCGGTCTTCACCGCGACGTGGCCGAGGAACGTCCCGGCCGGGATCGCGGGGAGGACCGTGATCGTGAAGGCGTGCCCGCCCTTCGAGTCGAGCCCGGCGAGCTCGGCCGCCGTGAGCGGCCGCGTCGTGACCGTCATCCAGCTCGCGGAGGGCGCGACGTCGAGGAGGCGGTAGCCGTTCTTCGCGTCGAGGGCGCCCGGGACCTTCACCTCGAGCGTCTTCGGCCCCTTCGAGCGCACGAAGAGGCCCGCGAAGGCGCCCGCGGGCACGGGGCGGTAGCAGCTCAGCACGTCGCCCTTGAGCGTGAGATGCGTCGCGCCGCGCGGGTCGTTCGAGAAGACGGACGCGCGGACCGTGACCGGCGTCCCCTGCTTCTCGGTCGTGTCGAGCGCGAGCTCGATCGTTCCGCTCTCTCCGGGCGGCACGGTCGCGCGTCCGACCTTCGCGAAGAGGCAGCCGCAACCCGGGTCCACTCGCTGGACGACGAGGTCGCGCTTGCCCCCGTTCGTGAAGCGGAACGAGTGGACGACGCGGCTCCCGACGTAGGCCGTCGGGAACACGCGCTCGGTCTCGTCGAAGACGATCCGCGGGCGCCCCGGATCGTCCTCGGACCGCCCCGTCCGCGCCGCGACGCCCGCGCCGAGGAGCGCAAGCGCGAGCATCGCGAGTCGGGAGAGCGGTCGCCTCATCGGTTCATCGGCGCGGGGCTCAGTTGCCCGCGAGGAAGATCCTCAGGTCGTACGTGCCGGGCAGGATGTGGAGCGTGAAGGTGCCCGACGCGTCGGTCGTGACGGTCGCCTCGAGCGTCGCGCTCGCGAAGTTGGTCGGGTTGTCCGTGTGCGCCGTGACCGTGTAGCCCGCGAGCGGGTTGCCGTTCGCGTCCTGGACGACGCCGGTGAGCGTGACCTGGGCCCCGAGCGTCGCGGGCACGGCCCAGTTCTGGACGAGGTCGGACGTGAAGGTCGCGACGAGCGAGTCGCCGAGCTTCGGGACGTTGAGCGTGCCGTTCCCGTTCTCGCGCCCGGTGCCGACGCCGCCCGGTCCGAGCGCGACCTTGAAGCTCGGGACGACCGAGCGCGTCTCGCCGGCGCGGACGTAGTACTTGTAGCTCGGGTCCCGGGCCGTATCCGGCACGTAGAAGTTGCCGGTCCCGACCTCGGGGTAGATGTACGGCGGGACGGGCGTCACGCCGGTGAACGTCGTCGGCGTCGCCTGGATGAAGTTCACGATCGGGCAGCAGCTCGGGCCCGGGAAGTCGGCCAGCTGGTTGCCGGTGTTGCTGACCGTGCCCGACATCTTGAACACCGGCGGGAGGGCGACGGAGATGTCCGTCTGCTTGAGGATGTTGTTGCTGCCGCCCTGATGGCCCGGGGGCGGACCGAAGCTCCCCAGGTCGATCGGGTTCGTGTTCGGCGTGTAGGTTCCGTCCGGGAGCGTGATCGGAATCGTCGTTTGGTCGCCAGCGACGAACTGTGCGGTCCCGAGGGGGCCGCCGCCCGCGAAGGCGATGACCGTCTTGTCCGGAGACTCCATGACGAGCTGGGCGAACCAGCCGCTACCGAAGATCGGCGCGTCGAGCGCGCTGAACCCCGTGACCGTCGCCTGGCGGAGGACGGGCGTGATCGCCGGCAGGGTCACGTCGTGGTCCATGTCGGCGCTCACGTTCACGGTGTCGAAGAAGTTCTGGACGATGATCCCCTCGGTGCCAGGCGTCGCGCCGAACCCGAACTGGAACTGGTAGACGACCGAGTAGGTGCCCGCGGGGACCGTGTAGCGGTAGTCGAAGCTCGTCGAGGTCCCCGTGATCGTCGTCGTCTTCTGCGCCTGGTAGGCGAAGAGGACCGTCGAGCCGTAGGCCGTGACGAGCCCGCCCGTCACGGTCGCGCCCGACGGGATGCCCGGGATCGTGACCGTGCCCGAGACCGTGAAGCCGTTCGGGACCACGAGCGTCACCGGCTGGTCCGCCGCGTACGGCTGGCTCGCGATCACCGAGAACGACTGCGGCGTCGCGCTCGCGGTGACGGTGAAGGGAGTCGCGGTCGTCCCCGTGCCGCTGAACGAGGAGACCACGATCGGGCCGCTCGTCGCGCCGGCGGGGACCGTGGCGTCGATCTGGGTGTCGCCCGTGACGACGATCGTGGTCGCCGGCGTGCCGTTGAACGTCACCGACGACGTCCCCGTGAAGTTGAAGCCCGTGAGCGTCACGACCGTGCTCACCGGACCCTGGTTCGGGGTGAAGCTCGTGATCCTGGTCCGGGGTGGCGTGAACTTGTCCACGCCGTTCGTCTGGGTGAACCAGAGGTTCGCGTCGGGGCCGGTCGTGATGTACATCGGACCGCTCGACGTGATCGGGAACTCGGTCACGGTCCCGCTCGTGCTCACGCGGACGAGCTTCATGGCGATGGACTCGGTCGCCCAGAGGTTTCCGTCCGGGCCCGCCGTGATCCCGTAGGTGGTGTTCGAGATCCCGCCGGGGACGAGGACCTCGGTCGCGACGCCCGCGGTGGAGATCCGGCCGACGGCGTTCAGGTTCTGCATCGTGAACCAGAGGTTGCCGTCGGGGCCGACCGTGATGTCCCAGGGCTGCGCGCTCGCGGTGACGATCGGGAACTCCGTCACCGTGCCGCCCGTCGTGATCCGGCCTATCTGACCGGCGTCCTTCTCCGTGAACCAGAGGTTGCCGTCCGGGCCGGAGACGATCCAGCCGGCGGTCGCGGCCGGCGTCGGGATCGCGAACTCCGCGAAGGTGCCGCCCGTGGTGAGCCGTCCGATCTGGTTCCCGGTCTGCTCGGTGAACCAGAGGTTGCCGTCGGGGCCCGTGCAGATCCCGCGCGGACCCGAGCTGCCCGTCGGGATCGCGAACTCGGTGATCGCTCCGAGAGGCGTGATCATGCCGATCTTGTTGCCGCCGAACTCGGTGAACCAGAGGTTGCCGTCCGGGCCGACCGTGATGCCGAGGGGTTGCGAGGTCGCGGTCGGGATCGGGAACTCGGTGAGGACGCCGAGGGGTGTGAGGCGGCCGATCTTGTTGCCGTCCGTCTCGACGAACCAGAGGTTGCCGTCGGGTCCGGTCACGATGTCGTTCGGGCCGCTGGCGGGCGGGATCCCGAACGACTCGGTCGTGCCGTGGACGTCGAACGACGCGGTGGACAGGCCGGTCCCGCCCGACGTCGTGACGGAGATCTTGCCCGTCGTCGCGTTCAGGGGCACCGTCGCCGTGATCTGGGTCGGGCCGCCGACCGCGAAGATCGCCGGCGTCCCGTTGAACGAGACGTCGGTCGCGCCGGTGAAGTTCGTGCCCGTGATCGTGACCGAGTCACCCACCGGGCCGGAGCCGGGCGTGAAGCTCGTGACGGTCGGCGGCGGGATCGGCGTGAAGTTCGTCGCCGAGGTGCCCGTGCCGCCGGGAGTCGTGACGGCGATCGGGCCCGTGGTCGAGCCGTTGGGCACGAACGCCGTGATCTGGGTGTCCATGTCGACGTTGAACGAGGGGTCCGCGACACCGTTGAAGGTGACCGAGGTCGCCCCCGTGAAGTTCGTGCCCGTGATGGTGACCTGCTGGCCGAAGGGGCCGGTGGCCGGGGTGAAGCTCGTGACCGTCGGGGCCGGGATGAACGTGAAGTTCGTCGCGGACGTGCCCGTGCCGCTCGGAGTCGTGACGGCGATCGGGCCCGTCGTCGTGCCGGCGGCGACGACCGCGGTGATCTGGGTGTCGGTGTCGACCGTGAAGGACTGCGCCGGCGTGCCGTTGAACGTCACGGCCGTCGCGGTCGTGAAGTCCGTGCCCGTGATGACGACCGAGGCGCCGGCGCCGCCCGACGGCGGAGCGAAGCTCGTGACGGTCGGCGGCGGGATCACCGTGAAGTTCGTCGCGGAGGTGCCCGTGCCGCTCGGAGTCGTCACGGCGATCGGACCCGTCGTCGTGCCGGCGGCGACGGTCGCCGTGATCTGGGTGTTGCTGTCGACCGTGAAGCCGGGGACGGCCGGCGTCCCGTTGAACGTGACGGCGGTCGCGCCCGTGAAGTCCGTGCCGGTGATGACGACCGACTGGCCGAGCGGGCCCGCGGTGGGCGTGAAGCTCGTGACGGTCGGCGGCGGGATCACCGTGAAGTTCGTCGCCGACGTCCCCGTCCCGCCGGGCGTCGTGACCGCGACCGGGCCCGTCGTCGTGCCGGCGGCGACGGTGGCGGTGATCTGCGTGTTGCTGTCGACCGTGAAGCCGGGGACCGCGGCGGTCCCGTTGAACGTGACGGCGGTCGCGCCCGTGAAGTCGGTGCCGGTGATCACGACCGATTGACCGAGCGGACCCGACGTGGGCGTGAAGCTCGTGACGGTCGGCGCCGGGATGAACGTGAAGTTCGTGGCGGACGTCCCGGTGCCGCTCGGAGTCGGCACGGCGAGCGGACCCGTCGTGGTCCCGGCCGCG
>CAZYLP010000238.1:0-9552 GCA_964648345.1 uncultured Planctomycetota bacterium
CCGCCGGCGTGCCGATCGCGTCGAGCGAGCTCCTCGCTCCACTGCCGGGAAACTCGAACGCGGTCATCCGTTTCATGCGACCCTGGTCGTTCTGAACCTCCGCTCGACGATCGGTCTCCTCGGTGCCCTCGCCCTCGCGACCACGGCCTGTGCCCACTTTCCGGTCAACCGGCCTCTCCGCGAGAACGACGGGCTCACCGCCGGCTATCGCTTCGAGAACCTCCGGCAGACCGTCGCCAACACGAACTCGCTCATCGTCTGCCTGAGCTTCTCGGGCGGCGGGACGCGCGCCGCCGCCTTCTCGCTGGGCGTCCTCCGCGCCCTCCGCGACGCGAAGATCGAGCGCGGCACGAAGCGCCTGATCGACGAGGTGGACGTCGTCTCCGCCGTCTCGGGCGGGGCCTTCACGGGCGCCTACCTCGGCGTCTTCGGCGAGGAGAAGCTCCTCCGCGACTTCGAGGACGTCCTCGCGCGCGACCTCACCTCCGAGATCCTCTGGCGCGGCCTCTCGTGCCCCTACAACTCGATCCGGCTCATGTCCCCCTGGTTCGAGCGGAGCGACATCGCGTCGGAGCTCTACGACGAGACGATCTTCGACGGCAAGACCTACGCGCACCTCCAGGCGCGGGGGCGGCCGTTCGTCGTGCTCAACGCGACGAACCTCGCCCGGGGCGAGCGCTTCGAGTTCACGCAGGACCGGTTCGACCGCCTCGACTCCGCGCTCGCGGACTTCCCGATCGGACGGGCCGTCGCCGCGTCGTCGGCGTTCCCGTTCCTCCTCACGCCCGTCACGCTCGTGAACCACAGGAAGTCCGACCGGCACCCGTTCGTCCACCTCGCGGACGGCGGCATCGCGGACAACCTCGGCCTCGGCTTCCTCCTCGACAGCCACCGCGACGGGCTCCTCAGGCGGCTCGTGGACGGAGGCGAGGTCTCGACCCTCGTCTTCATCGTCGTCAACGCGCGCAACCGGATGCCGAACGACATGGACTCGACGGGCCGCGCCCCGGGCGTCACGGACGTGGTCGTCTCGAGCATGAACGCCTCGATCGACTGCCACTCGAGCGCGCTCTCGAAGGCGCTCGAGGAGCGGCTCCGCGTCCAGGCGGCCGGCTCCGCGGTCAAGCTCCACGCGATCGAGGTGAACCTCGGGGACATCGAGGACGCGACGCGGCGCGAGCGGCTCCTCTCGATCGGGACGAACTACGCGCTCGAGCGCGAGGACATCCGCGCGGTCGCGGAGGCGGGCGCCGAGCTCCTCCGCGGCTCGCCGGCCTTCAAGAAGCTCCTCGCCGCCCTCGAGTGAGGCGGTCTACCAGGGGCGGGGGTTCCGCGGCGGCGGGGCCGGTGGAGTCGTGGCGACGGGCGGCGGCGGCGGCGCGGGGTCCTTGAACTCGTAGCCGTCGGCGGTCTGCTCGATGCGAGCGCCGCACTTGTCGCAGGCGAAGTAGCGACTCCCGTCGCGCCTCTCGCCCAAGGGCTGCGCCCGCTTGTACCGGCCGCCGCAGGGGCAGTTCTTCGGCTTTTCCATGCATCGAGACTACGCGAACGGGGATGCCGATTGCTCGGCGAATGTTTCAAAGCTTCCGCGCCCGGAGCCACGCGCTCTCGAGCTCGTTCGGCCACGGCGCGAAGAGCTCGACGCGCGCGCCCGTGACCGGATGCGAGAAGGCGAGCGACTCCGCGTGGAGCGCGATCCGCTTGAGGCCCACCGCCTTCGCGAGGTCGAGCGTGCGCTCGCCGTGCTGCTTGTCGCCGAGGATCGGCGCGCCGAGCTCGGCCATGTGGAGCCGGAGCTGGTGCTTCCTCCCCGTGAGCGGGTGGAGGAGGACGAGCGACACCGTCGCTCCGCCCGCCTTCGCGCGGTTCAGGACCTTCCACGTGGTCTCCGCGTCGCGCCCCTCGACCGGGGTCGTGATCTTCCCCTCCGCGCCCGGGAGCGCGCCGACGGTGAGCGCGCGGTAGCGCTTCTCGGGCTCGCGCGCGGTGAACTGCGCGACGAGCGCCTCGTGCGCGCGCACGCTCCGCGCGACGACGACGAGACCGCTGACGCCCAGGTCGAGCCGCGAGACGAGGCCGTAGCTCCGCGCCGAGCCGAGGGCGACGAGGTCGGGGTACCGCGCGACGAGCGCGTTCTGGAGCGTGCGCGTCCCGTGCTGCGGGCCGGGATGCATGGCGAGGCCCGAGGGCTTCTCGACCACGAGCACGTCCGCGTCCTCGAGGCGCACGGAGAGCTCGACGCTCGGGTTCGGGACCGGGCCCGCGGGCCGCGGGTCGGGCGGGAGGATCTCGACCTTGCCCGAGCCCGGGAGCCGCTCCCCGCGCGCGACGACGCGGCCGTCGAGGCGGACCTTCCCGCGGTGGAGGAGCATGAGGAGGAAGGACTCCTTCATGCCCGGGAGGAGCGGCAGGAGCGCGCGCTCGGCGCGCTTCCCTTCTTGCTCGGAGGAGAGGTCGACCGTCGCCGGGAGCGGGATCACTTCGGCGAGGATAGCGCCTCCAGCACGCCCTTTCGCGGGCCGAGCGTGAAGGCCGGAGCCTGCGTGTAGCCGGCGAAGAGCGCGTAGCGGGTCGCGGCGATGACCTGGATCACGTTCTCGCCCTCCGCCTCGAGCGCGGAGGCGGGGAGCGTGATCGAGTAGGAGCCGTCCGCCTTGAGCTTCGCCGGCATCTTCTGGAGGACGCCGTTCACGCGGAGGAAGACGATCTTCGGCGGGTCCGTCGCGTCGCCCTCGTCGCTCTTCTTCTTGCCGCGCGAGACGGTCCCCGTGACCGTGACCGACTTCTTGTCGGCGGCGGGCGTCACCGTCGCCGTCACGGCCGGGAAGGCCTCGGTGCACTCCTTGGCGCCGCCCCCGCACTGCTCGCGGATCTTCTTGAGGTCCGCGCTCACCGGGAACTTCTCGAGCGGGAGCACGGCGACCGTGTCCCACTTGTCGCCCCGGTACGGCTTCCCGAGGCCCGTCTTCGGGTCGAACGTCCACTCCATGGTCTCGCCCGGGAAGTTCGGGTCGTAGATCTGGAGCTTCCCGTCCTTGTAGCCGAACAGGACGACCGAGTGACCCGCCTTCTTCGAGTCGAGGCCGAGCGTGACGGGCCGCCCGTCCTCCTTCATCTGGATCAGCGCCGCGCGGAGGGCGCTCGGGTCGTCGAGCTTCTGGGCTTCCACCCGCACCTTCTTCGCCTCGACCTGGACGGCCGCGGTCACGAGGTGATCCACGGGGTCGCCGACGAGGGCGTCCGTCTCGCGCTCCCGGATCTTCTCGTTCTCGGGCATCTTCTCGCCGGCCTTGCGGCGGAGGAAGCGATCGATCGCGACGATCGACATGCCGATGCAGTCGCCCTGCGAGCCGTAGTTGCCGCCGTTGAAGAAGGGGAGGCCGTCTACCTTCGGGTCGAAGCCGGTCTCGACCTTGTCGGGGAAGGGCTTCGGGTCCTGGGCGCGCGCCTGCGGCGCGGCGATGGCGAGGAGGAGGAGCGCGACGGCGACGGACCTTCGGGACATTCGAGCGGGGCCTCCGGAAGGAGGACTCGCCCTGCGAGGGCCGGGCCAACGCTCGAACTCGTTGCCGCTCCGTCCGCGATGAGACGCGTCCCTGCAAAGTTGGGACGCGAGTGGCCACGCCGTGATCAGTCGCGGGCGCGCCTCACGTGCGCGGCCTGCGTGTAGAGGAGCGATCCGTCGGGGAGGTAGACGAGCGCGCGCACGGGGAGGAACGGCGCGTCGATCGTCCCGCGGAGCGCCGGCTTCTTCTTCGAGAAGTCCCAGAGCTCGATCCCACGGTCGGTCGCGAGCGCGAGCTCCTGCCCGTCGGGCGAGAAGGCGAGCGCCCCCGTCGCCTTCGCCTTCTTCGTGCGGGGCACGAGTGGCTCCGCCTCCGCGTGGCGGCGGCACGCGAACGCCGTCCCGTCTCCGACGACCGCGAGGCCGTCCCGTCCGGGCAGCTCGACGAGCGTGGGCTCGGGCATGGAGTAGGGGACGCCCTTCACCTTCCAGCTCGCGACGACCCCGAGCGTCCGCGCATCGAGGAGGACCGCGTCCGAGGGCTGGTACACGCTCGTCGTGAAGACGAGCATGACGCGCTCCCCGTCCTGCGTGAAGCGGAGCGCGGAGACCGCGGAGGGGATCTGCTCGTTCTTCGCGAGCGGCTTCGTGCTCCCCGTCTCGAAGAGCTCGATGCAGCGCGGCCAGCCCTTCACGACGACGCGCTGCCCGTCGGGCGACACGTCCATGAGGTCGAAGTAAGCCCGGTGCGGCGGCTCCATGGGCTGGATCGCGACCTCGACGGGCGCGCCGCCCGCGACGGGGTGGAGGGAGTAGCCGTCATCCACGGTGAACCAGCTCTTGCCGTCGCGCGTGAGGCCGAGGAGCGAGCGCTCGCCCTTCGCGCGCGCGAGGCGGCGGCCGCTCTCGAGGTCCCAGACCCAGCCGCGCCGGCCGCTCTCGCTCGTGAGGAGGCGACGCCCGTCGCCCGAGACCCAGAGCGCGGAGAGGCCGTGCTCGTGGCCGAGCGGGCGGCGCGCCGGGTTCTCCTTGCGCTCGCTCACGAGCCCGAGAGGCGCGTCGCTCGTCCACGTGAACGAGAGGTCGAGCTCGTGGCAGAGAGCCGAGGCCTTCTTCGTGGGCTCCGCCGGGGCCGGTCCGGTCCTCCTCGCGGGCCCGGAGGGCGGCGTCCACTGCACGTCGGCCACGTGGAGGACGCCGTCCTTCCACGCGAAGCTCGCGAACGGCTCCTCGCCGTCCTTCAAGCCCTCGAGCGCGTGACGCGTCCCGTCCTTCGTGTCGATGACGGTCGCGAGCATCCGGTAGACGCCCGGGCTCCCCGTGTCGTCGTCGTCCCACGGGTTCCGCGAGACGGGCGGGACGAGCAGATGCGAGCCGTGGATCGCGAGCCAGCGTCCGTCGTCCGACCACTCCGCGGTCCAGCGCTCCTCGATCGCCAGCGTGAGCTGCGTCGCGGTCGCCGCGCGGAGGTCCACGAGGATGTGTCCGCGCATGCGATCGATGAACCGGCCGAGGTAAAGGAGGTCGCTCGCGGGCGAGAAGCGGACGACGTCCGTCCGCTCCGTGAAGGGGACGCCCACCCCGATGACGCGCTTCGTGCTCGGCTCGACGACGACGACCTCCGATTTGCGGAGGAGGACGAGCCAGTGGCCGCGCGGGTCGAGCCGGAGCTGCTCGAGGTCCCACTCGAGGCCGAGGTCGATCTTCACGACCGTGACCGAGCGCTCGACGATCGAGCAGGTCGCGATCGTGATCGAGGTCTTCTCGCTCGCCTCGGGTCGCTTCACGACGACGAGCCGCGCGTCGTCGAGCCACCGGAGGATGAACGCGGGGCCGAGCTCGACGGGGTCGAGGACGACGGCGCCCGTCGCCGTCTCGTGGACCTCGAGGCCGAGCCTGGCGCTCGCGACCGCGAGGTGACGCCGGTCGGGGGACTCGACGGTCTGGTGCGGGCGCGGAGCCTGGAGGCCCGGGTCGCCGACGCCGAAGCCGCCGCGCCAGAGCGTCTCGAGGTAGATCTCGTTGCGCTCCTCGCTTCGCGGAGAAGCGAGGAGGAGGTCGCGGAGCCGGCGCGCGCCCTCCTCGATCCGGCCGAGGCGCGCGTGCGCGGCGAGGAGGCGCGGCCAGAGAGAAGTGTCCTCCGGGTCGCTCCGCGCCGCGGCCCAGAGCTCGTCGCGCTCTCCGAGCGTCGTCTGGCTCATGTTTCACGTGGAGTGTAACGTCACCTCGTGCCCTCCATGGATCTCCCGACGATCGCCGGGTACGAGGTCGTCGAGCGGCTCGGCGAGGGCGGCATGGGAGCCGTCTACAGGGCGCGCGACGTGAGGCTCGACCGCGAGGTCGCGCTCAAGGTCCTGCCGCCGCACCTCCTCGCGGACGCCCAGTGGCGCGAGCGCTTCGAGCGCGAGGCGCGCGTCGCCGCGCTCGTCCAGCACCCGAACGTCGTCCAGTGCTACGCGCTGCGCGAGGACCAGGGCCGGATCTTCATGGCGCTCGAGCTCGTGCGCGGCAAGGACGCCGACCGGCTCTGCAGGGAGACGGGCGGCAAGCTCCCCGAGAAGCGCGCGCTCGAGATCGTGCGCGACGGCGCGAAGGGTCTCGTCGCGATCGAGAAGGCGGGTCTCGTCCACCGCGACATCAAGCCCGCGAACGTCTTCGTCGCCGCGACCGGCGAGGCGAAGCTCGGCGACCTCGGCCTCGCGCGCGGCCGCGCGACGAGCGACCGCATGACCCAGACGGGCGCGATCCTCGGGACGCCCGCCTTCATGTCGCCCGAGCAGGCGAACGGCGAGACGGACCTCGACGTGCGCACGGACATCTACGCGCTCGGAGCGACGCTCTTCCAGCTCGTGACGGGCCGCGCTCCCTTCGAGGGGCCGAGCCCGTTCGCGACGGTCGCCCAGGTGCTCCGCGACCCGACGCCGGATCCGCGGACGATCCACGCCGAGGTCTCGGACGCGACCGCGCGCCTCATCCTCAAAGCCATGGCGAAGGAGAGGACAGGGAGGCACCGGTCGGCGAGCGAGCTCCTCGCCGGCCTCGAGCGCGCGCTCGCGCCTCCGGCTCCGCGGCCACCGAGCGGCCGCGAGCGCGTGGTCACCGCGCCGCGCCCGGCGGTCAAGAAGCCGGCGCCGACCGCGAAGGACGCGGACGAGGACCGGACGGCGGCGAGGGTCGTGCTCGGCCTCTTCGGGATGCTGGCGCTCGTCGGCGCCGTCGCTCTCGTCGCGGGTCGCGGCTCGACTCCGCCGGCTCCGGTCGCGCCCGTTCCGGTGCCCGCGCCGACGCCCGCGGTGGTGATTCCGCCGCCGCCCGCTCCGAGCCCGGCACCTGCTCCTCCGCCGCCGGCACCCGCTCCTCGGCCGGCTCCTCCGGCGGTGCCGGCTCCCGTCGCGCCGACTCCACCCCCTCCGCCGCCTCCTCCCGAGCCGGTCGCTCCTCCTCCACCTCCTCCTCCGCCGGCCTCTGCGCCGCCGGCGGCGGGCGCGAGCCGGTTCGCGTTCGCCCCCGCGGACCTCGACTGGAAGTCGGACCAGACGCCCGAGCACCGGCACCCGAACGGCGTGCACACGGTGTCCGGGGACCAGAACTGGAGCCGCGTCTCGCTCCTCGAGAAGTCGGGGCACCGCCTGAAGCTCGGGCTGCGGGTCCGGTGGCGCGTCGCCGACGTCAAGCTCGTCGCGCTCGGAAGGGACGAGCAGCTCCAGAGGCAGCACGGCTTCAAGGAGCCGACGGGGTCGTTCTTCTACGAGCTCGGGATCGTGAGCTCGAGCGAGGCGCCGCTCGGAGCCGCATCGCTCGACCACGCGCTCTGGCTCACGCTTCACTTGAGGAAAGATGGAAAGCACGAGGCGCTCCTCCGCTCGAAGCGGCGCGGGCCGCACATGCACCCCGATCAGGGCTTCGTGAAGTTCCTCGACGACCGCGTCTTCGAGCTCTCGCCCAGGGGTGCCGAGATCGTCCTCGCCGCCGACGAGAAGGGCTACTCGCTCACTCTCCCCGGCGTGAAGCAGCCGATCGCGGCGACCTGGAAGGAGAAGGGCATCGAGGCGGTGCGCGACGGCCTCGAGGAGAACGCGCGCGCGTGGGCGCACCTCGGCAACTGGGGCGGCAACGGGCGCGGCTCGGGGAGCGTCACCGTCGAGGTGGCGCCGGGCATGAAGGAGTAGCCGCGACGTGTCGTGGCGGCGTGGCGCGCTGAGCGCGGTGGTCCTGGCGGTCGTGCTCGCGGTCGTCTTCACAGCGCACGACTTCATGTTCGGCTATCCAGACGAGAAGTCGGAGGCGGCCGTCCTCCGCGTCGTCCTCGCTCTCCTCCTCGCGCTCGCGGTCTGGACCGTCGCGCCCATCGAGACTCCGCCTCGGGGCGATGGCTGGATCGACCTGGTGCGGCATGCTCTCCTCCGCGCCGTCGTCGCCGGGGTCGTCGCTGCTCTCGCGAAGCTCGCCGCGATGACGCTGCGATCGTGGCTCGTCGATCACGAGCTCCCGCAGCTCGAGTACACGATCATGCGCGTATCCGCCGCGGGCCATTACGCGATCCTCGCCTTCGCTGCGGTCCTGATCGAGCTCCGAGCGACGCGCGAGCGCACGGTCCGCCGGGACCTGCTCCTCCTCGCGGTCCTCGCCGTGGGTCTCGTGCCGCTGCACTTCGTGGGGCTGGCGCAGTACAACTACACGCGCGAGGTCCTCGAGCACGGCAGCCTCGCCGCGGGCCTGGGGGCGCTCGTGAGTTTCGCGAAGAGCGTGCACGAGTCGCCCCTCTACTTCCTCGACGGTGCCTTCGTGACGGCGTCGAGCTTCGCCGCCGTCGTGGTCGTGCGCCTCCGGCGGCGAGACGGATTCGTCGAGGCCGGCGCCGTCGTCCTCCTCGTCTGGGCGCTCGGGCTCGTCCTCGAGGGCGTGAGTCCGGGCATCGCCGACTACCTCGGGCGGCCCCTGGACCAGTACCGGTGGACGCGGACCCACTCGTTCGTCTTCGATGCGGGCGCCTTCGCGCTTGGCCTCCGCACCTTCGGGCGCATCTGGCCGGAGAAGCGAGACGAGGAGTGAGCGACGCGAAGCGCGGAGGAACGACCACTTCTTCGCCGATTCAGTGATGTTCGCCATCGCCTTCCGGACCTCTCACCTCGGAGACCGATTCTTGGCGGATGGCGCCACCAACCCACGGTCAGCGGGCTCCGCCGCGACCGGGTCGTAACTCCCGACCCCACGCCCTCTCCCGGCGGCTCGGGCCGTGCACCACGCGGCCCCCGAGGAAAGAGAGAGGGAAGTTTGAAGCGGAACGGCCTTTTCGTGGGGCTCGGGTTCGTCGTCCTCGCGGGCACGGTCGCGGCCGAGGAGCCCGCGCGGCTCGACTGGAAGCTCGCCGGGGGCGAGACGCTCAACGTGAGCTGGACTCACCAGTCGAAGGTGGTCCGCACGCGGAGGAGCACGACCTCGGTCTCCTCGAAGCGGCAGGTGACGGCCGTCGCGACGGTGACGACCAGCATGTCGGGGCGCGGCTCGCTGGTCCTCGAGATCGCCTCGGCGACGTGGCAGCACGACTGCGACTCTTACCGCGTCCTCGTGGAGTGGAAGCGCGGCGACAAGGCTCCGCGCGTCAAGAAGACGCTCCTCGACCCGAACGGCTCGAAGGACATGGAGGAGCGCGTGAGGGAGATGTCGAGCGTCGTGGGCGCGAACTACCGCATCGACTTCGACCGCACGCGCGCGTGCGTCTGCACCATGCAGGGCATGGCCGGCTCCTCGGTGTCGTCGCTGTTCGGGCCGTGCGTCCTCTACGAGGAGCTCCCCGAGGCGGGGCTCGCGAAGAGCTCGAAGTGGAAGGACCTGGTCTCGAGCTCGGGCCACAACCTCGTCACGGACGTGGCGTGGAGCGTGAGCATGCTCGACGCGAAGTCGATCAAGCTCCGAGGACGCGCGGACGCGACGGGGAAGGGCCTCTTCGGCGAGGGGCGCGAGAAGTCGTCGCTCACGCGCGACATCTCGTTCGACCGGAGCGGGATCCTCGCCGAGGCGAGGGCGAGCTACACGGCGTCCGAGGT
>CAZYLP010000238.1:9562-10697 GCA_964648345.1 uncultured Planctomycetota bacterium
GACGAGCTCGAAGGACTTCGGAGACTCCTCGTCGAGCACCGAGGAGAGCCAGGTCTTCACGATCAAGCGGAAGAAGTAGGGCGAGACCCTACCCGAGCCGCCGATGCACCGAGCGCTCGGCGAGCGCGCCGACGGTATCGACGACCGTGGCGGCCGCTATCACACCCGCACCGACCGCGAGCGTGCGAGCCCCCGGCCGTGAGCGGACGAGCTGCGCGCTCGCCCTCACGGCCCGCGCTCCGAGGAGCGCGAGGGCCGGGAGCTTGCCGAGCCTCTTCAAGCGCGGAGCGAGTCTCGGCGCGTAGTGCTCCGCGAACCGCGGCGTCATGGCCGCGGTGTCCGCGCCACGGAGGAGCCGCATCGCCACGAGCTCGCGCAGGCCCTCGGGCCACGCGTGCTCGAGGACCGCGTCCGCCGCGAAGTGGATCGGGATCCCTTCGCGCTGGAGCGCGAGCGCGAGCACCTGGCACGAGCCCTTGAACAGGCCCGCGACCTCGGGATAGCGGTGAGCCGCGAAGACGTCCCGCGCGAAGGCGACGTTGTTCGCGAAGAAGTTCCTCACCGTCTTCGCGCCGGGAGCGGACTCGATGACCGGGAAGTCGATCGCCGTCCCCGCGAGCGACGCGCGGCCGCGCGTGTAGTGCGTGGGCCCCGCGATGACGCGCGCCTCGCCCTCGGCGATCGGTGCCGTGAGCCGCTCGAGCCACTCCGGGCACGGAGCACAGTCGCCGTCCGTGAAGGCGACGACCTCGGCGGTGGTCGCGTCGAAGCCGAGGTTCTTCTGCTCGTAGTAGTGAGTCCCGAACGGCACGAGCACCCAGACGATCGCGCGGTTCGCGACCTCCTGGAGGCGGCATCGCGCGGCCTCGCCGAGGCCGTCGTGGACGACGACGAGCTCGCTCAGCGCGGAGAGCGGGAGCGACTGCTCTCCGAGGCGAGCGAGAAGCGCCGCCAGCTCGGTCTCCACGCGCGCGGGGTCGCGGAGGCAGCTGCCCAGGTTCCACGTCTCGACGACGAGCGAGCGTTTCATCGGAGCACCGCGCCTCGCTGCCGCTCGGCTGATGGAACCTCCCTGTAGATCTCGAAGGTGCCGCGCGCGGCGGCGTCCAGGTCGTAGCGTCGAGCGAACGCGTGC
>CAZYLP010000239.1:0-1789 GCA_964648345.1 uncultured Planctomycetota bacterium
CTCGAGGCCGCGGGCGTCCGGTGCGCGCCGATCAAGGGCCACGCGTTCGCGGAGCGGCACTACCCGCTCGCCTCGCTCCGCCGCTCGAGCGACGTGGACGTCCTCGTCGCGTGGAGCGACGCCGCCCGCGCGCTCTCCGCGCTCGAGGCGCTCGGCTACAGGGACAAGCTCGGCCTCGACGCGCGCCTCGAGCGCGACCGTCACGGAGCGACCGAGCAGAACTTCGAGCTCGAGCGCCCTCACTCGCCGCTCCTCGAGCTCCACTTCCGGCTCTTCACGGGCTTCGGGGCCGTCGTCGAGTCGCAGCCGTTCCTCGACCGCTCCGTGCCGTACACGACGAAGCGCGGCGCGGCGACGCGCGTCCTCTGCCCCGAGGACGAGCTCCTCTACCTCGCGGTCCACGCCGCGGGCAGCTGGTTCGCGCGCGCGTCGTGGCTCTACGACCTGAAGCTCCTCCTCGCCGCGCATCCGGCGCTCGACGGTCGAGCCGCTCGCGAGCGCGCGCGCGCCCTCGGGCTCGAGAGGGCGTTCCTCTACGCGTGCGCGACGCTCGCGCGGAGGCTCCAGGTCCCGCTCCCCGCGGGGCTCGCTCCGCGCTCGAGCTTCCGCTTCGGCGCCGCCTCCGCGCTCCTCGGCGCGACGGCCACGTGGCGCGAGTCCTCCTCGCGCGCGCGGATCGCGCGGAAGGCGTTCCGGGCTCTCCTGAGCGATCGGGTCTGAGCGCGGCGTTCACGTCTTCGAGCCGCGCTGAGGCCGGCCACTTGCTCCTCCCCGACCCCGGCAGGAAGAGGGAAGGGTAGAGAGTCATGAAGGTCCTGCCGCCGGGGAGCACGGAATACTCGAAGTCGTTGAGGCCCCAGGGTTGTGCCCGTTGGTTCGGTGCGTCATTCCTCGCCGTCTGGCTCGTGGGCTGGGTCATGGGTGAGGTCTTCGCCGCCGGGGGGCTGGTGGGAGTCGCCGCGAGCTTCCTCCCCTCGTCACTGGTCGGGGACTGGCGCCCGAAGTCCTTCCCGACCGGTATGGGCGCGGTCCTCAGCGGCTCCTTCCTCCTCGGGTGGCTATCGCTCTGGACCGTCGGAGGAATCGCCGCGATCAAGGAGCTCCTCCGGCTGCTCTGGTCGTCGGACGAGATCTCCGTCGCGGGGAGCACGCTCACGGTCCGGTCGCGAATCGGCCTCTGGCCGAGGACGCGCCGCTTCGAGCGCGACGACCTCCGCGTCGTGCGCCTCCGCGAGCACGACCAGTGGCTCGTCGCCGAGACGCGCGCGGGCGACGAGGTCGTCCTCACTCAGCTCGGAGACGCGGCGACTCGCGGAGAGATCCGCCAGGAGATCCAGTCGCGGCTCGCGCTGCCCGATTCGACGCAGGTCGCCGAGGAGGACGCGATCACGCTCCCGCTGGGCTGGGAGAGCGTGAAGGAAGGCGAGTCGCTCACGGTCCTCAGGAGGTCGTGGTTCATCGGGCGCGCGCTGTTCTCGACGGACTACGTGATCGAGACCCGCCGCTTCACGCGGCGGCGGCGCTTCCTCGGACGGACGTGGCTCACGACGCTCGAGCCCGCCTCGCTCGAGCTCGCGACGAGCACCGACGGGGACGGAGACAAGCACCACACGCTCAACGTCGGCGGACCGCAGGGCAAGATCGCCCTCGAGAGCGCGCTCCATGACTCGAGGAGCGTCGTCCACCTCGGCCGCTGGATCGGAGCGCGGGGCGGGTGGGAGGGTAACCCCAGCCCCCCCGAACGGTGAAGCCCCACACAGGCCGCCCCCCCCGCCGAGGCACCGGGTGA
>CAZYLP010000239.1:1799-6691 GCA_964648345.1 uncultured Planctomycetota bacterium
ATGCCTCGTGGTGGGTCGTCCACCTCGGCCGCGGGATCGGTGGGCGGCTCGGGTGCCAGTTACACCCGAGCCGCGCCTAGCGTTCAGTCCACCCACGTCGCGCCCACCGAGCGGTCCTCCGTGTTCATGACGACGCGGACCCACTCCTTGAGCTCGAGGACCTTGTGGTCGGGGTGCCGCACGCGGCCCCGCACGAACTCGACGACGCGGCCGTCCTCGTAGCGGAGCTGGACCATCTCGTCCACGACGTGCGGCCGGCCGCGCATCGCGAGGTGCCCGCCGATCCGGGCGTTCGTGAGGCGGCCCATGCGGAGCCGCTTCGCGACGAGCTCCTGCTCCTCGCGCGTCGCGGGGAGGAAGAACCACTCGCCCTGGCGGCGGACCTTCTTCCGGCCGCCGATCTCGCGAGGGCGGAGCGTCTCGTGCGCGTCGCGCACCGTCGTCGCGGGGATCGAGAGCTGGGCGACGAAGAGGTGGCACTCGTCCTCGCCGACGAGGAAGCGCCGGACGTCGCTGGTCGTCTTCCGCTCCTGCCAGACCATCTCGCGCCGCTCGCGGTCGAAGACGCGCTCGCGGAACGTGCGGACCGGCTCCTGGACGCGGAGCACGAGCTGGTGGAGCCTGGCGTCCACGCCCGTGACGAGGAGCTGCGTGCCCTTGCCCGGGTAGAGGCGGACCTCCTCGCGGGGGTCGCCGCGGTCGTCCCAGCGGCGGACGTCGAGCTGGACGATCTCGTCCGAGCGCACGCCGCGGACGAAGGGGCGCGTCTCCACGCGGAGCGGGACGCGGGCGCGGGCGAAGTCGTTCTCGATGGTGTCGAGCCGGTACATGACTCCCGAGACGGCGAGCGCGGGCGCGACTGTTCCATCGAAAAAGTGACCGCCCCGGTCACCCGGCACGCCTCCGCGCCGCAAGCGAGCCCATCGCCGCCGTAAGTCCCTGCCTCTCGCCGCTCTCCGCGGGGCATGAGCGCTGCGCTCACTCCGGCCACTGGAGGAAGGGACCATGTTCCACTTGTTCGTCGCCGCGGTCGTTGGCGCCGCGGTCGGAGCTGCTTTCTCGGTCGGTCGCGACGTCTGGAACGGCGATCCGATCGACTGGCGCGGAGCCGGGACGTCCGCCGTCGTCGGCGCCGTCGGCACCGTCGTCACCGTCGCGACCTTCGGCGCCGGGACGGGGATCCTCGCCGCGGCCCTGCCGACGACGGCCCGGCTCACGACCATGCAGACGGTCGGGTCCGCGGCCGGCATGGGCTACATCGCGGGCGACGTGGGCGACCGCGGCGGGAGGATCACGGACAACCTCCTCCACGAACGGCCGCTGCTCGAAGGGGCCACCAGCCCCGTGTCTCTCGGCGGCGCGCTCGGCGCGGTCACGGGCGGCCTCGGGGCACGGTTCGCACCTGTCTTCTTCGCGCCGTGGGCCGTCACGAACACGACGCTCACGAACGCCGTGCTGCCGAAGCCGAGCACGAGCCAGCCGGCGCAGCCCACGAAGCTCGCTTCCTCGCCCCGCACCTACGGCGCGGCGGACACGAACGGGAAGCCCTTCGCGCTCCTCCCCGGCGGCAAGAAGCTCCCGCCCGACGACTACTCGGGCGGCTACCACGGGAATGACCTGACTCCGGCCCAGGTCAAGGCCGCGGGCGGCCTGCCGGCGAAGGGCAACGACTGGGACCTCGCGAGGCACGCGCACCCTCTCGGCGGCATCGACGACTCGGCGTTCCGTGGGTCGACGAAGGTCCCGTCATCGCCGATCCCCGATCAGGGGGCCGCGTACTGGGGCAAGTACGTCTACGAGGTCGACGGCGTCCCGACGTGGGACGTGAACAAGGCCCTCGGCGGGCGCGTGCCCCGGCCCGACGGGACGTACGGCGGCAACGTCTTCGCCGAGACCGAGCACGCGATCCCCGCGCGCGTCCCGCTCGAGCGGATCAAGCGCTGGGGCGAGGTCGTCGAGGGCCAGGGCGGTCGTCGCTACGTGCGCGAGTGGGTCGACAACCCGGACTACAAGCCTCTCGTCGCCGCGACAGCGAAGGTCGAGAACTCCGTCCCGCTCTCGGCCGCCGACGCGAAGGGGATCATCCGCCCCTCGGGCACGCTCGCCCTCGAGCGCTCGCAGATGCCGCAGATCCTCCCCGAGCACTACCCGGAGTACGTCGCCTACCTGAGAAGCAAGGGCGTCGTCGTCGAGAGCAAGGACGTGCCCGTGGGCGCCATGCGCGCGACGCAGAGCGAGATCAACGCCGGCAAGGTCTCCGGGATCATGAAGGCGATCACCGACGGCAAGACGTCCGTCGAGAAGCTCAACTCGACCCCGATCCTCATGAGCGGCGACAACTTCATCCTCGACGGGCATCACCGCTGGGCGGCCTTCGCGAACATCGACCCCAACATGAAGGTCCCGACCCTCTCGATGCCCGGGACGAACATCCGCGACCTCCTCGAGATCACGAAGGGCTTCCCGAAGGTCACCTACGTGGACATAAACGGCGTCGCCGTCCCGCCGACCCTCGTGGCTCCCGCGACGAAACCCTCCGCGACGGCGGGTATCCTCGAGGCCGTCTCGCGGTGATTCACCTCCTGGCCTCGCGGATCGCCTTGTCGAGCGCCATGCGACAGAACCTCGAGCGCCCGTCCGTCTTCCCCTCGAGGCCGCGGAGCGCCGCCTGGAGCGTGGACAGCGGGTAGACCTTCCCCGAGCACTGATGCAGGGTCATGAGCGTCGTCTCGTCGCGCCGCTCGGCGAAGACCCGCTCGACCTCGGGATCGACCGGGAGCTTGAACCAGATGAGAGCCCCGGCGTAGGCGAGGAGCGCGTTCCCGAGGACGGCCTCCTCGACGAAGTCGCGTCCGATGCCCCGGAGGATCGCGTCGCGCCCGAGGTCGTGGGCCGCGGCGCGATCCCCGGCCGCGCGCGCGAACATGCTCCGGTAGACGAGGGTGTCGAGCTGGCTGCGCTCGGCCCAGAGGCGCTCCTCCGGCCCGACCGCCGTCAGCCTCTCCGACGCCTGCACGAGCATCTCTCCCGCCCGCCCGACCGGCACGTAGGGGCACGAGACGTAGAGCACGGCGTGGTTGTAACCGTCGAGGAGGAGCGTGAGCGCGAGGAGGGCGTCTCGACCCTCCAGCGCCTCCGCCGCGAGGAGACGCTCCTGGACCCACCGGTGAGCCTCGGCGCCGCACGATCTCGGGCAGGAGTCGGGCTCGAGCGCGAGGTCCGCGCCCCTCAGCGCGTGGGAGGCGTGCTTCAGGCCACGCAAGAGCTCCCGGAGGTGGACCCTCGCGAGATGGATCGACACGTCGAGCCGCTCGTCGCGGACCCTGGCGGTCCTGCGCTCGAGCACGATCTTGCGCAGGGAGCGGACGACGGGCTCGAGCACCGCGGCGTGCTCCGCCTCGTCCAGAGGCGCGAGGAGTCCCTTGAGCCGGTCCACGCAGCGCTCCACGGGCATGTCCGCGGTCTCGCCGCGCGCATCAGGCTGCGGCAGGCAGACCTCGAGCGCCGCCGCGAGATTGCGCGCCGCCGACTCGGCGGCCTGGTAGGCGGGACTCCGGCCGGACGCCGTCGTCATCGAGGTCGCGGGCGCGACGGGCTGCCTCGCGGGCTGATGTGGCGCGGAGCGGCGACCGAGGATGAACGTCGTCCCCCCCATGACGAGCGCGCCCGCGAGGCCGATGAGGAGCGGGGCGAGAGGCCGCGCCGCCGAGGCGGCGGGTGCGCGGCCGGCGATCGCGGCGTCGAGGTCGGCGAGCAAGGAGCGCGCATCGGCGTAGCGCCGCTCCGCGTCGCGCTCGAGGCACCGGCCGGCGAGCGCATCGAGCGGCGCGGGGACGCTCGGGTCCACGCTCCGCAGGCGCGGCGCCCGAGTCTCGAGGACAAGGCGGCCGAGGTCGACGAGAGACGCGGCCTCGAAGGGCGGCCGGTCCACGAGGCACCGGTGGAGGAGGACGCCGAGCGCCCACACGTCCGTGTGGGGCCCGATCGCATCGTTCTTGCCGGCGAGCTGCTCGGGCGCCATCGCGTAGGGCGTGCCGACGAGCGCGCCCGTGTCGGTCAGGCTCTCCGCGTCGCGCGACCACGCGGCGCCGAAGTCGATCACGAAGACGCGTCCCTCGCGGTCGAGGAGGACGTTCGCCGCCTTGATGTCGCGGTGCACGACGCCCTTCTCGTGCGCGTGCGCGACGGCGGCGACGACGTCGCGGAAGACCGCGAGCCGCCGCGCGCGGTCGAGCTTCGGGAGCGCCTCGTCGAGGCGCACGGCCCCGGACACGAGCGCCTGCACGAGGTACGGACCGTCCGGCGTCTCGCCGGAGTCGCGGACCTGGACGATCCCGGGGTGGTCGAGCGTGGCCAGGAGCTCGGCCTCGCGTCGAAGGCGCTCCGCGCCCGTCGGCGTGAGCTTGCCGCGGAGGAGCTTGACCGCGACCGGCGAGCCGCGGAACGTGTCGCGCGCGCGGAAGACGACGCCGAGCCCTCCGTGGCCGAGGACGTCCTCGAGGCGGTAGCGCCCGCCCACGAGCGAGCCCGTCGTCGGCCCCGCGCCGCGCCGCTCGCGCGCGGGCATCGCGTCGTAGCCCGCGACCCATTCGCGCTTCGGCGACTCCGTCATCCTCCGAGTCCGTAGCGGGCGATGAGGTGGTAGAGGCTCGTGCGCGGGATCCCGAGCTGGCGGGCGGCGCGCGCCTGGTTGCCCTTCGACGCGCGGAGCGCGGCCTCGACCAGCGAGCGCTCGATGTCGGGGAGAGTCGCGCCCGACTTCGCGGCGTCGGCGGGCGCGGCGACGCCCTTGCCTTCGCGGATCGCCTCGGAGAGGTGCTGCGAGCTCACGCGCGTGACGCCCGTCGCGACGAGGCGGCTGACCTCGTTCTCGAGCTCGCGCACGTTCCCGG
>CAZYLP010000239.1:6701-8359 GCA_964648345.1 uncultured Planctomycetota bacterium
CCAGTGCCACGAGCGGAGGAGCTCGAGGGCGTGCGGGGAGACGTCGAGGCGCGCCCCGCGCCGCGCCGCGAAGTGCTCGGTGAGGGCCGGGATGTCGTCCGTGCGTGCGCGGAGCGGCGGCACGTTCACGCGGAGGACGTCGAGCCGGTAGTAGAGGTCCTCGCGGAACGTCGCCTTGCCGACGAGCGCTCGCAGGTCCTTGTTCGTCGAGGCGACGACGCGGCACCGGACCTCGCGGGCCGCTCCACCGCCGAGCGGCCGGACCGTCCGCTCCTGGAGGACGCGGAGGAGCTTCGCCTGCAGGCGCGGCTCCATGTCGCTCACCTCGTCGAGGAGGAGCGTCCCGCGCCCCGCGGACACGAAGACCCCGTCGCGGTCCGCCGTCGCGCCGGTGAACGCTCCCTTCACGTGGCCGAAGAGCTCGCTCTCGAGGAGCTCGGAGGCGAGCGACGCGCAGCTGACCGCGACGAAGGGCTCCCCCGGATGCGCTCCGAGCGCGTGGAGCTCGCGCGCGAGGAGCTCCTTGCCGGTCCCGCTCTCCCCCATGAGGAGCGCGACCTCGCGGCTCGATGCGACGCGCCGGAGCTTGCGGAGGAGGTCCTGCATGGGCGCCGACGTCGCGACGAGCCGCGCGGGCCCCGGCGCGGGGGGCGCCTCCGCGCGGCCCTCCGCGGCGTCGAGCGCGAGGACGGCCTGATCCGCGAAGGTCGCGAGGATCGGCAGGTCCTGCTCCACGAAGGCGTCCTCCGCCATGGCGTCGAGGTAGAGCGCGCCGGCGGGTCGCCCGTGGCGGCGGAGCGGCACGCCGACCACCGAGCGCACGTTCCTCGCGCGGAGGCTCGTCGCATCGAGGAGCGCGGCGTCCTCGGTGCGGCGCGTGAGGACTTCCCGGCCGCCGTCGAGGACGCGGTCCACCACGCTCCGAGAGAACGCGCCCGCCGGCCCCTCGAGGTCGCCCACGCCGAAGCCGCGCGCGGCGCGGATGTGGAGCGAGGACTCCTCCAGGAGGACGAGGAAGCCCCGCTCCGCGTCCGCGAGCTCGAGGGCCGAGTCCACGATCACCTGGAGGAGCCGCTCGAGGGACGTCTCGCGGGCCATGAGAGCGCAGAGGTCGCGCACGCGACGAAGCCACTGGAGCTCGCGGTCGCTCTCGTTCACACGCGCCTCGACCGTTGCGGAGCTTAGCGACCTGGTAACGCCGGCACCATCGCGCATCGCGCATTCGGGAAACGAGAAGACGGGCAAGCCCGTCGTCGCCCGCAAGCGCAGGAACGGCGTGGCCACGCTCCTCGCGCGGCAAACGGTGCGCCCTTTGAGCAGCGCTCTGGCCCAGAAGAGGAGAGGGATCTTCATGAGGACGTCGTCGTTCGTCATCGCGGGCGCGGTAGCGCTCTATCTCGCGGCCGGCTGCAACGGCTCGTCGGGCAACAAGTCTTCGTCCGCCTCGAAGACCACAACGAGCCCCGGCTCGACCACGGCGCCCACGACCTCGGGTTCGACGGCGAACCCGGGCAGCGCGACGACTCCCACGACCACCAACCCGGCGACCGGCGGCGGGACGCTGACGCCGGGCACGGGTGTGACGCCCGGCACCGGCACCACCACGCCCGGCACCGGCACCACCACGCCCGGCACCGGCACCACCACGCCCGGCACCG
>CAZYLP010000239.1:8459-10675 GCA_964648345.1 uncultured Planctomycetota bacterium
GAACCACCACGCCCGGCACCGGAACCACCACGCCCGGCACCGGCACGACGACGCCGACCCCGGTCCCGGGGGCTCAGACGGTCGCCGCCGCGATCGCCACCGGGCCCGACGTGAAGCTCGCCGACAACGGCACGAACGTGCAGGACATCCAGAAGGCCCTCAACATGACGGGCTTCAACTGCGGCGCGGCCGACGGCGTCTTCGGGCCCAACACGCAGGTGGCCGTGATCGCCTTCCAGCAGGCCCACGGCCTCAAGGGCGACGGAATCGTCATCCAGACGACGCGCGACGCGCTCGTGCACGACCTCCTGAACGGGATCGTCGCCGCCGACAACAACAAGACGCTCAAGTGCGGCAACCTCTGGACGGGCACCTGGCAGGAGACGAACTCCGCGAGCGGCTCGGTCATGGGCAACGGCTCGGGGAGCCTCCGCCTCATCCTGACCCAGGACGCGAGCGGCAAGGTCACGGGCGCGGTCAAGCTCGTGGGCGGGGTCTCGGGCGGCCAGCCGGTCGTCTACGCGGTCACGTCGGGCACGTGCGACGCCTCGGGGCACCTGAGCTTCTACTGCAACGACCAGGTCTCGATCCCGAGCTCGCCGACGGCGATCACGACGCTCCAGTTCGTCGGGACGATCGTGGTCGGCACGACCACGGCCGACAAGATCAGCGGGACCTACTACGTGACGGGCTCGGCGTATCCGGGCAACGCGGGGTACTTCACGATCACCCGCTGAGCGCCACGCGAATCCGTCGGACACGAAGGAAGCCCAGGAACGCTCGACGTTCCTGGGCTTCTTCGTCCCCTCTCTCGTCACTGAATGAGATGGTCATGGTGCGTGACGGTCTCCGTCATCTCACTGCATGAGGCAGCCGCGCAGCCGCATCAGGGGGAGGACGCTCGAGCCGACCACCGCGACACCCACGAACGCCGCCGAGACCAGGGCGACAGCGTTCAGGTGCTCGAGGTCGTGGGAGCCGATCCTCCTGGGTCGCACGCGCGCGCGGGAGGCCGCGAGGAGCCCGAGACCCCACAGGATCGAAGTGGCCGCAAGAGCTCGCGACTGTTCGACGATGACGCTGGTCACCCTCGGGAGCTCGACACCGAGGCTCTCGTAGAGCTCGCCCGCTCGACTCGTGAGCAGTTGTCCGGCGACGACGAAGCACACGAAAGCGCTCGAGAACGCAACCCACCTCGCGAGGAGCGGCGCGGTGCGCTCCTGCGGATTCGCAGCGCCCTTCGCGAGCTCGCTCAACGTGCCCTCCAATGCGGCTCGGCCGCGATCGCGCGGCAGTGCTCCTCGTCGAGGACGAGCGGCGTGTCGCTCCACGCATGCGTGTGGACGCCCTTCTCGTCGAGCGAGACGCGGGGCCAGACGCCCGTCTTGGTGATCGCCCGATAGGCATACGTCGTCTTTGTCGGGACCGCGATCGCGCAAAAGCGCTCGCGGGGCTTCTCGGCGCTACGACAGACGCGGACCTCGAAGCCGTCAGCGAGCGTGGTCGAGGGCGACGCAACGGCCGCGAGCGCCGCCCAGCTCGGCGCATACTGCCCTTCCGGGTCCTTCGCGCGGAACGCGTCCTGGGCCCGGCCCCCCGAGACGAGCAGCGCCGCGCAAGCGCCCGCGAAGCGGAGCCGCTCGCGCGTCCCGCGCCGCCGCGCGGGCTCGCCGCCGAGGGGCGCCTGGCACCACGAACAGAAGGGGGCCGACGAGGGGGTCTCCACGCCGCACGCGGGACAGGCGTCGAGACAAGCCTCGTCGAGGCAGAGTGAGCGGGTCTCCCTGCAGCCGAGGAGCGTGCAGCCACGGTTCTCGGAGAAGCAACTGCGATGATGCGCGGTCAAGCACCGGACGCAGAGGACGTGCGGTTCCGCATGGATGTCGTCCTTGCAGTACGGACAGCTGCGCCGTACCCGCGCGCTCACCGACATGGCCGTGCGCTCCCACGATTGGTTACGTGCGGCGCGTCGAGCGGTGGAAGGCTCCACGGAACCTCAGGACTCGTCGGCTCCGCCCGATCCGTGCGACGCACCTGACAGGACTTCTTCCGGCTCGTTCGTGCCAGGGGCTCTCGCGCGCGGATCGACCGGCACGAACCCGCCTCCGACCGCGGCGGCGCCGACGTTCGTCGCATGGCACGAGCGGTGCCCTCCTCGTCTCTCGAGGAGTGCACATGCGCACCAGGTCGAAGTTGAAGATGGCGTCACTCGGGCT
>CAZYLP010000240.1:0-6082 GCA_964648345.1 uncultured Planctomycetota bacterium
CGCCGCCGCCACCGCCGCTCACGGCCGCGCCGCCGCTGCCGCCGCCGTTGCCGCCGCCGCCACCGCCGCCGCTGCCCTCGACCCACCCGAGGGGCGAGCCGGGCGCCGGCATGCGCATGTCGATCTCACCCTTCGAGTCGACGCCGACGACGGTGCCGTCGCCGTTCGAGATCGCGAGCTTGCTCGGGCAGAAGACGAGCGCGCCGCGGGGGCCGACGCCGCCCTCGTGCGCCTTGTTCTTCTTCTTGAACTCCTTCCAGATCTTCTGCGGGTCGGTCGCGGCCTCGGCCGGGAGCGTCTCGCCGGTCTGATCCTTGTAGAGCTTCGCGGCGAGGTCGAGGAGCCACTGCTCCGCGGTGCTCCTCACCTGCGTGAAGGTGATCGATCCGCTCCCGGGGAGCTCGATCCGGACGGGCGAAGCCCCGGGCTCGAGGACCGGAAGGTTGACTTGCTGGGCCTGAGTCGGCCTCGCGTATCCGAGCACCGCGACGAGCGCTCCCGCGAGGCAAGTGAGCTTCTTTCCCATGGTCCCTCCGCTTTCGACGGAGAGATGGCCTTGCGAGGGGAGAGCCAAGGGCGAGATGCCTACGGCACAACGGTTTGCGCTGACCGCTCGCCGTTCGCGAATGGACAGCTGACGGCCGGCTGCCGCCGATCAGCCCTCTTCCGACTCGGCCTCGGGCGGCGGGCCACCCATCTTCGCGAGGTCCTGCTCGCGCACCTTGTCGACCTCGAAGCGGTCGAGCTTGGCGATGCAGTCGTCGAGGCACTCCTCGACCGAGATCTTGATCTCCTTGACCCAGCGGATCGGGTTCACGCGCGCGACGACGAAGGGCTTGAGGTAGGGGCTCTTCATGCCCTTCGCCTTGAGGGCGTCCACGACCTTCGAGACGCGGTCGTCCATGGCGAGGAGCTTCTCCGCGATCTTCTCGCGGCGCGCGAGCGCGTCCGCGATCTTCGCGTCCTGGAGCGGGTCCACGCGCTTGAGCATCGACGCGTAGGCGCCGCCCGCGAGACGCGGCCGCTTGTCGTAGGCCGCGCCGAGCGTGACGAGCGAGCCATCCTCGAGCTCGACCTCGAACTCGTTCTCCTTGCGCGTCTCTCCCTGCGAGACGAGCGCGCGCTCGAGGCGGATCACTTCGAGGGCGCGCTCTTTCAGGTTGTGCGCCTTCTCCGTGTTGAGGGCGAGGATCTTGTGCGCGACCTCGACCTCGGGGATCAGGAGCGCGACGACCGTCGAGGCGCCCGCTTCCTTGAGCGCCTCGAGGCGGTGGCCGCCGTTCGGGACCCAGTACTTGTTCTGCTGTCTCACGACGAGCACGGGGTCGAGGAACCGGCCGACCTTCTCGATGCTCCGCGCGAGCTTCTTCACGTGCGCGGGCGAGACGTCGCGCTGATACGGCGTCCGCTCGACCTTGTCGATCGGGAGCGCGACGAGGAGGACCTTGTTGCCGCCGTAGGGCTCGCGGTAGTTCGCGAGGACGGTGCCGCCGTCGTCCTTCACGCCCTGCGAGAGCTCCTCCGTGCCCGCCGCGGTCTCGGTGACCTGGGCGACGCTGAGGGGCGAGGGCGCCTTCGGCTTCGGCTTCCGGGGCTTCCTGACGGACGGCGCGCGCTTCGGGGCGGTCTTCTTCTTCGGGGTGGCCATAGGTCCGCGAGTCTACGAAAACTCAGCGGCGCTCGGCGCGCACCTTCACGCGCTCCTGCACCCGCTCCGTGATGAGCCTCGACATGCCCGGCGTGCGCGACACGCCCCGCTCGCGCTCCACGCCCCGCGCCGCGAGCTCGGTCGCGACGCCGTCGGTCCCCCAGTACTGGACCGGGTTGCTGTCGGCCCCCGCCGCGGCGCCGTCGTAGGCCTTCGCGATGAGCTCCTTGCCTCGAACCTCGAACGTCCAGAGCTCGGAGTTCGCGAGCTCGCCCGCGTTCCTCCTCGCCGCGACGGTCGAGTCGAAGACGCGGACGAGCCGCTCGCGGACCGCGTCCGCCTCGGGCGTCGCGAGCTCGCTCATGCGCTGGATCTGTCGGGCGAGCGCTTGCTTCAACTGCGCCTCCTGCCAGCTCCAGACGACGTTCCCGTGGTACGCGCCGCGGTTGAACATGGTGAAGTCGCCGGGCCGATCGCTGAGAGCGGCGTTCGCGATCACCGTCCCGACCTCGGTCCTGAGCCCGAGCGGGAACGGTCTCTCGAGGACAGGGAGCAGCTCGCCGATCCGCTCGGGCGCGAGGTCGCCGAACCAGAGCGACTGCGTCACGTCGCTGTAGAGGACGGGGATCTTCTTCCCGCTCTCGTCGAGCGCGATCGCGGAGAACGAGACGCCGCGGTCGAGCGACGGCGCCTTCTTCTCGCCGCGGAGCCACTCGCCGAGCGTGACCTCGCCCTCGACGACCGCGCGCTCGTAGTGCTCGCGCACCTCGGGCGGCACCTGCGCCAGGAAGCGCTCGAGCCGCGCGCGCGTCTCCGCGGCGCCGAGCTCGACCTTGAAGTGGTCGCCCGCCTTGCGCCACGTGTCCGCGAGCTTCTCGAGGCCGCCCTCGAAGCCGCTCCGGCGGAGAGTCTCGAGGAGGCGCTTCTTCTGCTCGGTGGTGAAGGCGCCCTTCCGCGCGAGCTTCACGAGAGCGTCGAGCGCGAGCGGGAGCCGCGCGATCGCGTCGAGCGCGTACGGCACGAGGTGCTCGTTGATCCCGCCCGAGAACTTCCCGAGGCCGTTCCCCCAGTTCGAGTCGCGCCAGTCGCCGACGGACTCGCCCGGGTGGAAGTCGATGAGGAGCTTCGCGAGCTCGCCTGGAGCGAGGCCCCGCTCGGCGACCTTCGCGTACGGCGCGGCCTCGGAGATCGCGCGCCTGAAGGAGCGGACGATGAGATCGCCGTAGCTCGTCCCTTGAAGCGAACGTCGCGCGAGAAGAGCCGCGCGGCGCTCGGGCGAGAGCTCGGGGTCGAGGAGCAGCTTCTCGACGATGAGCGGGAGGAGGTACTCGCCGTCCACCATCTTGTAGTCGTAGATCGGCCGCTGCGAGTCGGTGAGGAGCGCGAGCGCGCCCGCGCGGTCGCCCTTCCCGAGGAGCTCGAGCGCCTCGACGACGCGGCGCTGCTCGGCCATCGAGCCAATGTCCTCTTCGTGCGCGGGGATCCCCTCGGGCGAGAGGCGATCGAGCACGGACGCGACGGCCGCCTCCTTGGCGTCGAGGGTGAGCATGTCCCAGCCGAGGAGCGTCCCGAGCATCGTGTCGCGGCCGAAGTAGGTGTTGAAGCGGTGGCTCCCCGCGAGGATCTTCTCGCGGTAAGTGAGGAACCGCCGCGCGTTCACCGACTCGATGAGCCGGCGCGAGTCCGGGTCGTCCGGGTTCGCGAGCGCCTTCTCGTAGACCGCGAGCGCCTTCTCGTTGAGCATCTCGCGGAGCGGGAGCGGCGTGAGCGGCGCGTAGTCGGTGCCGGCCTGCGCCCGGACCGCGAGCGGCTTGCCGTCCGTGCGCGTCACGCGGAGCTCGCCGCCCGCGAGGCGCTCGATCGAAACGGGCCCGTCGAAGCGGAGCGTGCCCGCGTAGTGGTTCTTCCCGTCGTAGCTCCGCCGCTCGAAGGAGATCGTGTCCCCCGAGACCGAGACCTTCGCGTCGGCCCAGCCCGCCGCGTCCTCGCCGAGCGCCTTCGCGAGCGCCTCGCGCTCGGCGACCCGCTCCGAGTAAGTGCGGTAAGCGGACGTGCGGCTCATGCGCATGGAGTCGAGGATCGCGCGCGTGAGGACGACCGAGCTCCGGTCCGTCGTGAAGGACACCTCGGCTCCGCGCACGCTGCCTGGCCCACTCCACGGCTTCGACTCGACGTTCGTGAAGGTGAGGCCCGCGTTCTCTTTGATCTTCGGGTCGAACGAGAAGGACACGCCGGAGTTCCCGGCGGGGAGCGCGACGATGAGCCGCGGGTTGTCCGGGTTCGTCAGCCGGACGTGGTAGGCGTTCTCCTTCGACTGGAAGAAGTCGTTGTGGTTTCCGCCCTCGACGATCGTGAAGTCGAGGTTCTCCTGCGCGCTCGCCGGAGCAGCGAGCAAGGCGATGAGAGCCACGACCCCGAGCGGACGGAGAGCGAGCATGCCACGTCCGTCCGCAACGCCAGGGCCGCGAGGTAAGTGCTCGCGCGACGGTGAAATGCGTCTCGCGTCGGTCTCCGGCGCACGTCGGCGACGTCACGCGGACGGTCCGCGGCGGTTGGATGGCACGTAAACGACGAACCGCCGCGCCTCGCTCGTCGGCTCTCTCCTTGCTCACGCTCGGGGAGCAGGGAGCTCAACATGTTCCGGCGCCTGGGCGCGAGTGTTCTCGTCGCACTTTCTCTTTTCACCTTCATCTCGACGGCACGAGCGCAGGACGAACCGCGATTCGATCGGCTCCCCGCCGCGATCCGCGAGTGGATCTACGCCGAGCAGAAGCTCCTCTCCCGCGCGGTGGACGAGCGCCGGATCATGGCGCCCCGCCACAACAACCAGGACCCGAACTTCGCGCCCGAGAAGGGCCAGATCTTCGAGGTGAAGACCTACTGGGTCTCCGCCGAGAGGATGCACGGCTTCCTCGGCGACAACATCCCGTCCGAGTTCCGCACCATGTTCTCGCGCGTGAAGAACGGCGTCACGGAGTACCGCCTCGCGGTCCACCCGGAGTCGGTCTCGCTCTACGAGGAGGTCGTCCGCGGCGCGGAGCAGGGGAAGTCTCTCTGGGCGACGGCGACCGCGTCCTCGCGCACGCTCCTCGTCTGGGAGCACGGCAAGGAGTCCATGCCGTTCTTCGCGAAGCTCTCGCTCAACAAGGAAATCGGCGGCGTCGTCCGCACGATCCCGAAGAGCGAGGTCGTGCGCAGCGTCGGGATCAACAACGTCCTTCACGCGGAGTCGTCCAAGCTCCCCGAGCACTTCAGCTTCATCCCCGAGGTCGCCTCCATGATCCCGAAGGGCATGGACCGGGGCGGCATGATCATCCGCACGATCCCGCCCGAGCTCATGTCGGGGAAGGTGAAGTACGTCCCGCTGTTCTCGCTCTACGCGTCGCCCCCCGAGGGCGGCCCGCCCCTCCTCGCCCGCATGATCGAGAAGTCGGGCATGGAGCCTTCGGAGTTCGTGAAGACGCGGATCATCGAGCCCATGGCGAAGCAGTGGTTCGACATGGTCGTGGACTTCGGCGTCCAGATGGAGCCGCACGCGCAGAACGTCCTCATCGAGCTCGGCAAGGACG
This sequence comes from uncultured Planctomycetota bacterium, assembly GCA_964648345.1. Classification (GTDB taxonomy): domain Bacteria; phylum Planctomycetota; class J058; order J058; family JACQDU01; genus CAZYLP01. Next base: position 5,218 of record CAZYLP010000240.1, read on the forward strand.
GTCTGCCCACGGGCCGCTTCCTGCATCGAGACCTGGGCGGCTTCACGGTGGACTTCGAGCACCGGAAGAAGCTCGGCATCGAGGAGCGCGCGTCGCGGCCCTTCATCGACAACTTCGAGAAGGAGTACCACCTCGACCGCGCCCACGAGCGCTTGAAGGACGTGCGCGTCTACTTCTCGGGCGGCTTCGTCTACAACATCGACCAGGAGCTCCCGAAGTGGCAGGAGAAGGGCTGGGTCAAGGGCGACAAGGTCGCGCCCGGCACCTTCGAGGCCCTCTTCGAGGAGGCCATGAGCAAGGAGCTCGAGCGCCGCACGGGCTCGGGCCTCGCGGGCGACACGGCGAAGGAGCTCCTCGACGCGACGACGAAGGCGCGTGAGCTTGCCGTCGCGGAGGCCAAGCGCCGCGCCGCCGAGTCGAAGCCCGTCGCGGGCCGCTTCAGCTTCTTCGACTTCTTCGCGCGCGCGTTCGACGGGGTCACGCGGGCGTTCGAAGGAGTCGCGCGCTACTTCCGCGGTGAGCGGACCGGCGTCGCGCGTGAAGGCGCGGAGCGGACCACGGGCCGTGGCGCCGAGCTCGCGCGCGACCGCGGGGTCTCGCGCACGACCGGCCTGAACGGCGGCCTCGACGGCGCGGTCCGCGACCGCGTGGAGCGCGCCAGAGATCGCACGCGCGTCCGGTAAGCCGAGTCCCCGAGCGACGCGCGAGTGTAACGAGCGCGGAGTCGAGGGGCGGGCCGCCGCTTTCGACTTTGAAAGCTGGACCGCCTCTCGCGCACGACGGAGGCTCCAGCTTTCAATACTGAAAGTCTGGCGAGGGAGCGCCTCGGCGTTCGAGCCGACGACCGTCTGGATGAACATCGAAA
>CAZYLP010000240.1:6092-10664 GCA_964648345.1 uncultured Planctomycetota bacterium
TCGGCGGCGCGTCGGTTCGGTGACGCCGCCTCACTCCCCCGGCGCCACGAGCTGCACCACGAACTTGGTCCCGTCGTGACTGAATTCGATCGCGCCCTCGCAGATACGGACGATCTTGACGGGGAGCCTCTTGCCGTTGCGATCGAGGAGAGAGTCGCCCTCGGCATAGCACCGCGCGGTCGCGACGAGGTCGTCCGCGACGATCACGGCGCGGTTCTTTCCCCCCTCGCGAGAATCGATGACGATCGCGCGCACGACGAGCGGGAAGTTCTCGTCGATGGCCTCGAGCTTGTTCGCTCTCTCCGCAGTCTCCTTCGCGCGCTTCGTCAATCCGTCGGCCGCGCGTGAGAGCTCGTCGCGCTCCACCAGCTTCACCTTGTCCACGATCGCCTCGAGCTCTCGGCGGTGCTCGGGGATCTCGTCGAAGCGTCCCCTCTCGCTCGCGTAACGCATCTCCCCGATGACCTCGTGACCTCGTCCGACCTCCAACCACGCTTCGAGAACCTGCTTCGCCTCCGCGTCGAGTCCTTCGGGCGGTGACTTCTCGAGCACGGAGCGCAGCCCCTCGACGCCGCGCCACTCGCGGAACACGGGCTCGAAGTCGAGGCGAGCGATGTCATCGGCGCTCGCGCCGGCGAGCTTGGGCAAGAGCGCGCGGGCCGGCCCCTCCCGGCGCTCACGCCACTCGTCCCGCGCTGGCGCCACCCGGGGCGCAGGGATCCCCTCGCTCCTCCGCGCGGTGCGAGGGCGCCGAGCGAGCGACGTGGTGCGGGACGAGATCGCGAAGCCGCCGTCCGTGGAGCGCACGACGCCGTATCCGTGCGCCCGCGCCGTGGCGACGAGCGCGTCCTCGAACGAGAGCTCGTGGAGGTCGAGCGTCACCGTCCCCTTCACGTCCGGGTCGACCCTGACCGTCTTCTCGCCGAGGCAGAGCCCGAGGAGCTTGAACCACGACTGCGCCGAGACGTCGGATGTCTGGAGCAGGACCTTCGGCGGCTGCGAGAGCTTGACTTCCGCGCCGCGGCGGTCGATGCGGCAGTTCGCCAGGCGCGCGACCGCGTCGACGGCATCGCGCCAGTCGACGTCCCTCAACGAGACCGTCAACTTCTCGCGGACGTCGGGCGCCACCGAGATCCGCACCCGCGTGGCGGACACGACATGGGCGACCACGTCGCGCAGATCCGCCTCCTCGAAGCTCAGGTCGACGAGGACCTGCGGGTCGCGCTCCTGGCGCCAGGTGGGAGCCGGTTCCGGACGATGCGACGGAGGAGCGGCCGAGACGACCGTGATCCCCGAAGCGAGCTGCGTGACGTGGAGACCGCACGCGCACGCGACCGCCTCGAGCGCCGTGAGCCAGTTCACATCGCGGAGATCCAGCGTGACGCCGCCGCCTACGTCGGGCGCCACGATGATGTTCCGCCCCGAGTAGGCGGCAAGGAGGAACAACGTGACCCTGGTGTCCGCCTCGTAGAAACCGATAGTGATCCTCGCCGGCTGCTCCACGAGGACGATTCCGCCGGGGAGCAGCCTCGTCTCGGACACCCCCATGCGCGAGAGGAGCTCGATGGCGTGCTTCGCGCGGACCTTCCGCAGCGACGCGGTGAGCGTCGCCTTGATCTCGTGCTCGACGACGACGTTGCCGCCGGTCTTCTTTACGATCGCGTCCAGCACGTCGCGGAGCTCGGCCTCCTCGACCGAGACGTCGATGTTCCGATCGAGCCCGCGCGCCGCGCCGAGCGCCGCGTCGAGGTCGTCGATGAGCGACCGCTCCGCGGCGACTCCGTCGGCGACGGGCCTGGCCGTCACGACCGTCACCTCACCACGTCGCCCCATGCGCGTCACGGGCGCCCCGCACGCGGAGCCGATCGCCGAGAGTGCCTCGCTCCACTCGACGTCGCGCAACTGAACGAGGATGTCCCCCGTCACTCCGGGACCGACGATGAGGTTCTTCGTGTTGACCGCTGCGACCTGCTGCAGGGTCCGCGTGAGCTCTCCGCTCGCGGAGACCGTCACTCGCTCGGGCTTCCGCACGAGCAGGATCCCCGAGGCCTCGTGGACCACGGCACCCGCATCACCCGCGAAGACCTCGACGGCCTTCCGCCATGGGCACTTCGTGATCGCAAGCGTGACCGACGCGTTCGCCGCAGCCTCGACGAGGATGTTCCGCCCGACGCGGCGGCCGATCTCGTCCATCACATCACGGAGGTCCGCGTCCTCGACCTCCGCGTCGATCGGTTTCGTCACGTCCTCCGCGACGCGGAGCGGCCACCGGATCGGCGGGTCCGGCTCCTCGAGCCCGAGCTCGACCTCGCCGCTCGCGGGACCGCGCGCCGAGACGAGGAGGATCTCGCCCCGCACGACCGCGTGGAGGCCGCGCGGCTCGAGCACCGAGCGGAGCACCCTCGGCCACGGCTCGTCCTTCACGTCGAGGTCGATCGTGCCCGTCACGTCCGGCGCGACGACGAGGCTCATCGGTCCCGCGCTCACGATCGCGGCGATCGCTTCACGCAACGCCATGCCCTTCGCGGAAAGCGTGACCTTCGCCGGCACCGTCCGCTCCTCGAGGAGCACGCCGCCCGGAACGCTCCGGAGTCGCGCGTTCGTGTCGCGCGCGACGCGGTCGAGCGCTTCGCGCCACGACACGCCGCGGAGAGCGATCGAGACCCTCCGGTGCTTCGCGGCGAGCGGCGGCGCGACCGCGACGACGAGCTCCGCCTTCTCGCCGAGGTCGGCCGCGACGTCCTCGAGCGCGACGTCGCTCGCGAGGAGGTCGATCTTCTTCTCGAGGTACGAGGTGTCAGGCTCGGAGTCCGCTCCGCGCGCCGTCGCGGAGACCGTGAGCAGAAACAGCACGACGAGGAGCTTCCGAAAACGGACGGCCACGCGGTCCCTCGACGCCCCTTCTTTCAGCCTAAGTCGTTGAGTCACGTCCGGCCACCCCGTTGCTCTCGCCCTTGCCATGAAGCGTCTGGTGCTGGCCGCGCTTCTCGTCGTCACGGTCATCGCTTGCTCCGATCGCTCCGGCCGATCCGGCTCCGTCGTCCCCGGAGTGAGCCTCGCCGTCGCCGCGCCGCCGTCGTCGGCGACCTCTCCGCGCCCGAGCTTCATGACTCTCGCGAAGTGGCACGCGCCGATCTACCGCTTCAACGCGTGGCAGCCGAACGACTCCTCCGCGCAGAACCGGAACGAGGAGTTCTTCCCGCAGTCCGTCGTCCGCTACTTCGACGAGCTCGCCGCGCGGAAGGCGCGGCTCTCGACGAAGCTCGCGTCGGGCTCGCGCCCGGGCGAGAACGCGGTCGTCTCCTTCTCGGGGACCGTCAAGCTCGACTCGAAGTGGATCCACGGCGTGCCGCAGCGCATGTCGGGCGACGAGCCGGGCAAGGCGCCCGTCTACGTCCACGCCTTCGAGGACACCTCGAAGCGAGTCCGGCGCCCGGACGGCTCGGGCGAGGACCTCGTCTACATCGAGTTCTGGCTCTTCTACCCGAAGGACATCGCGCTCGTCACGATCCGCCCCTTCGCGAATCCGTTCGCGATGGGCGGACACAGAGGCGACTGGGAGAGCACGTCCTTCGCGATCGCGTGCGTCTACGGCACGGGCGGCGCCTTCACGCGGAGCGAGCTCCGCAAGGGCTACTACAACGGCCACGGCGACAAGCTCCGCGTCGAGCTCGCCGACATGGAGCTCCACCAGGCGCACCCCGTCGTCAACATCTCGGCGGGGAAGCACGCGAGCCTCCCGGAACCGGGGAAGTGGCTCGACCGCTTCGGGCTCGCGCCGGCGATCGCGTTCGACGAGTTCTTCCTCGGGAACGGCTTCGAGTGGCGCGCCGAGAACGCGCCGCTCATCGACCTCGACGGGCCGCTCTCGAACGAGTTCGCGCCGCCGAGCTTCATCGCGATCCCCTCGAGCTTCGCCGACTGGCGCCGGTTCCCGGGCGGCTGGGGGAGCGACAAGCCGCTCGGCCCGCTCGCGGGGAGCCCCGTCTCGCCGCGCTTCGCGCGCGTCTTCGGCCTCGGCGACGGCGGCGCGGAGGACTGGAAGGACGTGAAGCGGAACGCGCGGAAGCTCTACCTCGGCGCCGTCCCGAAGGTGACGCCGACCCCCGTGCCGATCCGGCGCTGATCCTGTAGAACGAGGGCGTGGATCCAGCCCCGCAGCCGGCGCCTCCGCCCGAACCGCCTCCCGTCGAGAAGAAGGCCCTCACGAAGCGCCTCAAGAAGACGGTCGCGGCCCCGGACTTCGGGCTCAAGCTCATCATCGGCTGGAAGCTCGTCAAGGCGACGCTCCTCCTCCTCATCGCGGTCGGCGCGTTCGCGCTGATCCACAAGGACCTCCACGACATCGCGGAGGACTGGGTCAAGTGGTTCCACCTCGACCCGGCGAGCAAGCGCATCGAGTCCATCCTCACCAAGGTCGAGAAGTACGACACGCCCACGCTCAAGGCCGAGGTCGGGTCGGGAGCGATCCTCTTCGCGATCTTCATCCTCGTCGAGGCGTGGGGCCTCTGGAAGCGCCGGATCTGGGCCGAGGTGCTCACGATCGGCGCGACGAGCCTCCTCGTCCCCGTC
>CAZYLP010000241.1:0-10648 GCA_964648345.1 uncultured Planctomycetota bacterium
CCTGGACGAGCCCGTTGCCGAGGGTGATCCAGCCCTGGAGGTGGATGTTCTTGATCCCGATCGCGTCGTCGTACTTCGAGCGCATCGCGGGGTCACCCGTCATGCGCCACGCGACGTAGCTCTCGAAGATGAGGTGCATGCCGCTCTGCGCGAGCGAGCAGTTGTTCACGAGCGACGTGGCCGCGGCGCCGATCCGGGCGCGGAGCGCGTGACCCGCGGGGAGCGCGAGGTCTGCCGCGAGGAAGCCCGTGTCGAGACCGTGGAGCATGTCGTTGTTGCCGCCCGTGAGCCACTGGAGGTTCGCGAACGAGCCCGTGCCCTGGACCCAGTTCGGGCGGAGCGTCGCGGCGGTGCCCTCGTCGATCGCGCGCGCGAACTCGGTCTTGCTCGGGCAGATCTCGACGAGCGTGCAGAGTGCGTTGAGCGCCTTCTCCATGTTCGCGAGGGCTTCCGGGTCCTTCGTCACGAGATAGCGGTAGGCCTGGCTCTGGACGTAGCAGCCCTGCCAGAGAGCGCCGTCGCCGCTCACCCAGTGCGCGCCGCTCGACGTGTCGACCGCCGCGATCATGCCGCACGAGAGCATGTGGATGTTCTTCATGTCCGCGTCGGCGCGCGCGGCCTTCTCGTGGAGCTTCTGCGAGAAGGCGTCGGCGCGCGGCGTCTCCTCCGCGACCGAGATCTCGTCGAGGACCTTGTCGAGGACCAGGACGGCCGTGCGGCCGCGAGCGCGATGCCAGGCCTTCGCGGTCCGGTCGATCGACACGAAGTGCTGCGCCGCCTGGAACTCGGGGCGCGTCGTGTAGGGGACCATGTCGGGGAGCTGGTGGTACGTCGAGTAGGTGAGGAAGGACGCCTGCTTGATCGTGTTGTCCACCTGGTGGAGCGCGACCATCTTCTGGTCGTGCTTCGGGAAGGAAGGCGCCGTCGCGGACGAGAACGTCCACGTCTCGCTCGGCACCTTGATCTGCGTCCCGATCACGATGTTCGTGGGCGCCGCGCCGTTCGCGCCCTGGAAGGCGATCTTGAGGACGAACGGCACCATGTCGGCGGCCGTGCGCTTCGCGTTGTTCGTCGTCTTGTAGATGTCGGCGACCTTGAGGCTCGTCTCGACGTCGAGACCGGCCGCGGTCGGCTTCGCGGTGCCGTTCCACGCGTGGACGAGGTCGCGCCCGTCGGCGAGCTTCTTCGTGAAGGTGACGAGCCGCTGGACCTCGAGGCCGTTCGCCGTCGAGGTGACGTCGGCCGTCCCGGTGTAGGCCCCGTACGCGGGGTCGAGACCCGAGATCTCCCAGACGCCCGTGTAGTCCTGACCGCGAGTCGGATTCGTCGCGGGGTTCGAGGTCGAGCCGGAGCCCGTCGCGCCCGTCGCGCCCGACTGGACCGGCGCGATCGAGCGGCCCCCGCCGCCGCCACCGCCGCCGCCGCCGCAACCGACCGCGCCCAGGACCGCGAGCGCCGCGGCCACCTTCGACATGTGCATGCCCGTCCCTCCGGCCACAGAAAGCGACCGGGGCGAGCGCAAGCGCGGCGCCAAACGGGGGCGTGAGGACCTACGGGCCCTCGTGACTCCCGACGGGTTCACCTTTCCTAATTTGATGGAGCCATCGTGGCCACCCCACGACCGTGTCCCCGAGCGAGGAACGAGTCGAGGGGCCTACTCCTTGGCCGAGGGGAGCGTCTCGTACTCCTTGAAGAACCGGACGATCGCCTTCCAGGCCGCCTCGGGGGGCTTGTGGCCGCCTTCGTGGACGAAGGCGACGAAGGGCGTCTTCTTGTGCGAGGGGTAGAGGGTCGCGCTCGGCCCGAGCTCGACGCCCTTCTCGGCGCACGAGTTCAGCTTCTTGAGCCCCTCGATGACCTTCTTCTGCCCCTCGAAGGTGACGACCTCGTCCTTCTCGCCCGCGACGTGGATCGCGGGCTTCGGCTTCAGCCTGAGGCGGTTCTGGCCGGGGCCCGAGGACGAGGGGCCGACCGCCGCGAGGACCTCGCCGCGCTCGGCCCAGAGGAGGTACGTGAAGCCGCCGCCGTTCGAGTGGCCGGTCGCGAAGATCTTCGTCTCGTCGACCTTGAGCTCCTTCTTCAGGTCGGCGAGGACCGCGTCGAAGAACTTCAAGTCACGGCCGCCCTCGTCGTCGGCCGAGTTCTGCCACCCGGGCTTCGCGCCCTGCGGGTCGCGCTTCGTCGCGGTCTTGAGGCCCTGGAGGTAGACGACGATCGCCTCGGGCCACTGCTCGTGAATCTTGAACTGGTTCGAGGCGCTCCGCGCCGTGCCGCCGTGGCCGTGGAAGGCGAACACGACGGGCGTGCTCGTCGTCGTCGCCGCGACGGGCGCGTGGAGGAGGCCCTCCCGCGTCACGTCGCCGACCTTCCAGGCCTTCTTGTCGAGGCCCTTCTTCTCGACTTCCTCGTCCTCGGCGCGAGCGGCACCGACGAGGAGGACGGCGAGGCCGAGAGCGATGAGTTTGTTCATGACTCTTCCGATCTCCCCGAGCTTGTCGAGGGGCCGAAGAAGCCTACTCTCTCCCGGCAGCGAGCGCCCGCACGGCGTCGGCGCGCGGGCCCTCGATGTTCCTGAGAGCGCGCGCCGCAGCCGCGCGCGTCCGCGCGGGCTTCGAGCGGTCGAGGAGCGGCTCGACGACGGAGAGCGTCTCCTCCGTGCCGGCGTTCCCGAGGGCGAGGAGGACGAGCTCGTCGTCGCTGCCGCCGAGCTCGCGGGCGATCTCGGAGGCGATCGCGGCCGCGCGCGCCGGCGCCCTGGTGCGCAGGCCGTACGCGGCGGTGCCGAGGGCGAGGAGCGCGGAGTCGGTCACCTCGCGCGGGAGGAGCGCGTCGTGACGGAGCTCACGGAGGAGCTGCTCGGCGCGCGGAGAGGGCTCGGAGATCCGCGCGATCGCGGGGAGCGCCTGGAGGAGCGTCTCGGGCTCATTGCGCCGCGCTTCGATCGCCGCGACGAGCGCGCCCTCCGCCTCGGGCGTGCCGGCCGCGCCGAGCGCGACGAGGAGCACCGCCTCGAGCGCCGCGCCCGGCTTCGTGGCGAGGATCCGCTCGAGCGTCGCTCGCGCGGCCGAGGGCTGGAGGCGGATGAGCGCGGCGAGGCGCGCGATCACGTCGCTCCGCTCCTCGCTCTCCTCGGCCTTGGCCGCGCGCTCGAGGAGGCTCCTGGCCGTCTCGTTGCGGACGAGGAGGCGGTCGCGCTCCGAGGGGTCCACCGCGGTCTTCTCCTCGAGGGAGCGAGCGGGCGCCGCGCTGGGAGCGGGAGCGGCCGCGACGGTCGTCCGCTCGACGAGGTTCATCTTCAAGTCGATCGTCGTCGTCGAGACGACGGTCTTCTCGACGCGGACGGTCGTGATCTCGACTCCCGCGAGGGAGAGGAGCGCCCCGGCCGAGTCGTCGAACCGAGCGATGAACGTGCCCTTCGTCTCCGCGCCGCGAGCGCGCGGGCCACGGAACTTCGTGAGCGCGAGGACGCGGCCCGCTTCGCGCACGTCATAGCGCGCGAGCGACGGGCCCGACGGGTCGTCCTCCTCGACCGTCCAGTCCGCCTTCGTGCCCGAGGGGACCGCGAACTGGGTCGCTCCGAGGATCACTCGCAGGAAGCGGTCGGCCGTGCTCCCCGGCTCCACGTCGCCGTGGAGGCCGCGGACGCGGCCGTCCGCGGCGAGCTCCACGTCCACTCCTCGCGCGAGCGCCTTCGCGAGCGGCGAGCCCTGCGTCGCGGTGAGCCGCTTCTCGCCGAGCGCGAGGCTCGCCTGCCCGTCGAACGACACGTGCGCGAGCCCGAGGGCGATCCCCGTCCACGTGAGCGTGCCGACGAGGCGCGCCGTCGTCCGCTCCTCGCCCGCGGCGACGATCGTCTCGAGCTCGAGCGCGTGCTTCTGCACGGCCCCCGCGTCGAGGCGAAAGCCTCGACGCGGACTCTTCGTCTCGCCCCGCGGCACAGCGACCGTCGAGGCGGCCCGCGCGCGCGGCGCGGGCTCGCCCACGAGGATGAAGACGGCCGCTCCGAGCACGAGCAGGGCGGCGGCGACGATCGCGGTGCGCTTCACGGTCGGTCTCCTGTCGAGTGCGGTTCAGTTGCTACCGAGGTGGCCCACGACGATCGGCTTCGGCTTCACGTGCGTCTCCTGGACGAGCGTGGACCACCGCTCGCCGAGGAGCGGGATCGTCGAGTTGAACGCGACGGCGTCCGAGCCCCAGACCGCGTCGTAGCCGAGGCGGTCCCAGCTGATCGACACGTCCACGGGCGGCCAGTCCCACGAGAAGTCGAAGTCGATGCCCGTCGGGAGGTTCAGCCACGCGGAGACCTCGAAGCGCGTCCGGCCGAGACCCTGGAGGCGGAGGTTCGCGTTCACGCCGCCCTCGAGGACGTACTTCTGCGTGCCGGGCTGCGCGTAGTACTCGAGCGAGTTCCACGCGTCGAACGGGAGCTCGGCCTTGACGAGGTCCACGCTGAGCGTGCCCGACGCGCCGCCCAGGTTCGCGTCGATCCCGAGGAAGTCCACGATGTCGCCCGCGACGCCGAACTCGTTCGCGACCTGCTGGAGGCTCAGGTTCATCGAGGCCTGCCCCGAGAGCGTCGCGAGCGCGAAGGCGCCCTCGAGCTGCCGCGAGCCGACCTGGACGCGCCGGCTCGAGGCGCTCAAGTCGAGGAGCGCGCTCTGCGCCGTCGGGATCGTGAAGAACTGCCGCGCCTGGAGCATGCCCGCGAAGCCCGCGCTCCCGCCGACCCACGCGCGGAAGCGCACGGGCACGATCGTCGTCGGCACCTCGAAGTCGAGGAGGTCCACGTGGACCGGAAAGACGCGCTCCGCGATCTCCTGGAGCGAGCGCTCGTCCGTCTTGTTGAGACGCCAGATCGTCTGACCGTTCCAGTCGACATAGGCCTGCACGGTGCACAGGTTCGGCTGCGAGCTCACCGTCACCTCGCCGTGAGCGAGCTGCTTGCGCGAGCCGCGGAACGCGAGGTCGGTCGAGGCCTCGGCCGTGAAGTACGTCACGCGCGGCGACGAGCACAGCTCGTCCTTCGTCGAGACGTGGAGTCCGATCCACGCGTCGTCGCCGAGGTCCATGCCCCACGAGTTCCTCTTGTAGACCGGGGCCGGGTTCGCGGTGAGCGGGACGCGCGAGCCGTCGAGCGGCTGGAAGAGCGCCGCCGTCGCGGCGGGGCGGCTCACGGCGTGGACCTTCTGGGCCTGCGCCTTCGCGCGCGTGAGCTCGGCCTTCGAGGCGGCCTCCGCGCGCTTCGTGGAGGTCTTGTCGAAGAGGGGCTTCCGCTTCCCCTTCGTGTCGATGAGGCCGCGCTGCTTCATGCGGTTGAGCCAGCCGGCGAGGACCGCCTCCTCGGCCTTCACGTTCAGCTTCGTCCCGTTCGAGAGGACGACCGGCGCGTTGTCGGGCAGCTCCTTGCCGTTCTTCTCGAGCTGGACCTTGAAGCGGCCCTGTTGCGCGTGAGCGGTCGCGGCGACGAGCACGAGGACCGCGGGGGTGAGAGCTTTCACGACTTCCTTCTCCTTGCGCCCCGGGAAGAACACAGGAAGTGCCGTGAGTGAGCAGAGCGTCAACGGCCCGGCAGTCCATGACTTAGCAATGAGCCCGTGCCAACCGGGAGTTGGCGGCGCCCGGACTCGCTGCCAACCGGCGGTTGTCACCCGCCCGGTAGAATCCCCGGTTCGCAGGGGGAGCCGATGAGCCGGAGGGAGTTCCACTACACCGACGAGAAGTCGAACAAGTTCTGGGCGATCTCGATCGACGGGAGCTCGACGACGGTCGAGTGGGGCCGGATCGGGACGAACGGTCAGTCGAAGAAGAAGGACTTCTCGAGCGCGGCCGAGGCGCAGGCCTCCTACGACAAGCTCGTCAAGGAGAAGACGCGCGAGGGCTACCAGGAGGTCGGAGGCAACCCGAGTCCGAAGCCGGCTCCTGCCCCGAAGGCCGAGCCCGCACCGAGCGAAAAGAAGGCGGGCCCCCCCCTTCCCCCCCCGCCCCGCGGGGGGGGGAAGGGGGGGCCCGCCCCGCGAAGGTCGACCTCTCGCCCGAGGAGTGGCGCTGGGCGAACTGGCGGCGGCTCGACCCTCTGCCTGCGCCCCCCGCGTCGTCGTTCGACATCGACGCCTGCTGCAAGCGCGCCGGCGCCGTGAAGGTCGCGAACTACGGCTTCGACTGGGACTGGAGCGCGTGCGGGGTGCCGCTCTCCATGTCGCGCGAGGAGGCGCACTTCTGGTTCCTCGTCATCACGACCCTGCCTCAGCTCGTGAGCGCGGCGAAGACGACCGACCCCGCGAACGCGACCCCTGCGGCCGTCGCCGCCTCGCTCAAGACGCGGGCGTTCGACGGCGTCGTCGAGGCCGACGACATCAGGAAGGCCCTCGCACTCGACGAGCGCCGCCTCTCGACCGTGATCGTACGTCCTCTCCTCGCCCTCGGAGGCGTCGAGGCCGTCCTCGACCACTCGAAGAAGACGGTCGGTGCCCTCCTGGTCGGCCTCCTCGACCATGCGACCTACCTCGACGAGAAGAGCCGCGGGATCCTTCGCGAGCGCTGCAAGGGAGCCCTCGACCCGTCGAAGTGGCCGAAGGACTACTACGCCCACGGGCCGGTCGAGTACTACCTCGCCGCGCGGGCGGGAGGCTTCGAGAAGGAGCTCCTCGACCTCGTCGAGAGCTGGAGCGACGACCAGTTCTCGGGCGATGAGTGGCACGACCACTACCAGAGACCCCAGAGGATCGTCTTCGGCCTCGGCGACCCCGCGCTCGTCGAGCAGCACTGGCGAAGACTGAAGCTCAAGTTCCGGACCTACGACCACGTCGTCGCCTGGCTCGCCCATACCGAGGCGAACGCGCTCGACGCCGTGCGCGACTCGATCCTCGCCAACAAGAACCGCGAGGAGTCGGAGAAGCTCATCGCCGCGCTCGCCCGCGTCCACGCGCCCGAGGCCGCGCCGATCATGCTCGAGCTCAAGCGCTCCTCGAAGGCGCCCAAGGCGGCGGGCGAGTGGCTCGACGCGAACGTCGAGCACGCGATCCCGGGCCTCCTCGCGACGGCGGCCGGACGCGGCGCGCTCGCCGAGCTCGCGGTCGAGTGGCTCCGCGGCCGCAAGCGCGCGGGTGACGAGGCCGCGATCGCGAAGGCCGTCGCGGCCGCTCCGGCCGATGTCGGAGCGAAGGTCCGTACGCTCGTCCTCGAGCACGAGGAGAAGACCTACCCCGTCCTCGACGAGGCGCCGGCTTGGTTCGCGGAAGACGCCGCTCCCGCGCCGGCCGGCGACACGCGCCCGGCAGGGCTCGAGCTCGGACCCGCCGAGCGTCTCTGGGCCTCGTGGGACGGGCACGTCCCCGTCGCCATGCCCTCCGCGCGCAAGCCCTTCGACCCGGGTGCCGCCGCCGGGAGGCTGGCTCTCGCCGAGCCCATCGATCGCCTTCGAGTGTGGGACTGGGCCCCGTGCGGGCTCGACGTCTCGATGTCGCCGGAGGAGGGCCACTACTGGCTCGTCGCCATGACCCAGGCCGAGGGGAGGACCGACCGCGCTCCGGCGCTCCTCGCGACCAGGCTCAAGAGCCACGCCGGCGGCGCGCCAACGCTCGAGCAGACGAAGGCCCTCGTGAAGTCGGGCGCTTCTTACCTCCGCGAGCCGGCAGCGCTCGCTCTCGTGGCCATGCACGGCCCCGAGGGCGCCCTCGGGCTCGTCCTCGACGACACGGTCATGAGCTCGTTCGGACAGCCGTACGAGTACTTCTCGTTCCTCGACGGCGTCCAGGAGCACGTGATCCCGCGCCTCTCCATGAAGGAGGTCAAGGCGACGCGCACCGCTCTGCGCGACAAGATCACCGCCGCGCGCTGGAACGCGACGGACGAGTACCAGATGCCTCACCCCGCCTTCTACCTCGGCGCGTTCCTCGGACTGCACGAACCGCTCCGGGCGGTCGTCGCGAGCTGGCCGGACGACCTGTTCGCGAAGCAGGGGGCGTGCACGTACCGCATGCCGCAGTACCTCGTGCTCGGGCTCGGAGACAAGGCGCTCGTCCTCTCGGAGATGAAGCGCCTCGGGCTCAAGCTCAGGCGTCCGGCCCAGGCGCGCGCCTGGCTCGCGCTCACCGGGACGACGGACCTCGGGTTCGTGCGCGAGAGCATCGCGGACCTCATGGACTGGGAGGACGACGGCGGGATCGCCGGCGCCCTGGGTCTCGCTCGCGTGCCCGAGACGATCCCGATCATGAAGTCGTTCAAGAAGGGCGCGGCGAAGAAGGTCGCGGCGAAGTGGCTCGAGGCCAACGCTCACCTCGTGGCGGCCTCCGCGAAGCCCGCGAAGCCCGCGAAGCCCGCGAAGGCGCCGGCGCCTCCGGCGTGGGTCCCGATCTCCGAGCTGCCGCCCGTCGTCGTCGGCGGCAAGCGCTTCTCGGACGAGCTCGTCGCCGACGTGATCGGCGCGCTCCGCGCGAGCCCGCTCGAGACGCCGTCTTCGAAGCTGAAGGCCCTCCGCGAGCGCGGTGACCGCGCGTCACTCGACGCCTTCGCGTGGCGCCTCTTCGAGCTCTGGCTCGGCGAGGGCGCGCCCGCGAAGGACAAGTGGGCGCTCCACGCGGTCGGCCTCCTCGGCAACGACGCGGGCGCGCTCAGGCTCGCGCCTCTCGTCCGCAACTGGCCGGGCGAGAGCCAGCACCAGCGCGCCGTGACGGGCCTCGAGTGCCTCCGCGCGATCGGCTCCGACGTCGCTCTCATGCAGCTCAACGGGATCGCCCAGAAGCTCAAGTTCAAGGGACTCAAGGCGCGCGCCCAGGAGCTCATGGAGCTCATCGCGAAGGACCGCGGCATGACGCGGCCCGAGCTCGAGGACCGGATCGTGCCCGACTGCGACCTCGACGAGAAGGGGACGCGCGTCTTCGACTTCGGCCCGCGCCAGTTCAGCTTCGTCCTCGGCCCCGACATGAAGCCTCTCGTCCGCGACGCGGCGGGCAAGATCGCCGACCTCCCGAAGCCGGGCGCGAAGGACGACGCCGAGAAGGCAAACGCGGCGACCGAAGAGTGGAAGCTCATGAAGAAGCAGATCAAGGAGGTCGCCAAGATCCAGGCCGAGCGCCTCGAGCAGGCCATGGTCACGGGCCGCCGCTGGAAGAAGGCGGACTTCGAGCTGCTCGTCGTGAAGCACCCGCTCCTCACGCACCTCGTGCGTCTCCTCGTCCTGGGTGGCCACGACGCCAAGGGGGAGCTCGTGGCGACCTTCCGCGTGACGGAGGACGGGACCTACGCCGACTCGAAGGACGAGGCGACGAAGCTCACGGGCGTCGAGACGTGCTCGATCGTCCACCCGCTCGACCTCGACGAGGCGACGAAGGGCCGCTGGGGTCAGGTCTTCGCCGACTACCAGCTCATGCCGCCCTTCCTCCAGCTCGGGCGCCCGATCTTCACGCTCGAGAAGAAGGAGGAGAAGGCGACCGCGCTCCAGCGTCTCGCCGCGAAGAAGGTCGCGGCCATCACGCTCTCGGGCACGCTCGACAAGCTCGGCTGGGAGCGCGGCGTCCCGCAGGACGGCGGCTGCTACTTCGCGCACTCGAAGCCGTTCCACGGCGCGAACGTGACGGCCGTCGTCGAGTACGACGGGATCCCCGTCGGCATGGCCGTGGACTGGGACGACCAGGAGGTGAAGAAGGCCTGGTTCATCGAGGGGATCCACGGCCCGCAGGGCTACCCCGAGGACAAGGGCGCGATCGCGCTCGCGAAGGTGGACCCGATCGCGATCAGCGAGGTGCTCAAGGACCTCGCCGCGATCGCGGAGAAGGCGAAGAACTGACGTGGCCAAGAAGACCGAGAAGCCGAGCACGACCACGAGCACGAAGTCCGACAGCACGAAGAACGACCTGGCGCAGAGACCGCCCGCGGAAGTCATCTACGCGGACGAGCTCGCGAAGCTCCAGAAGCAGGACTCGGGGCCGCGCCCGCCCGGCTGGGTCCTCACGCCGCGCTCCGTGCGGACCTTCATCCTCGGCGACGAGGCGCTCGGGATCCGACGGAAGTTCGTCGGCAACCCGTCGCTCGTGGACCGCTCCATGGTCGCGCTCGCCACGAACCGCGGGCTCCTCCTCACCGGCGAGCCGGGCACCGCGAAGTCGCTCCTCTCCGAGCTCCTCTCGGCCGCGGTCTCGGGCCGCTCGACGCTCACGATCCAGGGCGGCGCCGCGACGACCGAGGACCAGATCAAGTACTCGTGGAACTACGCCCTCCTCCTCGCCGAGGGGCCGACGCCGCGCGCGCTCGTGCCGGCGCCGCTCTACACGGGCATGAAGTCCGGCGCCCTCGTCCGGTTCGAGGAGATCACGCGCTGCCCGGCCGAGGTGCAGGACTCGCTCCTCTCCGTGCTCTCGGACCGCGTCCTCGCGGTGCCGGAGCTCGAGGGCGAGGACGGGCTCCTGTTCGCGCGCGACGGCTTCAACGTGATCGCGACGGCGAACACGCGCGACAAGGGCGTCAACGAGATGAGCGCCGCCCTGAAGCGACGCTTCAACTTCGAGACCGTCTTCCCGATCCCGGACCTCGCGACGGAGCTCGCCCTCGTGAAGGAGGAGTCGCGCCGTCTCCTCGAGCGCTCGGGCGTGCCCGAGGCGCCGCCCGTCGACGTGCTCGAGCTCCTCGTGACCATGTTCCGCGAGCTCCGCGC
>CAZYLP010000242.1:0-10636 GCA_964648345.1 uncultured Planctomycetota bacterium
GGCTCTGACGTCCGCGCATGAACGAGCGCGCGCGCGACCTCGTATACTCGCGGCCCTCGAGAAGGAGAGCGTCATGCGCCGACGGTTCTTCCCCGTGCTGGTTCTCCCGATCGTGGCTCTCGCGGCCCTCCCGCTCCGCGGCGACGAGAGCGACGCGAGCCGGCGCCTCCACGAGCTGTTCCGCTCCGAGTGGGAGTGGACCATGGAGCAGAACCCGACCTGGGCCTCGAGCCTCGGCGACCGGCGGTGGAACGACCGCTGGGAAGACATCGGGGAGGCGGCGATCGAGGCGCGCTCCGCGCACGAGAAGGCCGTGCTCGAGAAGCTCCTCTCGATCGACCGGGCGACCCTCTCCGCCGCCGACAAGCTCAACGCGGAGCTCTTCGAGGATCAGGTCCGCGGCGGGATCGAGGACGACGCGACGCGCTGGCACCTCGTCCGGATCGACCAGATGGGCGGTCTCCAGACCGTGGATGAGCTCGGCTCGCGGATCCGCATGGAGACGCGGAAGGACTTCGAGGACTGGATCGCTCGCTGCGAGAGGCTGCCGATGCTCGTCCGCCAGACGGCCCAGCTCATGCGGCAGGGCATGAAGGAGAAGGTCCTCCTCCCGAAGGTGATCCTCGGCCGCGTGCCGGCGCAGCTCGACAAGCAGATCGTCGAGGACCCCTCGAAGAGCCCCTTCTTCAAGCCGTTCGAGTCGATCCCCGCCTCGATCGCGGACGCCGCGGCGATCACGTCGCGCGCGAAGGACGCGATCGCGAAGCACGTCGTGCCGTCCTTCCGCGGCTTCAAGAAGTTCTTCGTCGAGGAGTACCTCCCCGCGTGCTTCGACCAGGTCGGCGTCTGGCAGGTGCCGAACGGCGACCGCGTCTACGCGCGCATGGCTCGCCGTCACACCACGACGACGAAGACGCCGGCCGAGATCCACGAGCTCGGCCTCGCGGAGGTGAAGCGGATCCGGGGCGAGATGGAGCGCGTCCGCGCCGCGACCGGCTTCAAGGGGACGCACGCCCAGTTCGTGGAGCACCTGAGGACCGACAAGCGCTTCTTCTGCTCCTCGCCCGCGGAGCTCCTCGACACCTACCGCGCGCTCACGCGCCGTGTCGACCCGCGCCTCGTGAAGCTCTTCGGGAAGCTCCCGCGCACGCCCTACGGCGTCGAGCCGATCCCGGACAAGATCGCCCCCGACACGACGACGGCCTACTACCACGGCCCCGCGCCCGACGGCTCCCGGGCGGGGACCTACTACGTCAACCTCTACCGCCCCGAGGTCCGGCCGAAGTGGGAGATGATGGCGCTCTCGCTCCACGAGGCCGTGCCCGGTCACCACCTCCAGATCGCTCTCGCGGTCGAGCTCGAGGACGTGCCCGAGTTCCGCAAGCACGGCGGGTGGACCGCCTACGTCGAGGGCTGGGGCCTCTACGCCGAGTCGCTCGGAGAGGACATGGGGCTCTACGACGACCCCTACTCGAAGTTCGGGCAGCTCACCTACGAGATGTGGCGAGCCGTGAGACTCGTCGTGGACACGGGCATGCACTCCCTTCGCTGGGACAGGAAGAAAGCCATCGACTTCTTCCTCGAGAACTGCGCCAAGCCCGAGCACGACGTCGTGAACGAGATCGACCGCTACATCGCGTGGCCCGGGCAGGCGCTCGCTTACAAGGTCGGCGAGCTCAAGCTCCACGAGCTGAGGGCGCGCGCGAAGAAGACGCTCGGCGAGAAGTTCGACATCCGCGAGTTCCACGACCTGGTGCTCGGGGCCGGCGCGCTCCCGCTCGGGGTGCTCGAGCGGCGCGTGGACGCCTGGCTCGCGAGGAAGACGGAGAGGCAGTACCGCTGAGCCCGGCCGAGGGATGGATCGACGAGGGCTTCCAGTGGCGCGGCCCGACTCCGCCTCGCGGCGGTCACTGGACCGACCGCGACTGGGTCGAGGTTCCGCGCGAGAGCTATCTCCCCGTGCGGAAGGCGCCGCTCAAGGCGGCGCTGTGCGGGCTCGTCCCCGGAGACTCCGCCAAGCTCGGCACGACGCTCCAGATCCTCGAGGCCCTCATCCGCCTCCACAACAACTCCCTCCTGAACGAGCTCAAGGAGGACTTCGACTTCTTCGCGCCCTTCACGGGAGCGGCCGTGCGCGCCGGAGTCTCCGACGAGGAGCTCGCGCGGCGGGAGCGCCGGCTCCTCGGCAACTTCCTGCACATCCTCGTGCGGGCGAACTTCCGGCCGCTCAAGGCGGCGGAGTACGGACGCGCCGTCGAGCACCACTACGTCTTCGACGTGCCGATCGCGGTCGACTGGAAGGAGCACGACACCGACCTCCTCGACGGGTTCTTCGCCCACGTCGAGTCGCCCGAGGGACGCGCGCTCGCGGACCGGCTCGGTGTCCGCGCGGGCACGCTCCGCGAGTCGCTCGGGCTCCCCGAGGTCCTCGCGCGGCACGCGCTCGTCTTCACGCGGGGCGTCGGGATCGACCGCACCGAGGGCATCTTCTTCTTCGGGAAGCTCGACCGCCTCGCCTCCCTGTTCGGCTTCGTGTTCTGGCCGCTCCAGTGGCTCGTCGAGCTCGTCCGTGGCCGTCCCGATCGCCGGCCCGAGCGCGCCGAGGCCCCGCCGCCGAGCACCGGGGCGTGCCGCTGGGTCCGCCGGGCGAACCTCCAGGGAGAGCCGCTCCGCCCGGCGAGCTTCGTCACCCGCTCCAAGCTCCAGGAGCCGACCTTCGAGCGCATGATCGCGATCTTCCGGCTCCGCCCGCCGGTGCCCGTACCCTGGTGGACGGACGGGTGGCCGGGCCTCGGGTGGATCTGGGTCAAGCTTCGCGGGCTCGTCCGGCCGCCCGGGCGCGACTGGACGATCCACGCGAAGCTCTTCCGCGACATCCCGATGGCCGACAGCGAGATCGTCTTCCCGGCGAAGACGATCCGCATGAAGTCCTACGACGTGGCCGTGCTCATCGCGACGGCCGTCTCGGGCATCGTCGCGCTCTTCCAGGCGCTCAAGCAGCATCAGAGCAGCGCCCTCGCGCTCGCGATCGTGGGCGCCCTCCTCGCCTACGCGGCGAAGCTGTTCACCGGTTATCGCGCCGTGCGCCAGGCCTACACGGCGCGCATGACTCACGACCTGTACTTCAAGAACCTCGACAACAGTCTCGGCGTGGTGCAGTACCTCGTGGACGCGTTCGAGGAGCAGGAGTGGAAGGAGGCCGCGATCGCCTACTCCATCCTGGTCGCGGCGAGGGGCCCGCTCTCGGTGTCGGAGCTCGACGAGCGCGCCGAGGTCTTCGTCCGCGAGCACTCGAGCGGCATCGACGTGGACTTCGAGATCGAGGATGCCCTGAGGAAGCTCGTCTTGCCGGACGGCCCCTACCCGATCGTCGAGTGCATCACGGCCGACGGCGAGCGTCGCTACCGGGCCTTCCCCCCGGAGGAGGCGACGAAGATCCTCGACGGGATCGTGGACGGGATCTTCGTGACGCCGGGTGTCCCCCAGGCGAAGAAGCTCGATTGAGAGACCGGTCCAGAAACACCAGAAGCCAGGACCCCATGGTTCCTGGCTTCTGGATCTAGCGGGCGAGGAGGCTCGAACTCCCGACCCTCAGCTTGGGAAGCTGATGCTCTACCAACTGAGCTACGCCCGCAGGTGCGACGCGCCCATGGAAACACGGGGCCGGTCCCACGTCAAGACGCACCGGACGAGCCGGTCTGTCATCTCCCGAGCGGCACCCGCTTCCTGGAGATCGGGGCGACGCGGTCCATGCCTCGACGCGGCTCCCGGCCGCATCCCTCGACGTCTCCGTCGTCCGCTCGGCGCGGCGCGCCGCTCGCTCTCCTCCCCGGCGGAGAGAGAGAAGTCATGTCGAGCCGTCTCGTCTTCGCCGTCCTCGTCGCATCCTCGTCGACCGCCCTCGCCGCGCCGCCGTCGCCCTTGAAGGAGTTCAAGGAAGCGACCCTCGCGACGTCGAACCCGCAGCGCGGGACGAGCGAGACGATCGAGGTCAAGGCCTCGGGCGAGGCGCGCCTCCTGCGGACGAGCAAGAACGCCAAGTTCGCGCCGATCGTGGGACGCGCGACGAAGCTCGAGCTCATCCGGATCAAGTACATGCTCCTCGGAGCGCGGTTGGAGACCCTCCCGCCCCAGATCCCTTCCTTCCACTTCGGCCCCGCGCGTCCCATGACGCTCGAGGCGAAGGTCGGCACGAAGACGTACCAGACGAAGGCGGACTACGACCACTACGGCTCCTTCGACTCGCGCGTGAGGCCGCTCGTCCGCGCGCTGAGGGCCGTCGCGAACCGGCTCAAGAGCCCGCCGCCGAGCTTCAAGAAGATCGTCTACACGTACCGGAAGCCGCTCACGCAGTACACCTCGGTGCTCACGCTCAAGTCCGACGGCAAGGTCGAGGTCCTGCGGAGCAGTCCGACCGCGAGGTACGCCCCGGTGAGCGGACACGCGACCGCGGCGGAGCTCAAGGCGCTCAGGGCCGCCTTCGCGAAGGCGCGCGTGAAGACTCTCCCGAAGACGATCCCGGACCCGCGGAAGTTCAAGATGCCGCCCGCCAACTTCGTCGTCGCGTCCACCATCGGCTCCAAGACCTACGAGACGGCCGCGAACGTGGACTGGTTCGGGAAGTGGAAGCGCCTCGAGCCGCTCGTCGATGCGCTCGACGCGCTCTCGAAGCGCATCACGAAGTGAGACGCCTCACTTCTTGAGCCGGATCCTGAGCAAGCGGTAGGGCCTGAACCTCGGGAGCTCGGCGAGGTCGCAGCCCACCACGTGGTGGAGCTCGCTCGCCGACACGTAGAGCCACGCGCCGTCCTTCGTGACGGCGAGGCCGTCGGGCCACGCGAGCTTCTCCTTGTCCTTCACGAGGAGCCGGACCGCGCGGTCCGAACCGACCGTCGCGATCGCGTCGTGGTCGATCGCGGTGAGGTAGACCGTCCCGTCCGGCCCCGCGACCCCGCCGTCCGACGTGGGCTTCTTCGAGTAGGCCTCGACCTTCGCGCCCACGGCGTCGTCGTCGAGCGCCGGGTCGCGGAGCGCGGCCGACGGGACGCGCCAGAGCGTGCTCCCCGTGAGCGGCCCGTAGTAGACCCACTCCCCGTCCGGCGAGAGCGCGATCGTGTCCACGTCGAGCTGGAGCGTCACGACCCCGAAGACCTTCATCTTCCGGCCCTGGACGAGCGCGTACTCGTTCTCGGACTTCACGGAGGAGTGGTTCTCGAGGACGCGGCGCGCGGTCTTCTTCGCGATGTCGTAGACGATGATGCAGGGGTCGAACTCGTACGCGCTCGTGTCGGCGATGTAGATGACCTCGCGCCCGTCGTCGACGACGAGGTCGTTGAGCATGGTCCCGCTCTCCGCCACGTCGTCGCCGAACTCGAAGCGGTGGACGACCGCGCGCGTCGCGAGGTCGAAGGCGGTGAGCGTGGGCCGCACCTTCGCGTAGGCGCCGTGGTCGAGCACCCAGAGCCGCCCCGCTCCGTCGATGCGGAGCGCGAGAGGCGTCGCGAACGCCTCCTGCGACTTCGCGTCGGGGAACGGCGCGACGCTCCCGCCGGGCAGCAGCTCGGCGAGCTTCACGCGCTCGGGGGCGGCCTCCGGATGGAACGTGAAGTAGACGCGTCCGTCGGGCCCGACCGCGATGTTGCCGGGAGGTGCGTCGAGCTCGACGACGGTCTCGATGTCGCTCGCGGGGCGCACAGGCTCGAGGCCGTCGGCGACCGTGTTGCGCGAAGCGCAACCCGCGAGGACGAGGACGAGTGCGACGTGGAGGAGGACCTTTCCGGGCACCCGACCAGGCTAACTCAGTCGTCCTCACCCGCGCGCCTGAACTCGATCTCGTGCTCGGAGCGGCCGCCGGCGTAGAACCGCGCCGTCCGCCCCGCGAGCTTGTCGGTCTCGCGCCGTTCGCGGTCGGTCCCCATGACCTGCGGATACCACGAGCCGCCCGCGACGACCCGCGAGGGCGTCGTCCAGCGATCGGGCTGCGCGAGGTCCGCGTTGAACGTCGCGTAGACGCCCTCCTGCCGCCAGTCGCCGGCGCCGCCCTCGGTCCTGTTCATGAGGACGACGAAGCTCTCGAGGTGCGAGTTCCAGTGCACCGAGGGACCCCAGAACGACGTCGGGTCGCTCTCCGCCCAGCTCCGCGTCGCGGGGAAGATCGGCGTCACCGCGCCGCCGCGCCCGGGCTCCGACCAGGCGCCCTCGTGCCACTTGACGACGGCGCCCACGGGGTCGTTCAGCTTCGTGAGCGGCATGCGCGCGAGGGCCACTCCCTGCGAGGCGGTCGGCCCGGAGTAGCTGGTGAACAGGAAGTAGAAGTGATCGCCCTGACGGATCACCGAGAAGTCGCCGTGACCGCCCATGAAGTAGCCGTTCCGCGCGCCGTGATCGATCGTGCCCGCGGGCGCGTCGAGGACGACCCCGAGGTCGTGCCACGTCGCCCCCTCGTCGTCCGACCAGGCGGCCCCGATCTTCGGCGCCGTGAGGTGAGTGCCCTCGAACGTGGGCTCGTGGTGGTACCAGCCGTAGAGGCGGTCGCTCGTCTCCGCGCGGTACGTCGCCTCGATCCAGCGTCCGCCCGAGAGACCGAACGGGTTGTCGAACTCGATGGCGCGGGTGCCGCCGAGCTCTCCCTGGGAGGAGCCCGTCGAGCGATACGCCGCGAAGGCCGACTCGAAGACGTGGAGCGTGTCCCCCACCCAGTGCGCGGGACTGTTCGAGTCCGCGTTCCGGTCCGGGTCCGTGTCCACCTTCGGGAGCTCGATGCGCGGAGCGGGGCGAAGGACCGCGCGGGGCGCCACGTCCTCGAGCTCGAGCTCGACGAGGACGCGCTCGCCGGCCGCGACCGCCACGTTCTCGCGGTCCCTCGCGCCGAGCCAGGTCACACGCCCGATCTGGTCGGCCTTGTTCGCGGTCAGGTTGAAGGTCGCGGCCGGCGTGTCGAGCTCGAAGGTGCCGTCCGCGCGTGACGAGACGGTCCGCATCCACGAGCCGCCGTGGCGCCAGACGAGCACCGGGACGGCGACCGGAGCGAGGTGGTCGCCGCGGCGGACCCGGACGCGGCCGTGGATCGTGCCCTGGATGCGAGCGAGCCGCTCCGTCGCGAAGGGGGCGCCGTCGCGCGTCACCGAACCACGGCCGGCGGCGAGGTCGTAGACCGCGCGCCACGACGTGGTCTCGACGCGCTCTCCTCCGAGCGCCCCCACGACCCCCCTCCGTCCCGTCGTCCAGGCGAGCCGCACCGAGTCGCCCTCGACGGTGGCGGTGAGCCCCTGACGGCCGAGGCGGTCCGCGTCGCCCTCGAGGAGCGGGAAGGTGGGCGTGAGCCCCGCGACGACCTGGAGCCGGGCGCGGTAGGTCCCACCGGCGACGGTCACGCCGTCGATCGTGAAGGTCCGCGTCGCGGCGAGTGACGGCCGCTCGACGGGGGTGACTCCGGGCGAGCGGGGGAGCGGGAGCGTCTCGTCGGCGCCCCCCGTTCGAACCCCCGCAACGAGCGCCACGGCCAGTGCGGGCAGGGTGATGCTTCGCAATGCTTCCTCGTCCTTGCGCCGGACTCCAGGGCGAACGG
The DNA here is from genome assembly GCA_964648345.1 of uncultured Planctomycetota bacterium. Lineage (GTDB taxonomy): Bacteria > Planctomycetota > J058 > J058 > JACQDU01 > CAZYLP01. The sequence continues at coordinate 7,568 of CAZYLP010000242.1, forward strand.
CGAGCCAAGAGACACATGGAGCCGTCGTGACCAGCCCCCCCGTTCTCGATGCGCACGCGCGCGAATCGCTCCTCCTGAACGAAAGAGCGCGAGCCCGGGCTAAACGAGGCGGGAGAGAACTGGAACCATGTCGCCCCGGCTCGCCGCGACGCTCGTCGCGAGCACCCTCGCCTCCTTCGCGCTCGCGATGACCGCGTCCGCCGACCCGACCGGGACCGCGTGGACGCGCGACGCGATGGGCTGGACCGGGATCTTCAAGATGTCCTCGGCGCCCTTCCCGCATCCGTCGCGTGGGTTCACCGACAACCGGGTCATGCTCTTCGTGCCCGACGGATTCCGCTCGGGCCCGACGGTGGACCTCGTGATCCACTACCACGGCCACCGGAACGAGATCGTCAACAGCGACAAGGGCCACCGGTACCGCGAGCAGGCGTGGCTCTCGAAGAAGAACATCGTCCTCGTCCAGCCCCAGGGCCCCGTCTACGCGTCCGACAGCGCGGGCGGGAAGCACGAGGACACGAACGGCCTCAAGAAGTTCGTCGCCGAGGTGATCTCGGTCCTCGCGCGCGACGGGGTCGTCCCGAACGGGGCGACGCTCGGCCGGCTCGCGCTCTCCGGGCACAGCGGCGCCTACCGGGTCATGGGCCGGGGGATCGTGAACGGCGGCCTCGAGGTGAGCGAGGTCTACCTCCACGACGGCCTCTACGGCGAGATCGACACCTTCGAGAAGTGGGCGAAGAAGCCGGGCCACCGCTTCGTCTCGACGACGACGAGAAACGGCGGCACCTGGACGAACAACGAGAACTTGAAGGCGCGCCTCCAGGCGGCCGGCCTCACCGTGGCGGGGAGCGAGGAGCCGGGCGTCCTCGCGGGCAACTCGACGTTCGTCATCAAGACGGACGTGGCCCACGACCCCGCGTGCTACCAGCGCCTCCGCTGGGCGGCGCACCTCGAGCACGGCGGCCTCGCCGACCTCGGCTGCGCGCGCCCGCGGCTCCGCTCCGTGCGCGGCACGGCGCCGGGGACGGTCGAGGTCTCCTGGTACGCGTCGCGGAGCAAGCTCCTCCGCGGCTACCGGCTCTACGGGAGCACGGATGCATCGGGCCCCTTCACGCTCGTCCACAACGAGCAGGTCCTGGGCGCCGCCGCGACGACCGCGAGGGTGTCGGGCGCCGGCGACCAGTGCTACCGCGTCGTCGCCGTGGACGACCGCGGCCAGGAGAGCGCCCCCTCGAACGTCTACGCGGCCCGATACGACGACGAGGCGCGGACCCGCGTCCTCGTCGTGGACGGCTTCGTCCGCATGAACGCCGCGTGGAAGGCCTACGACCACGCCTTCGGGGCGCTCGTCGCCGCGTCGTCGCGCGCCGCCGGCCGCGGCGTGGACTCTTGCCGGGCGACCGCGGTGACCGACGGGTCCGTGAAGCTCGCCGACTACGCGAGCGTCGTCTGGCTCGCGGGCGACCAGTCGGTCGAGGACGCGGCCCTGACGGGCGCCGAGCAGAAGGCCCTCACGGCCTACCTCGCCCGGGGCGGCACGCTCCTCGTCTCGGGCTCCGAGATCGGCTACGCGCTCGGCACGGGGAGCGCCTCCGCGGAGGACCGAGCGTTCTTCGCGAACACGCTCCACGCGGTCTACGCCGCCGACAGCAACACGGGGCGGCTCCTCTCCGGGGCCGGGACGACCTTCGCCGGTCTCTCCGTGCCCTTCGGCGGCACGACCGCGCCCTACGCTCCGCGCACGCCCGACGTTCTCTCCGCCGGCAGCAGCGCGTCCGCCGTCCTCAAGTACGGCGACGGCCGCGGCGCCGCGATCGGGTACGAGGGGCTCGTCGGCGCCGGGACCTCGCGCTCGGGCGTGCTGACGGCCGGCTTCCCGGTCGAGACCGCCGACGGAGCGGTCGCCCGGGACGCGCTCGTCGCGCGCGCGCTCGAGTGGATGGACGGCGTCAACCGCCGCGCGGGCCGGTAGACGAGCACGAGCTCGGGTTGTCCGGGGACGCCTCCACGTCGGTCCACGAGAGCGCGAGCGGGAGGTCGCGCTCCGTGAAGCGCTCGACCGCGAGCTCCCAGGAGCGCTCACCGTTCCACTGGACGGAGGCGCGGCCGGTCACCTCGAGGATCCTCTCGCCCTCGAAGTCGAGGAACGCGATCGCCGCCCGCGGGTCGACGAGGAGGTTGCCGAGCGTCTGGAAGAGGCCGTTCCCCGAGTAGTCCGGGATCCGCAACCGGTCGGGGGCGAGGACCTCGACGAAGCCGGGCTTGCCGCCTCGATGCGATGCGTCGAGCCCGCGCTCGGGGTGGCCGCTCGCCACGAACGTCGTGTCGGTGCGCGCGACGAGAGCCACCTGCGCCGCCCCGAGCGTCTCACCGCGGAGCGAGGGGCGCCTCTCGGCGCGAGGCGCCGCGGCGACGAGGCGCCGCTTCTGGATGTACTGCGGGCAGTTCGGGAAGGCCTCGCGAGTCTCGATGCGGAGACGCCGCGCGTCGTCCGTCGCGACGAGAGCGCCGTTGACCCGGTAGCGAGCGCGCGTCCCGAGGTCGATCGCGAGGAGACCCACCCGGGAGCCGACCGCGCGCGCGAGCGGCCCCTCGGGGTCCGGCGCGACGCGCGCGAGGTCAACCTCGACCGACCGCGCCGTCGCGGAGAGGAAGCCAGGCTCGCCGAGGATCGGCGAGGCGCGGAGCCGTCCCTCCTCGACGCTCGCGAGCCCCACGAGGGCGAGCTTGCTCATGAAGCGCGCGGCCCCGGGGAGGATCGTCTCCGCGATCATGCCGGCGTTCCTTCGCGCATCGTCCTGGGAGCCGGCGAGCTCGTGGGCGCGCCGCTCGCCCTCGTGGAACGGGTCCATGCTCAGAAGGTGAGCACGGAGTAGCCGTCGCTCGCGAGCGCGCGGAGGCTCGCGATGCCGGCCGTGCCGGGGAGGGCGTAGTCCCTGCGGAGGGGGAGCCCGCAGGCCTCGGCGTCCGCCGTGGCGCCGAAGACCGCCGCGCAGCCGCAGGAGACGCCGGCCACCCGGTCCTTGACCTGCGCGTAGAGGCCGTGAGCGGGGTGCGCCGGCTGATGAA
>CAZYLP010000243.1:0-10635 GCA_964648345.1 uncultured Planctomycetota bacterium
AAACACCTGGGCCGATTGGCAGGGCCGCGAGCAGGCCCGCGTCGGGGGCCGCGGGGGGCGGCGACCAAGGGGCGACGAGGCCCAGCGCGTCCAGCACGTCCTGCGCATCCTGCACGAGACCGGCGCCGTCGCGGATGTGGGCGTGCTTCCCGGAGCCGAGCTCGCGGGCGGCGCGCGCCGCGCGGAGGACGCTCGAGTACGCCTCGAGGACGACGTACCAGTCCGTCTTCGGGCTCGTGAGGAGGGGCTCGATCTTCTCGATGAGGTCGCGCGCGCGCCGCGAGCGGGCGCGGGCGCCGACGCGGTCCGAGCCGCGGCGGATCGAGTCGTCGGCGGCGCGGACCTGCTCCTCCGCCGCCTTGCGCGCGGAGAGGACGCGCCGGCAGAGCACCGCATCGTGGCCCCCGACGAGGCGGCCTTCCTCGACCACGCGCTCGCCCGCGGCGCGGCCGCGCGCGCGCGCGAGCACGTCGGGCGGCGGCCCCGCGGGCAGCTCGGCCGCGGGGGGGGGAGGCGCGGGGGCGGGCTCGGGCTTGGCGGCTTCGGCGGGCCTGGTGTCCTCGGAGGGCTTGGTCTCCTCGGAGGGCCTGGTGTCCTCGGAGGGCTTGGTGTCCTCGGGAGGCTTCGAGGCCTCCGCCGGCTTCGAGGCCTCGGCGGGCTTCGCGGGCTCGCCGCCGTTGATCGCGATCGCCGGGGTCGCGGCCGCGGGCGCCGGGGCCGCGGGCTTCTCGGGCGCCTTCGTGACCGCGCGCACGGCCGCGGTGGCGCGGGCGACCGTGTCGCGGATGCCGGCGAGGCGGTCGAGCGTGTCCACGCGGAGGGCCACGTCCTCCTGCTTCGCGTGCTCCTCGAGGTCGCGGAGGCGGCGGTCGATCTCGTCGGCGCGCCCGCGGAGGTGGTCGCGCGTCTCGCGGAGGCGTGCGAGGCGGCTCGTGACGAGGCGGGCGGCGCGGTCGAGCTCCGTCACGTGCGCGTCGAGACGGAGGAGCCGCGAGTGCGCCTGCGGCGCCGCGAGCGGCGCGGACTCCCGGGCGAGCTCGTCGAGCGCGGCGTCGAGGAGCGGGAGCGTCGCGAGGGCGGCGTCGAGGATCGGCTTCACGTCGTCGGCGGCGCCCGGCGCGAACTCCTTCTCGATCGAAGCGAGGGCCTCGCGCGCCTTCGCGAGGGACTCCCTGGCCTCGGCGGCCTCGGCGCGGCGCTGGTCGACGGTCGTGTGGCCGGAGCGACGGGCCTCCTCGCCGCGCGCGAGCATCTCCTCGGCCAGACGGAGGTGATTGCGCGCCTGGTCGAGCTCGCGCGTCGCCTCCTCGGGGGCGCCGAGCTCGAGCGCCGCGGCGGCCTCGGCGAGGGAGCCGCGCGCCCGCTCGCAGGCGCCGCGCGGGTCGTGGCCCGTCGCGTCGCCAGGGTCGAGGAGGCGCTCGATGCGCGCGACGGCGTCGCCGACGAGCGAGATCTCGAGCTGCGTCGCGAGGGCCCGCTCGGCGGTCGTCTTGAGGGCGACGGCGGACTCCCGGGCGGCATCGGCCACGAGGAGGGAGCGCGCGGGGTCGGCGGTCGCCGCGAAGACCGAGTCGGCGACGAGGTCGAGCGTCGTCGCGAGGTCCTCCTCGAAGGCGAGCGGGGAGACGGAGGAGCGCGCCGTCTGGTCGAGGGTCACGCGCGTCGTCTGGAGCTCGGTCCAGGCCTGCGCGATCGCGGCGCGGGCCTCTTCGGGGAGGGCGGCGAGGCGCTCGAGGACCGCGCGGACCGACGAGACCGCGCCGTCGAGGTCGACGCGCTCGGGGACGAGGTCGAGGAGCGCGCGCGCCTTGATGAAGGGCTCGGCGCGGAGGAGGCCCGCCGAGCGCGCGAAGCGCTCCGCGTCGCCGAGCGCGCGCTCGCCGCAGTCCCACGCGGCGCCGACCTCGGCGAGGCCGCTCCCCGCATCGAGGAGGAGGCGCTCGGTCTCGCCACGCACGCCCGGCGGGGCGGCGAGGACGAACGGCTCGTCGCCGCCGCCCGCGGGGCGGAGGGCGAGCTCGGTGGCGAGGGCGCCCGGGACGGAGACGGACTTCGCCGGCGCGACCTGGTCTCGCGCGGCGCGGAGCTTGTCGAAGACCTCGCGGAGCTCGCGCGCGTCGCGCGCGACCTCGTCCCGGCGAGCGAGGTAGGCGGCCCTCGCCTCGGCGCGGGCGGCGCGCGCGACGGCGACGAGGCCGACGCCGAAGACGAGGACGAGCGCCGCGAGGGCCGCGGCGAGCCGCTTCCAGGTGATCGGCGTGATCGCCGGGGGCGGCGGCGGCGCCGGCGGGACGGGGATCGGCCGCGCGCGGACGAGGGCGCGCTCCGCCTCCTGGAGGTGGTGGCCGGCCGCGATCGGGCGCCGCATGCGCTCGCGCGTCGCCGCGGACCAGGCTGCCTGGGCCGCGTCGAGCTCGGCGGAGGGGCCGCCGACCTCGCGGCGCGCCTGCTCGATCGCATCGCGGACGCGACGGCAGTGGTCGAGGAGGATCGTGCGTTCGGTCTCGGCGCGGTCGACGAGCGTGCTCGCGTGGTCGATCGCGTCGCGCGCCGCTCGCGCCGCTCGCGCCGCGACATCGCCGCGTGCGCTCGCCGCGTGGACGGCGCGGAGGGAGCGCCGCGCGAGGAGGAGCTGCCCCTCGACGGCGGCCATCTCGGCGCCCTCGGCCTCGAGCCAGAGCGTGCGCGTCTCGAGGTTCGACAGCCGCTCGGAGAGGACGGTGAGGCCCTCGACGAATGCGCCCTTCTCGCCCTCGTCGAGGCCGGCGACGCTCTCGCGCGCGAACGCGTGCTCCGCGTCGGCGACCGCCTTCGCCGTGGCGTCGAGGAGCTTCTCGAGGGCCTGCGCGAGCTCGCCTCGCTTCGCGGGCCCCTGGAAGTGCGGCCCCACGAGCTGGTCGCGGAGCGCGAAGGGCGAGAGCCCGAGCCGGTCGCGGAGCGGCGAGCCGACCTCGATCGCCGCGTCGTCGGTGCCGGACGTCGCGACGACGAGCACGCTCGACTCGGGGTTCCACGCGACCTGGGGGTCGTCGGTGGCGCGGCGCTTCCAGTCGTTCGCGGTGATCCGCGCGAGCGGGATCGCGGGGTCGCGGGAGACGATCACGAAGAAGTGGCGGCCGCTCCGCGACTCGAGGGCGGCGATCGTCAGCGAGAGCTGGTCCTGCTGGTCGAGGGAGAGCGCGTCCTCGAAGACGTAGAGGCGCCTCTCGGCCTCGAGAGGAGGCGCGGTCTGGGCCCGGGCGGCTCCGTGCGCGAGGAGCGCGAGGGCGAGTGCGAGGACGCCTCGAGCCGCCGCGCGGCCCGTCATAGACCCTTCCCGTCTCCGGGTCAGAGTCTACGGCGCGAGCGCTCGGCGGTCGATAGGGTGATGCGCGTGAACCGTCCGGGCCATGAGGGGATCGGGAGCCGCATCGGGCTCCTCGCGCTCCTCAACGCGCTCCCTCTCGGAGCGGTCGCCGCGTTCCTCGTCCTCCGCCATCGAGGGCTCGCCACGATGAAGCCGCTCCCCGAGGGGAGCGCTGGAAACATCGTGCTCATTGCGCTCACTCTCGCGACGATCATGGCACTGGGATGGTTTGCGTACCCCCGCCTCCGCAACCTCCGCGAGGCAGCGCGACGCCGGATCCGGGGTTTGGGGGCTCCGTTCTGGGGCGCCATCTGGCTTCTCGTGGCTCTGGATCTGCTCGTCCTCGGAACTCTCGTGCTGGCCTTGTTCGTCGTTGAGCTCGTGCTGCTGGCACGATTCGCCCTCTCCGTGCGCTGAGCACGCGCGCTCGACGTTCCGGAACGAAACCGGGGAGCGCTCGGTGTAAGTCCGTGCGCGATCAATGTTCACGGGGTGTCAGTTTGCGTTCCACCTTGCGTGCGCCCGCAGCCATCCAAAGACTGAATTCCTAGGACTTGACGCCACGAAACGAACGGTCCACGGCTCGCTCTGTGGTCCTCAAACGCCCTCGGTAGGCGCGTGCTGGCGGAGCAGCGGCATCGCGGTAGGGCCCAGAGGAACGGATATCCCATGCAGCGAACGACCATCTCGGTGACTCTCCTCCTCGTCGCGGCACTCCTCGGGTGCGGAAGCGGCGGTGGTGGTGGTCGCGGCGGCAGCGCCTCGACGGCGAGCACGGCCGCGACGACCTCGAGCACCACGGGGCCGGTTGCGTCCGGTGGGACGACCCGAGCGCCCGGTGGTGTAGGCGCGACTCCCGTCGCGACGATGCCGGGCTCGACGACGCCCGGCTCGACGGTGCCGGGCGCGACGACGCCGAAACCGCCGACGACTCCGGTCACGCCGCCGGTGACCCCGACGCCGCCGGTCACGCCGCCGGTCGTCACGCCGGCCGTCCCGCTCTCCCTCGCGGTGAGCGCTCCGCTCCGCGGCGCGCAGCTCCCGACGGGCGCCACGGCGGTCAAGGGCAAGGCCACCGGCGCCAAGCTCGTCACGGTCAACGGTCAGCCGGCGACGGTCGGCGCGACGGGCGACTTCGTCCACTCGGTGACCCTCGTCGAGGGCGCCAACATCATCGAGGTGAAGGCGGTCGATGCGGCGGGCAAGGCGGAGACGACCTCGCTCGGCGTGATCGCCGGCACCTTCCTCGGCCCGACGGCGCTCGTGACGGACGCGGCCGCGGCGCGCGTGACGAACGAGGCGCTCAAGGCCGCGGCGCCCGCGGTCAACGCGATCCTGATGCAGAAGCTCCAGGCGATCAAGGGCGTCACCGTCGGCGACTACTCGGTGAACGTCCTCGGCCGCACGATCAAGACGCACGTGGACGTGGACGACATCAAGATCAAGACGGCGAACGTGCTCGTGCAGTCCCAGACGAACGGGCTCCACGCCTCGCTCGCGGGCACGGGCTTCGACGCCGACCTCAACGTCACGGTGGACGCCGGCACGTTCTTCGGCGCGAAGCTCGGCTTCAAGCACACGCTCGACCTCCACTTCGACAAGGTCGCCGCGGAGGGCCTCCTCGGCCTCACCGCGACGAACGGCAACGTCGTCGTGAACACGGGCGGCCTCAAGCTCAACTACTCGCCGACGGTGATCGCCTCGATCATCGGCCAGAGCAACCTGAACGCGATCAACAACCTCCTCGGCGCGATCGGCAAGGTGTTCGGCGCGAACCTCAAGATCGACGAGGTCGCGATCGTGAACAGCTTCCTGACGAAGACGTTCAACGGGGGCCTCAAGGCGACGGCCGACGCGCAGATCGCCAAGATGATCACGGGCCCCGGCACGACCGGCCTCCCCGTCTCGCTCGCGGGCTACAACGCCTCGATCTTCTACAAGCTCGAGACGTTCAAGACGGACAACACGGGCTTCACGCTCCTCAGCGACGCCGACGTGCGCCTCAACCAGGCGGACGTGCACCAGTCCAAGGGCTCGCTCAACACGACGGGCACGGCGCCGGTCCTCACGGGCGACAAGGGCGTGAAGATCGCCGTCAACCAGGACATGCTCAACCGGGTCTTCGAGACCGCCTGGCGCAAGGGCGAGCTCGACATCGACTACAAGAAGACGTTCCCCGGTGGCGGCGGCATCACGACGGCGGTCGCGCTCCTGAAGCAGATCACCTTCTCGCCGAAGGACCTCGCGCTCCTGATCCCCGCGCTCCAGGCGTTCATCCCCGCGGGCTCCGGGTTCGAGATCACGGCCGTCTCCAAGGCGCCGCCGGTGATCCTCATGAGCCCGGGCGGCAAGGCGACGCTCCAGGTGACCGACCTCGTCCTCTCGATCTCGGTCAAGGTCGGCGCGCTCAACCCGATCCAGCTCATGGTCGTCGACACGAGCATCCAGGCGCCGATCACGTTCTCGGTCACGGGGACGACGACGCGCTCGCTCAAGCTCGACGTGGGGACGCCGAAGTTCGCGTTCGACCTCGAGAAGTCGATCATCCCGCTCAACAAGACGACGGTCGAGACGGCCCTCAAGTTCATCGTCCCGGTCGCCGTGCAGTTCGGGACGAAGCTGATCGGCCCGATCCCGCTGCCGAACGTCGCGGTCGCCGGCCTGAAGCCCACGGTCGACACGCTCACGACGGACGGCGCTAAGGGCACGTTCCTCCGCGCCGACATCTCCGTCAAGTAGACCGACCCGGGCCCATGCCCATGCCCATGCCCTTGCCCATGCCCGTCTCGGGCGTGAGCAAGGGCGTGGCGCTGTACCGCTACTGCTTGTCCGTGTCCTCGTCGGGCTGCAGCCGCTCGAGCATGCGCGTGATCCCGCGCGGCATCGGGGCGGGCGTCGAGGGAGGCGGCGGCGGCGGAGGAGGGATCGTCGAGGGGACCGCGAGCGCGGGGAGCACCTCCTTCTCGACGCGCGCGATGACCGCCTCGGCGTCGGCGGGCCGCTTGTTGGGCGTCTTCTCGAGGAGCGACTGGACGAGGGCCTCGAGCGCGGCCGGGAACGGGACGCCGGGCCGCGCGTCGGCGAGCTTGCGCGGCGGACGGCTCACGTGGGAGCGCAGGACCTCGTTCATCGTCGTCGCCGTCCACGGCATGGCGCCGGTGAGCAGCTCGAAGAGGACGATCCCGAGCGCGTAGAGGTCGGTGCGCCCGTCGATGTTGTCGCCGAGCACCTGCTCCGGGGAGAGGTACTGGGGCGAGCCCGAGACCACGTCCGTCGCCTGCGTCTTGAAGACGTGGTCCTGGTGCGCCGGGTCGACCTCGAGGATCCGCGCGAGGCCGAAGTCCATGAGCTTCGCGGAGAGCTTGCCGGCGTCCTGGACGATGATGACGTTCTCTGGCTTGAGGTCCCGATGGACGATCCCGGCCCGGTGCGCGGCGCCGCACGCGGCGAGGATCTGCACGAAGACGGCGACCGCTTCGCGCGGCGCGAAGTGCGTGCGCTCGCGGAGGACCTCGCGGAGCTCGCGGCCCTTCACGTACTCCATGACGAGGTACGGCCGCCCGTCCTCCATGTCGCCCGCGTCCACGACCTGCACGATGTTCTCGTGGTGGAGCATGCTCGTCGCGAGGATCTCGCGGCGCATGCGGCCCTTCACCTCGTCGCCCGTCTGGAGCGCGACCTTGACGGCGACCTGGTCGCCCCCGCTCTCGTGCCGCGCGAGGAGGACCATGCCCATGCCGCCCTTCCCGAGCATGCCCTCGACGACGTAGGCCCCGACCTTGCGCGGCATGGAGGGCGGCGGCGGGGGCGGGGGCGGCGGCGCCGGCGACACGAAGGACGCGCGCGACTTGAGCGGGCTGCGGAGGCCCGGGGTCGTCTCGCCGGCGCCCGACGTGCTCTCGCCCGGGTCCTTCGTGTCCATGAGCGCCGCCTTCGCGAGGCGCTGCGACTCGGCGGAGCGGAAGAGCTCGCGGATCGTGAAGGTCGCGGTCTCGATGCGCGCCCCGGCGTTCTTGGTGATCGGGCGCGCGACGCCCTCGAAGCGGCTCTTCCGGTAGCCCGCGAGGAGGCGCTCGTTCTCCTTGTCGATCCCGACGAACTGCTGCTGGCGCAGCTGACCCGCCTGGATCGGGTTGATCCTCTTCGCGGCGACGAGGTGCTCGCCGAGGCTCCGCTCGTAGCCCTCGTCCTCGATCCGCTGCTTCCACTCGGCGAGCTCGTCCTTGGTCAGGATGCTCGCCCGCTCGAGGAGCGCGCAGTAGAGCGCCTCGCGGCGGACGCGCTCGTAGAGGTCGACGTAGCGGCGGAGCTTCGCCGACTTGTCGAGGTCGATGAGGCCTTGCTCCGAGAGGTGCGAGAGGAGGTCCTGGTGGCCCGGCTTCGCGTCGAGCTTGGTGAGCTCGTCGCGGAGGCGGTCCGCGGACGCCCACTTCAGCTGGGCGGCCATCTTGGCGCCGACGATGTCCCCGATCCCGATCGCCATCGCTCGTCAGAGCCTAGCAGAAGTCAGGCGCGGATGGCGTCGATCGCCTCGATGACCTTCGTCGGCGTGGCGGGCCGCTCGTCCTTGTTCTTCGCGAGGAGCCATCGGACGAGCCGCGCCGCATCCTCCGAGACCTCGGGCCTCGTGACGCGGAGGTCGGGCACCGGGTCGGTCACGTGGCGGGTCATGACGCCGAGCGCGTCGGTGCCGTCGAACGGGGGCTTCCCCGCGAGCGCGTGGTAGAGCGTGGCGCCGAGCCCGTAGAGGTCGGCGCGGATGTCGACGCGCTCGCCCTGGACCTGCTCGGGCGAGATCGTGTGCGGGGAGCCGTAGACGGCGACCGGGCTCTCGTCCTTGCCCCCGACCTCGCGCGCGAGTCCCAGGTCGGTGAGCTTGACCGTCCCGTTCTTCGCGACGAGGACGTTGAGCGGCTTCACGTCGCGGTGGACGAGCCCCTTCGCGTGGATCGCCTCGAGCGCGCACGCGACGGCGCGCGCCATGTCGAGCGCCTCCTTCTCGGCGAGCGCTCCCTGCGCCCGGATCCGGTCGAGGAGCGTCGCGCCGTCGACGAGCTCCATGACGTAGTAGAGCCGGCGGTGGACGCGCCCCACGTCGTAGAGGCCGACGACGTTCGGGTGCCGGATCTTGGCGATCGTGCGCGCCTCCTCGACGAGCGCGTTCACGTCGGTCGTCGCGACGTGCTCCTCGCGGAAGAGCTTGATCGCGACCTCGCGCTCGATGAGCTCGTGCTTGGCGCGGAGGACGATGCTCGTCGCGCCGTGCCCGAGCGCGCTCGTCACGACGTAGCCGGGGATCGCGAGCTTCTCGCCGCGCGCCTGCTCGAGGCTCCGCGCGATCGCCTCGAGCTCGTCCGGGGCGAGCGTGCCTCGGTCCTTGAGGACCGTCTCGAGGAGGGGCGCGTCCGGGTGCGCGCGCGCCTGGTCGCGGAGCGCGCGCTCGAGCTCGGGCACGAGCACGCGCCCGTCGCGGAGCGCCACCGCCGCGAAGAGCACGTCGTGGATGTGCTTCTCGATCGCGAGGTCGGAGAGGCCGTCGGTGGGCTCGACGTCGAGCGCGACCCCGAGCCGCTGCGAGGGCGACACCGTCGCGGGCGTCCCGAAGACGGGCGTCGCGCCGGTGAGCGGCTCGCCCTTCCGCTCCGCGCGCTCGATCGCCTGACGGATCGCGCGCACGGCGACGGGCGCGAGGTGGCCGCGCTCGACGAGCACGGCGCCGATCCCGACCTGGAAGCCGCCGTCGCGCGCGACCTCGAACGCCGAGTCCACCTGGTCCTGCGTCGCGAGGCCGTTCTTCACGGCGATCCGGCCGAAGCGCCGGCTCCAGCCCACCTGCTCGTTCAGCTGCTGGAGGCGGAAGACCTGCTCGACCTGGTCCTTCTTGAGGACGCCGTCCTCGACGAGGATCTCGCCGAGCTTCTTCTCGAGGCCGAGGGCGCGCAGCTCCTCCTGGAAGCGCAGGGCACGGCCGAGCTGGGCCTCGTCGAGGAGACCCTTCTCGAGCGCGATTCGACCGAAGAGACCACCCCCCATTTGGAGGCCCCCGCGGGAGAATGCTACCCGAAACGCTCAGTTCACCGTGAGGTTGTAGCTGGCGTTCGAGAACTTCTGGTTCGTCGAGTCGACGACCTGGAAGGTGACGACCGTGCTCGGAGTCTTCATGGTCGGCGTGCCCGAGAGGAGGACCTCGTTGTTTGTGCCGGCGACCGGCGCGAGCGTGAGGCCCGGCGGGATCGAGATCGGGCGAAAGGTGTAGGGCGGGGTCCCCCCGCTGAGGACGGTGATCGCCTGGTTGTACGGGGCGGCGGTCGTCGCGGCGGGGAGGTCGGTCCCGCTCTGCGGCGCGAGCTCGAAGGTCGTGACGGGCGTGCCGCCTCGGCTGTGCGAGTCGCTGCAGCCGGCCGTGGTCGCGGCGAGGCCGAGCGCGAAGACGAGAGCGAGCGCGGCGGCGCGGAGGATCCGCATCACGCCACGCGCCCCGTCGTGCGGAGCTCGCGGCGCCGCTCCGGGTCCCAGAGCCTGAAACGGACCACGAGCGCCACGAAGACGAGCCCGCCGGCCGCCTCTCCGCCCAGGGTCCACAGGTCTCCGAACTTCTCCCACAAGAGCTCCGCGTGATCCTTCGTGAACGGCGGGAAGAGGAAGAACCCGCCGAACGGCCACAAGAGATTCTGCATGTCCAGCCAGGCGCGGTCCAGCACCAGGTGAGACGCGTAGGCGAGGACGAGCGGCCACGACCGCTCGCGGAGGCGCCAGATGACGATGACCGAGAAGAGGACGAGGCCGGTGATGCTGTGCGCCGCGGTCCGGGTCCAGCCGTTCGAGAACCAGGGCGCGAGGAGCCAGAGGGGCTTGTCGATCAGGTCCGGGAGCAGGGCCGCGACCGGGACCCAGCGGAGGTCCGCCTTCCGGTCGATCGCGTGGACGGCGCCCGTCGCGAGCCCCGTGTGCCCCAGGATGAACATGCCTTAGTGTATATCGACATCCGTGACCGACTCCCCCCAGACGGAGGCCGTCTCGATCGAGCTCCCCGTGGGCCCTCTCGGCGTCACGGGCGCGATCCCCGCCGTGGCCGCGGACCGCCCCGCGATCCCGGGCTTCGAGGTCGGCGACGCGCTCGGGAAGGGCGGCATGGGCGTCGTCTACCGCGCCCGCGAGCTGGCGACGGCGCGCGACGTGGCCGTGAAGTGGCTCCCCGCCGATGCGGACGACGAGCTCCGCAAGCGCTTCGAGCGCGAGGCGCGCGCCGCCGCCGCGGGGGGGCACCCCCACATCATACCGATCCTCTC
>CAZYLP010000244.1:0-430 GCA_964648345.1 uncultured Planctomycetota bacterium
GCTCTCGACGCGCGGGTCCCCGACGGACGCGAGCGGCGCGGCGACCAGCGTCACGCCGACCTCGCGATCGGCGAGGGCGCGCGCGCCCGCGCCGATCGCGGGGGCCGGTGCGGCGGCGCCGCGCTTGCGGATGATGAGCGTCCGGTCGTGGACCTCCCACGCGAGCTCCCGGTGCCCGGCGGCGAGCCGGTCGAGCACCGCTCGCCAGGAGAGCGCCTGGGCCCTGAAGCCGGCTCGATGCTGCGCCAGGGCCGCGTCGAGCGCGACGCGGCAGGGAGGCGTCCGGCGCTCGGCCAGGAAGGCGGCGAGCTCCGCGACGGTCGTGCCCGGCTCGAAGCTCACGCGGCGGCCGAGCGCGAGGTCGAGGCGGAGCGGCACGTCTCCCTCGGGCGCGGGCTCGGCGCCGGCGGGCGCCGGCGCCGGGGCGTCG
>CAZYLP010000244.1:440-10617 GCA_964648345.1 uncultured Planctomycetota bacterium
CCGAGGCCCTCGAGCGGCTCGAAGGTGCTCGCGCCACCGGAGGAGCGGATCCTCGTCCCGGCGAGGCGCGCCACGATGTCGATCACCGCGGCGAGCGGCCGCGCGGGGAGGTCGAGCGTCACGATCCGGTCGGCCGCGGCCGGCGCGGCCACGAGGTCGAGCCCGAAGCAGTCGTCGAGAGCGGCGAGGACCTCCCGCAGCGGCCGCTCCCGGGCGACGAGGGGCGTCCGGCGCGCCGCGGCGGCCGCGCGCGTCCGGGCGCTGAGCTCGGCGGCGGGGGGCGCCGGACGCGGGGAGCCCTTGGCCCACACGAAGACGCACCCCCGGTAGACGTCGTGGGCGAGGCCCGGGTCGACCCGCGCGAGCGCGTCGGCGAACCGGAACGTCCCCTCGTGCGTCCCCACCTGGCGCTCGCCGAGCGCCGCGGCGTCGGCGACGAGGGTCACCCCGTAGACCTCCGCCAGGAGAGCCAGGGCCTCGCTCGCCGGCATGGGGTCGATCCGGAGCGTGGCGCCGGCGGCGAGCGCCCGCTCGACCGCCGCGTCGGACTCCGGCTCCTCGGCTCGGGCGTCGCCGGCGATGAGCGCCGTCGCGACGAGGGACCAGACGAGGCGCCGCGGCGTGCGCGATCGGTTCATGACCCTCTCCCCTTCCGGGGCCTTCGCCCCGGACCCCCACGATAGCTAACCGAGGCTCCGCCACGCCTCCTCGGCGGCCGCGCGGAGGGCGGCGGCGCGCGCCTCCTTGGTCGCGAGGCCGTCGAGCGTCTTCGGGAGGCGCGCCTTGACGGCCTTCGCCGCCGAGCGGAGCTCCGCGGGGAACCGCCCGTCGTCGGCGGCCGCGAGGCCGCTCACGTCGTTCCACGCGATGTCCGGGTCGCCGTAGCGCACCGCCGTCCAGAGGACGCGTTCGTGGAGCTTCTCGAGGCCCGCGGCCGCAGAGACGCCCTTCGCGAAGAGGAGGTACGCCGCCTGGCGCAGCTCGACCTCGCGCACGATCCCGTCGAGGCCGAGGGACTGCGTCTCGACCGGCTGGGCCTGGGCGCGCTTCACGCAGTACGAGTGGTCGATGTAGATGGTCTCGCGGGCCGTGGAGAAGCGGCCGGGCGAGTACATCGGCCCCTCGACCTTGAGGGTCCGCGCGCGCCACGTCGGGTACTCGTAGATGAGCGGCTCGTAGACGACGAGCTTGTAGCGGACCGTCTTCCCCCAGAGCTCGAGGGAGCGCGCGGGCTCGCGCCGGCGGACGTGCGCGAAGGCGATCCCGAGCTCGTCGTCGCGGTCCTCGTCGGTCTGGGAGAGCGGCAGGAAGATGTAGTCGTGCCCGACGAGCACGTCGCGCGCGGACTCGAGGGCGCCCTTCAGGTTGTTGCCCTGCGGCATGTCGAGGCCGAGGGCGGCGAGCGCGTCCTTCAGGTCCTCGCGCGCGCGGAGTCGCGCCGCGGTCGGGGGCCCCGGCTGCCCGGTCTCGGTCGCGAGGCGGGCCTCGTAGTAGCGGTGGACGTAGCGCTCGAACGCCTGCGCGACCGCGTCCACCTTCTTCTGGCGCGTCTCGGGGTCCGTCTTCTCCGGCGTGCAGCCGGCGAGGGCGAGGACGAACGCCACGGGGAGGGCCTGCTTCATCAGAACGCCGAGAACACGACACCGATGAACGAGTTGATCGGCGCCTGCTCGCGGAGGTCCTCGACGCTCTCGCGGAGCTCCTTCAGGAGCGCCTTCGTCTCGCGGAACAGCGCGTCGTCGTTCACGAGCTTCGCGAGCGTGCCCTGGCCCTTGTTGATCTTCTCGGTGACCTGCGCGAGCTCGCCCGTGGTCTTCTCCGCGTTCTTGATCGTCCCCTCGAGCTTGTCGAGCGTCCCCTTCGCGGCGTCGAGCGTCGCCTGGACCTTCCCGGTCGTGACGGTCGTCTCCTTCGCGATCTCGTCGAGGCGGGCGAGCGCGCCGCGGACGTCCTGGAGGACCTGCTCCGTGCGGACGACGACCGTGTCGTTCGTCATGAGCCGGCCGAGCGAGCCGTCGCCGCGCGCGACCGCGTCCGTCATCGAGCGGACGTCGGCGACCGCCTGCCGGATGTCCGGGGCGAGCTGCTCGTCCTTGAGGAGCGCGAAGGCGCCCTTGCCGGCCTTCACGTCCTCCACGAGGGCGACGACGCCCGTGACGCCGCTCACGAAGCTGTCGGCGAGCTTCTCGTCCTTCACGAGCCGGCCGACGATCCCCTCGCCGGCGTTGACGCGGTCGATGATCTTGTTGACGCCCGTCAGCGTCTGGTCGGCCTTGTCGGCCATGTCGGTGACGCGCTTCAGGACCTTCTCGACGTCGCCCTGCGCGCCCTGGAGCTTGGTCAAGATCCCCTCGGTCGGCTTGTAGGGGAGCATCTTCCCCTCCTCGATCGCCACCTTCGCCTGGCCCGGGTGGATCTCGACGGACGAGGAGCCGAGGATCGGCGGCTCGTCGATCGAGACCGTCGCGTCCGTGTGGACGAAGTCGCGGAACTCGGGGTAGATCTTCACGTGGACGTGGACGCCCGTCTCCTCGAGGTCCACTTCCTCGACCTCGCCGATCTCGAGGCCCTGCATCTTCACGGCCGCGCCCTTCTTCAGGTCGTGGCCGGCGTCGGCGGTGAAGACGAGGTGTCGCGAGCCGAAGCCGACCTTGGCTCCCTTGACGACCAGGCCGCCCATCAAGATGGCGACGCAGACCAGCGTGAAGGCTCCGACCACCGTCTCGTGGCGCACGATCGTCGAGCGGGCCATTCAGGTCTTCTCCTTCTTCACTTCGTTCTCGTTCTCGTTCTCGTTCTCGTTCTCGTTCTCGGTCTTCACCGTGTTGATCTCGGACGCGGACGCGAACGGGTCTTTGACGTCGCTCGGCCCCAGCCCCGCGCTCTCCTCGAGCTTGCGGATCTCGGCCTCGATGCGGTCTTCGGCGCGGGCGCGCGCCTGGGCGATCACGGCCGCGGCCGCGTCGCCATCGAGCGTGACCGTCCTCCCCTCGTCCGAGTCGCTCGTCTCGTCGGCCGACGGCACGTCGGGGTCGGGGGTGACGATGACGAGGCCCGAGTCCGACGACGCGTGGGGGTCGAAGCCCTCCGAGTCGGTCGGGAGCGGCGGGCTCTCCGGGGCCGGCACGGGCCCGAGGTTGCGCGTGATCCGGGGCGGCGCGGGCTGCGTGGCGGCCTCGAAGTCGGGGAGCGGCGGCTCGGCGCGCGCGGCCTGCGGCACGAACTCGCCGGTCTCGAAGGCGTTCTTGATCCTCGGGTTCTTGTAGAGCTGCCGCTTGAACCCGTGCGCGACGAGGCGGCCGCCCTCGAGGACGACGACGCGCTCCGCGACCTGGAAGATCGCGGGCTCGAGCTCGCCCACGAGGAGGAACGAGGTGCCGTTCTTGACGTTGAGCTCGAGGACGAGCTCCATGAGCCGCTTCGCGTCCTGGGGCTCGAGGGCCTCGAAGAAGCGGTCCACGATGACGAGCTCGGGCTCGCGGACGAGCGCGCGCGCGAAGGCGGCGAGGCGCCGCCCGCGGGCGCTCACCTGCCACGGGAAGGCCGTGAGCGGCTCGACGTAGCCGACGCGGTCGAGGAGGCGGCGCACGAACTCCGCCGCGGCGTTCTCCTCGCCTCCGTGGTGGTAGCGGAGCGGGAGCGAGAGGTTCTGCTCGATCGAGCGGTTCGCGAAGAGGGCGCCGCCCTCGAAGACGACGGCCGTGCGCGCGCGGAACCGCTGGTCCTCCGCGAAGGTCATCCGGTAGACGTCGCGGGTCTCGTAGAGGACGGTCCCCTTCTCCGGCGCGAGGAGGCCCGCCGCGCAGCGGACGAGCGTCGTCTTGCCGCGGCCGTCGAGGGCGACGAGGCCGGCGACCTCGCCGCGGCGCACGTTGAAGCTCAGGTCCTCGAGCACGGGCTCGCCGCCGTCGTAGCCCACGGTCACGCCGTCGAACGCGATGAGCTCCGCGCGGATGTCGCCGCGGGAGAGCTCGCTCGCTTCGAAACGACCGCTCGTGGTCACGGGTCTCCTACGTGTAGATCGACAGGAAGGTGTTGAGGACGAGGCAGAAGGTCATCGAGCGCACGACGCCGCGCGTCGCCGCCTGGGGCACCTCTCGGGCGGACACGGTGACGGAGAAGCCCTCGCGGATGCAGATCACGGCGATCGCCCCGCCGAGGAGGATGGACTTGAGGAACGCGATCCCGACGTACCCGAAGGTCACGTTCTGGATGAGGATCGGGAGCGTGAAGGGCATGCGGACGACCAGGCGCGCGAGCATGTAGCCGCCGACGAGGCCCGCGCCGCCGCCGACGACGACCATGCCCATGAACGAGAAGATCGCTCCGAGGAGCCGCGGCAGCACGACGACGTGCTCGAGCGGCAGGCCCATCGAGACGAGCGCGTCGATCTCGCGGTTGAGCTTCATGTTCGCGAGCTCGACGGAGATCGCCGTCCCCGAGCGCCCGATGATCACGAGCGCCGTGAGGAGCGGGACCACGTCCTTCACCGTGATGAGGGCGACGATGTGAGGGACGACGTTCGCGTTCGGGATGAACGTGACCGCCTCGATGAGGATGAGGGTGCCGATGGCCATGGCCGCGAAGGCCGACAGGGCGGCGCCCTGCGCGCCCGTGAAGCGGACCTGGGCGAGGAGGATCTCCCAGACGAGCCGCGCGCCGCGCGTCCTCACGACGAACGGCGACTTGAGCGCGCCGTAGGTGAGGACGGCCACGTCCCTGAAGAACGCGAAGAGCTCGAGGACCGAGAGGCCGGTCTTGTCGACGTAGGCGCGCATCAGATGTTCAGGAACCAGAAGAGTCGCACGGAGCCTTCGCCCTTGGCGCTCGTCTTGTGGCCGAAGAGACCCCCGAAGACGTTCCAGCTCTCCGAGCCGTCCGCCTTCCTTCGGCTCGCGTAGAGGCCGAGGAGCAGGTCGAGCTCCTTCGAGCCGTCCGATCGCTCCACGTAGCGGAAGATCCTGTAGAGCGGGTCGAGGATCGTGTCGAAGTTCAAGTTCACGTCGTCGAACCAGAGCGGGCAGAGGGCGTGGCACTCGATGTCGCCCGTCTTCGTGCGCTTGTAGCGGAAGAAGGGCCAGACGCGCGTCTTCCGCGCGCTCCACTCGGGCTCGTCCGGCGCGTTCGGGTTCTTCTTCGAGACGCGGCTCATCGTGTAGAGGAACGGCACGATCCAGAACCGCGTGTCCGTGTAGTCGTCCGTCTCCTGGCGCTCGTAGCGCTGGATGGGCCAGACCGCGAACTGGCGGTAGAACGAGTCGCCCCGCGAGCGGACGCCGAAGAACGGCCAGATGTCGAGGCGAGACTGGGCGACGGCGCCCGAGCTCCCGTCGTCCTGGCCGTAGAAGAAGAACGGGAACGGGATCCGCCACTCCTCGTACTGGCGCTGCTTGTCGTGCGAGTAGCGGAAGAACGGCCAGAGGACCGTGTCCTCGTCGCGCCAGTCGCTCCGCGTCTTCCCCCAGAACGGGAAGATGAAGATCGACGTGAAGGGGTTCCGCGAGTTCTTCCCCGAGTAGACGTAGTTGATGAAGGGCCAGAGCACCGTCGTGCGGTCGAAGACGGTCACGCCGTCCGCGGTCACCTTCTTCTGGTGGCCGTAGAACGGGAGGACGCGGAAGCCCTCCTGGGTCGCCTTCTCGTCGCCGCCCTGCCACCAGGCGATGAGCGGGAAGAGCACGTGGTTCGTCTCGACGCCTCGGTCCTTCGTCCACGCGTAGAGCGGGAAGAGGACGCCGACGATCTCGTCCTTGCCGAAGAGCCCGTACATGTTCCCGCCGAACGGGAACAGGTAGACGAAGTCGCCGCGGAGCGGGTGCGAGCCCGCGAAGAGCCCCGGCGGGAAGCAGACCGTGGTGTTGTGCTTGAACCCGTCCGGGTCCACGCGCACGTCGCGGAGGTAGAACGGGTAGAAGCGGATCCGCTTGTCCTCGCCCTTCTGCTCGTAGTGGCCGAGCGGGAAGAGCCACTCGACCTCGGTCCGGTCCTCCTTGTCGGAGTCGCGGAACTGGAAGAGGGGGTGGAACCCGAAGTCCTCCTCCCAGGTGACCTGGCGCTCGCCCTCGCGCATGGGGACGTCCTCGTCGATCGACTGCTCGTAGAAGGGAGGGATCGAGAAGGAGGAGCAGCCGGTGGAGGAGAGAACGAGAACGAGAACGAGAACGAGAACGAAGACGAGGAGGCAGCTTCCGCCCTTGGAGGCGAGCTTGGGGACGCCGGCCCAGGTCTCGGGCGTGAGCGCCTGCTCGGAGAGGAGCACCTCGGCCGGCGTGACCCCGCGAGCGCGGGCCTCCGTGAGCGCGCGCTCGACGGCTTCGCGGGCGAGGGCGCCGCGCGCGACGAGCTCCTCCATGCGCGCCTTGTGGCGTGGCTGCGGCGGCTGGCCCGGAGGCTGAGTGTCGTCGGCGTCGCGCACGAAGTAGGAGCCGACGTTCCCGAGCCCGATGTACGCCTCCGCGCCCAGCGCGTAGGGCGAGGCGTTCTTCTTGACCGGGTCGGTGCCGACCCGCGTCCCGTTCTTCGAGCCGAGGTCCTCGATCGTCGGGACGCCCTCGCGGTAGACGATCCGCGCGTGCTCGCCGGAGATGCTCCGGTCGTCGAGGACGAGGTCGCATCGCGGGTCGCGCCCGATCACCGTCACGAGGCGCGCGAGCGGCACGAAGATCGGAGCCTTCCCCGGCGGGCAGACGACGAAGCGCGCGCGCGCCGTGCGCACCGAGGGCGGCTCGTCGTCGGCGGTCTCGATGAACGCGCGCGGGTCCTTCGTCGGGACGCTCCCCGCGCTGTGACTGCCGCCCGAGGCCTTGTGGCCGCCCGGGATCGCGTCGAGGACCACCGACTGGTCCACGAACTCGCCCGCGCTCGGCGGCGGGAGCGTCTCCGCCTCCATGCGCGAGGCGTCGAAGGTGCGGAGCGCGTCCATGAAGGCCAGGCGGACCCAGACGTCGTACTCGCCCTTCTCGACCGACGCGTCGCGGACCTCGAACCGCGGGAGCGTGACGCGCGGCTGCTCCGGGAACGGCGCGCGCGCCTCGCGCGGGACGCCGGAGTCGAGGAAGCCCGACAGGAACCAGAGGCCGAGCGCGTCGCGGTCGAAGAGCTCGATCGCGACGTAGAAGCGCCGGCCCTTCGGGTCCTTCGGCCGCATGAACGAGAGCCAGTAAGGCCGCGCCGGCGCCTCGCCGGTGCTCCGGTGGCAGCACCACTGGATCGGGCGCCGCGGGTCGTTGTCCGCGGAGCGGATCGCATCGACGATCGCGGCGAAGGCGCGCGGCGGGTAGGCGATGAGCCGCCTCACGACCTCGACGCGGGGCTCGTGCGACGGGTCCTGCCCCTGGCCCGGATCGAGCGCCCGGAACGGGGCGTGGCGCCACCCGCCGGCCGCGGTGCGGCCGAGCAGCCAGGTCCAAGGATCGCTAGCCGGAGCCGCGGCTCCGCTCACCCCTCGCCCCCCCCCAAGAATCGCCCCCCAAAGGATAGCGCGGGCCGCAGTTTATCGCGTTCGCGGACGCTGGCGCCAGCGGACCCGCTCCTGACGAACCGGCGGCTCCGCGGTAGCGTGTGTCTCCGGGAGGGTCGTGCATGAAAGCCAAACGCACCATCCCGGCGCTCGCCGGGACTCTCGTCGCTCTCGGCGCTTATGCCGGGGATGCCGTGGCGCCGAAGGTCGGCGCGCCGGTGAAGCTGAAGGACGGAAGTGACCCGCTCGACGTCACGGTCGGCCACGCGGCGCCGCTCGTCGTCGACTGGGACAAGGATGGCAAGAAGGACCTCCTCGTCGGCCAGTTCGGCGACGGGAAGCTCCGGGTCTACCTCAACAAGGGCACCGACAAGGAGCCGAAGCTCGAGGGCTTCTCGTTCGTGCAAGCGGGCGGCAAGGACGCGACCGTCCCCGTCGGGTGATGCATCGGGTTCGGTCCGCAGTTGGCGGACCTCGATGGCGACGGGCTCGAGGACCTGATCTCGGGCAGCTACTCACCGGGGACGATCTACTGGTTCCGCTGCAAGGAAGGTCGCACGTTCGAGGACAAGCAGGTCCTCGTCGAGGCCAAGAAGGACGAGAGCGGCGACTCGAAGCTGACCGCCTCGGCCGTGGCCGCCGTCGACTGGGACGGCGATGAGCTCGTGGACCTCATCGTCGGGAACATCTCGGGCGACGTGCTGTTCTTGAAGAACGAGGGCACGAAGAAGAAGCCGAAGTTCGCGAAGCCGGTGCCGCTCGAGGCCGGCGGGAAGCCGATCCGCTCGCCGGGCGGCGACGCGGGCCCGTGCGTCGCCGACGCGGACGGAGACGGCGTGCCCGACCTGCTCGTGGGCGACGGCAAGGGTCCGGTCGCGTTCTACCGAAACGCCGGGACCGCGAAGAAGCCCGACCTCGAGAAGGGCCAGCCGCTCCTCCTCGGCGGGAAGAACGTCCCCGAGGGGAGCATCCGCTCCAAGGTCGCGGTCGCGGACTGGAACGGCGACGGGAAGGCCGACCTCCTCGTCGGGGTGTACGACACGAAGGACAAGAAGCTCCGGGGTGGCGTCTACCTCTGCCCGGGAGAGGGCGCCGCGCCGGAGAAGTAGCTCAGCGGCGGTCGCGCGCGAGGATCCACACGAACGTCGGGCACCCGATCGCGGACGTGACGATGTTGATCGGGAGCTCCGTCGGGTAGAGGGCCGTGCGCGCGACCGCGTCGCAGGCGATGAGGAAGGCTCCGCCCACGAGCGCCGAGCACGGGAGCACGACGCGGTGGTCGGAGCCCGCGACGCGCCGGACCAGGTGGGGGACGATGAGGCCCACGAAGCCCACCGGTCCGGCGATCGCGACGACGCCGCTCGTCGCGAGGCTGGCGCCGAGGAAGGCGAGCTTGCGCGTGCGGACGGGATCCACGCCGAGAGCGCGCGCCGACTCCTCGTCGAGGGAGGCCACGTCGAGGTCGCCCGCGATCTCGGCGAAGAGCGCGAGGCCGAGGAAGATGAGCGGCAGCGCCGCGACCAGGGAGCGCCAGCCGATCCCCGAGATCCCGCCCATGCTCCAGCGGATGATCGCGGCGAGGTCGGGCGTGTCCGAGAGGAACTGGATCACGGCGATCCCGCTCGCCGCGAGGAGGGAGACCGCCACGCCCGCGAGGAGGAGCGTCTCCGCGGGGAGCTCGGCCCGCGAGCGCGCGACCCCGTAGACGAGCGCGGCCGCGGCGAGACCGCCGGCGAGCGCGGCCGCCTCGACGCCCGGCATCCCGAGCGCGGCCCCGGCCGCGATGAACGGGACCTTCAGCGCCGCGGCCGCTCCGAGGGAGGCCCCCGAGCTGATGCCGAGCGTGTAGGGAGTCGCGAGCGGGTTGCGGAGGACGGCCTGGAGGAGGACGCCCGCGGCCGCGAGCGCGGCGGCCGCGATGGCCGCCGCGACGGTCCGCGGCGCGTTCAGGGCGATGATCTCGGCGAGCGTGACCTTGTCGGGATCGGCGCGCGTGAGGAACGGACCCGCCGCCAGGAAGACGACGAAGATGAGGAGCGAGAGGAGGAGCGCGGGGACGGGCCTCATGGGCCCCTCGACGCGCTGCGCTCGCTCGGGGACACGGGCTGCAAGGGGACGAAGAAGGTCTCGCCGCCCGGGGTCTTCCCGAGGAGCGGCTCGACCGAGAAGACCGAGCGGAGCACCTCCTCCGTGAGGACGTCCGCGGGCTTGCCGTCGCGTACGACGCGCCCGCGCTCGAGGACCACGATCCGGTCCGCGAAGCGCGCCGCGGCGTTCACGTCGTGCGTCGCGACGAGGACGGCGCGCTTCTTCTCGTGGGCGAGCTGCGCCGCGAGCGCGAAGATCTCGAGCCCGTTCGAGAGGTCCTGCGCCGCCGTCGGCTCGTCGAGGAGGAGCGACGGGGTCCCCTGCGCGAGCGCGCGCGCGAGGAGGACGCGCTGCTTCTCGCCGCCCGAGAGCGACAGGAAGGCGCGGTCCCGGAACGGGAGCGCGCCGGCGAGGGCGAGGCTCTCCTCGGCCAGCCGGACGTCCGCCTCGCGTTCGAGGAGGAGCCCGCGGCCGAACGGGTGACGGCCCATGAGCGCGACCTCGAGGCCGCTCACGTCGAACGTGACCGTCGCCTGCTGCGGCACGTAGGCCGCGCGCCGGGCCGCCTCGTCGCGCGGGAGCGCCGCGGCGGGCCGCCCGTCGAGGAGGACCGCGCCGCTCGTGGGCGCG